>DTSE01000108.1 GCA_012965515.1 Candidatus Melainabacteria bacterium | reverse complement strand
GTAGATGAACTGATGGAAACTGAAGAAGGGCGTCAAGCTTTAAAGAATGCAATGGCTGCGAGTGCTCCTGCGGCGAGTCCGAGTTCTTCCAGGACAGCACATGCTTCGGCGTCGACGACAGCAACGACGAGATCCACACGACCTCGCGATGCTGCTTTCACAGCGGACATCATTGCTATTGAGGGCGCAAATGGAATCACTCCGTTTGTCACCTATCCTGACGCTGGACTGGAATGCTCCATGGCTGCAATGGCATTGCTTCCGCGCGGGCGCGAGATAATCGCAGACATGATTCGCTGTCCAAGCTCGCAAGACATTTACATAGTCCGCTTCCCCAATAGCTCAACTGATTATCACATTACACCTGCGAAAATGGAAAGTTACCAGATGAAGGATAAGGCGCTTTGGGCGACACTTATTCATGGGGCCGCGCGGGAGAATCCCGCTCAGAGTCTTGAGCAAGGACTTTCAATGTTAACTGGGCATCCGGCTGAAAAAATAATTGCAAACAACACCACGCAACCTGCGCTGGCAGCTTTCATTGGTGATGCAATCAAAAAGCAACATCCTATTGTTTGTCTTTCTACCGATGACGTACCAAAACCCGTACTGGTTGAAGAGTTTGCAGGATACACGATTACTGGATTTGATGCTGGAACTGGAATGGTAACGCTTAGAAATCCTCATGCGGGAAATTCACGGCGTTTCAGATTGGAAGACGATCCGGAGCACAAGAAGTATGAACAAATGAACGATGGCTATTTCAAAATTCACATTTCGTTGTTCCCGAAGTACTTCAAAGAGGTGGCTCGTTCGCCGATTTGATAAACTCAGTTGTGCTCCCCACTATCAACGGGATTGATGAAAGATCAAGACAATTCGGCTTCAACTGATTCTACTTCTGGTGGAGTTGAACTCTCGTCTGGCACGATAATTAATGACACCTATAAGGTCGTTTCCCTCATTGGCAGAGGTGGCATGGGCGCGGTGTACCGCGTGCATCAGGAGGCGCTTGGTAAAGACTTCGCGTTGAAAGTGTTGGACTTGCATCAGAGTAGTGATGTTGCAGTGCGACGGTTTCAGCAAGAGGCGCGAACTGCGTCTCAATTACAGCATCCAAACCTGGTTGAAGTCCATGATTTTGGTGTCTTTCGTGCGGACCAACCGTTTCTCGTAATGGACCTGGTTGAGGGTGTTTCGCTGTCAGACATTTTGAGAAAGAAAGGTTCACTTCCCACTGATTTTGTCATTGGACTTTGCATCCAAATCTGCTTTGGTTTGATGTATGCGCACGAAATGGGTGTTGTTCATCGTGATATCAAACCTGGCAACATTATGCTTTTACATCCGGATGAGAGCTCGCGAGAAGGAACAGTGAAGATTGTCGATTTCGGTATTGCGAAATTGGTTCAATCTGAAAGTGGTGAGATTCAAGCGCTGACGAAAACTGGTGAGATTTTTGGCAGTCCTTTGTACATGAGTCCGGAACAATGCAAGGGCGATCCGGTAGACAAACGATCTGATATCTATTCTCTCGGCTGTGTCGTTTTCGAATGTTTAACAGGGTCGCCGCCGTTCTTTGGTGACTCAGCCATGTCGACCATGATGAAGCGCCTGTCGGAAGCTCCTGTTAGCTTGAAGGAAGGCTCGTTGGGGCGCGATTTTCCACTGGGATTGGAAAACGTTGTACGCAAAATGCTTGCTGTTGATCCTGACGATCGCTACCAAGATCTCGGCTCGGTTATTCGGGATTTGATGGAGATGCAAGCCGAAGGACCCGTCACAGTAGGTGATGAAACCCCAAAAACGGAAGATGAGCGTGATCGTATGCGTCAGTTTTTCGTATTGCTATGCGCGCTCGCTTTGCTGTCATGTGTGTGTACTTTCGCCGTTGACGCTTATGTGATTTTTCCTGGCAAGGTAAGGAAAGATTTGGCTCGTATTGAATTGGAAGAACTTCAAGCTGCTTACGGTGAAAAGCCCTTGGGGGAATTGAAAAAGTCTAAAGAGGAGCAAAGGCGGGCGACACTCATTGAAGCCAATAGCGCTACTTTGAGCCTTCGAAAAGCGCTAGGAAAGCAGGATCTTAAGTATCCGTATCTGCATACGAAAACAGTCAAGACCACTAAAAGGCAGTTTCTATCCTTCCCGTTTAGGACTGGTACCATCAGTATCAATTTTGAGTATCCAGGGCGCCCAGCATTCGGCAATATTGAGCTGCCACCAAATGCAGTGATTATTCTAAAGTTGGATAAAGTCCCTAGCGCACAACCTGAGTTGCTGAAAAATCTGACAAATCAGACGTTTGCCTTGATTGAGTACGGCAGTACTCCTGCAGTTACCAATGAGACGATAGGGATACTGGAGCACATTCCCAAATTGTTTGCCGTAAAGCTCGAGGGCTCCGAAGTCGACTCACTCAGGCCCTTGTACGGAAACAAGGTGCTCAAGGGCATTGAGTTGCTTAATTCGTTGGTACCAGTATCTGAGATTTTGAAACTTGAAAGATTTAGAGAGCTTGAATACCTAACCTTTGGACCTGCAGACAACCCAACTCCGGTTTTCGAAGAACTGGCACGTACGAACAAGATCAACAATATTCATTTTAAGCTCGGACTTCCATCGAAGAATGCTAACAACAAGTACATAAAGCAGTTTGATGTGAGTACCTTGGCTCGAATCACTCACTTGAAAACATTGGGGGTTGAAAGTGCTGCATCATTTACGGATGAGGATCTAGAAAAACTAACACCATTGAAGAACCTTCAAATAATGGTGTTTCGCAACACAGGTATCACTCCAAAGTCCATTCACACCTTCAAGAAGTTTCCCAAGTTGCAAGCTGTCACAATTTCGCGTGACCATTGGTCCGATGCTGACTTGGCTGCCCTAAGAAAGGTAGTCAAAGTGGTGACTGTTACAGGAAGCAGAGAAGACATGAGGGACGGAATGAACAAAGCTTGGCCCAACCTGGAAAATACATTGAGAACTGATCCCAGGTTTTAGACATGGAAGAGAATCAAGACAGCACAGTATTTCTCGATGCATCCTCTCACAAAGAGACGGCTCTTGCACCTGGTGTAGTAATTGATGAAAAGTATCAGATCGTATCGCTAATTGGTCGAGGTGGGATGGGCTCGGTGTACCGAGTCCACCAGATGTTCTTGGGAAAGGATTTCGCGTTTAAGGTCCTCGATCTGAACCGGCGTACGGAAGCCTCTACGAGACGGTTTAAACAGGAGGCGCGCACAGCTTCACAGCTTCAGCATCCAAATCTCGTGGGTGTTCATGGATTTGGTGTCATTGCCGGCGAGCAACCATACTTGGTGATGGATCTCATAGAAGGTGTGACACTATCTGAGGTGCTAAAGAGCAAGGATACGCTTCCGGTCGAGTATGTAGTGCGTTTGGCAATCCAGCTTTGCTTTGGATTGATGTATGCACACGAGAAGGGTGTTGTTCATCGCGACATAAAGCCCGGCAACATAATGCTCCTGCATCCGGAGCGCGAACCGGTTGAGGGTACCGTCAAGATTGTTGATTTTGGCATCGCCAAGCTTACTCAATCGGAAGACGGTGAAATTCAGTCGCTTACAGAAACTGGCGAGATATTTGGAAGCCCTGTGTACATGAGTCCTGAGCAGTGCAAAGGAACAGTGGTGGACAAGCGTTCTGACATTTACTCGCTTGGCTGCGTGCTTTATGAATGTCTCACAGGAACTCCGCCATTCCTTGGCGAAACAGCAATGTCGACAATGTTGAAACGACTCTCAGAGAAGCCGCCGAGCCTCAAGGAAGCAACTCTTGGATGCGAGTTTCCTGAGCTTTTAGAAAGTATTATTCAAAAGATGCTTGCTGTTGAAGCCGAAGAACGCTATCCGGATTTGCAAACAGTTGTGAACGATTTCATGGCATTGCAACGGCCGGAAGTGGGGATTGTGGTCACCATTGTCAAAGATAAGCCTCAGGCAAAGAGAGAGCTGAAGGTCCCGCAGAAAGTGCTAATCGCACTAGGAACTGTCGTGCTCTCAGCTGCCATCATGGCAATTATCGATCGTGCTGTTATTTATCCGCTGTGGTTTGCACCAAGCAAAGTTGTGGCGGATAAAGGTATTCGATTTACAGGACTCGAACTGTCGGAAGCACATGACGCGTTGAGCAAGAGTAGCTCTGGCGAAGACAACCCAACTTTCACCACCGTAAGCAAGGCTGTTCGCGAACTTGAACCTGGTGGTTTCGGCACAAGCCCACACGACAACACGCCAGTGATACTTAATGAAAAGTCGGCTGACGGAACAAGCAAACAATTTTTGTATTTCCCTGATGACTACGGGGCATTGGTAATTGATCACCGTAAGTCACCTGCAAAAGGAAAAGTCCCATTGCCACCAAATGCGAGCGTGACTTTTCGTTTGAATAAGACTGCTGCAGCTAACGACCAGCTGTTCAAGAATCTAACAGGTCTGAGATTCCATAGAATCGATTTCAGCAGCTATCGTGGTATCAATGACGGTTTTATCCAAATACTAGAAA
>DTSE01000107.1 GCA_012965515.1 Candidatus Melainabacteria bacterium | reverse complement strand
TGCAAAAGCAGCCCAATCACTACCTTTTCGTCAAGCGGTCCCAATTGTCTGATTTGTTTTTTCAGTGAAAAACCTTCCAGATATTGGTGAACGAGATAGCCGTAGTCACCTTCCACAAAATAGTCGAGAACAGGGACGATATTGGGGTGATCAATTTTTGAAATGCGGCGAGCGTATTTCATGAAACGACTGGGAGAGTCCGGCATATCGGGGTCTTTGGGCTCAACCAGGTGAAATCTCTTGAGCACTGTCACTTTCTTCAGGAAGTTTCCGTCGGCATCCATAACCTGGTGCGAAGCAAGGTAAGACGAGCCAAAACCGGGCCGATCAACCTGGAAAAGTACCTTGTAGTCGCCTTCTTTGAGCTCCTGACCTTCTTTGAGACGGTCGGGATCGCCTGCCGGCCCATCGGATGGAGACTCCGGAGGGGGCGCCAGCGACTTCATCCAGACGTCCGTGAAGCTCAAATCTGCATTGGATGGACCGCGCCTTGCACCGCCGGCAGCAGCTCCAGCCAGGCGAGGCTTCTTCTCGGGAGTATTGGAATTATCGAGTGCAGAAAGCCAAAGGTCGGTGTAGCTTTGTTCGCGCGCAACCTGCTGCTCTTCACCTGTGGTCTCGTCTTCAATGCGGACCAGATTCGTCTCTTTGAGGCGAAAGAGCTTAGGACCGCCCGTCTCGCTACGAGAGCGCTTGAGCAATCCTCTGACCATGCCTATGAGGTTCTTGTCCGCCAAGGGCAGCACTCCTCAAATTAGCCCACGATTGACCTGGGTTCCCGGGGACAGCTAGGACTATCCCCCTGGTGACATCAAGCCCAGAAAATGCCACCGCCTAACGGTTATTGAGTTACAAGTCTTCCAGAAGTCAAATTATCTAACGATATTAATCCCATATTTCTCAAAAGTTGCACCTGGGCTATGTTGAACACCACGATTGCATCTGCCTTCGTGACTAAAGCCTGGGTAAAATCTCGCTGCGCGTTGATAACGTCGATGTTCGTCCCCACACCGTTGGCGAGTCTAACCCGGGCCAGGCGGAGTTCTTCGGCAGACGACAAAACTCCTTTGGTAGCCACTTCGATTTGACGCTCGGCGGTTTGACTTGTCAAATAGGCGTCACGAACTTCCTGCAATACACCAATCAATGTCTGGTTCGAACGCAAAAGCGCTTGCCTTGCTTGCGCCTTTTGAGCGCCGACTGCAGCGGCTGTCGGGACTCCCATACCTTCTTGATTCCAGTCCAAAAGCCAGCCTATGGCGTACGACGGCCTAATCTGCCTGGATGTAAAAGTGGGCGGCTGAAAGACTTGACCTGAGGCGGTCAGCGTACTATTCAAAGCCGGATTGACGAAAGTATTGATATTGCCAGAGGGGTTGTTGCCGTTGCCCTGCGTCACGTCAATGACTGTGCCTGACGGAGGCGTCCCAGTGACGGGCACGTCCCTAAATGAACCAGGGACGAATTGATATTTCTGGCTGAGTGTTTGTCCACTGCCTGTTACCGTTCCGAAAAACGAAAAGCGCGGATACAAAGGAGCGGCAGCAACCTGCACTTGTCTGCGCGCAGCCAGTCTCAATTCCTCGAATTGCCTGAGTTCAGGACGATTGAGAATAGTCAAAGAGATCAGGCGATTGATATCGGAATTCGGATCGATGAGGCGAACTTTTCTCACCTCAGGTTCCAGTGAAAGCAGGTTTACATTGGAATTGAGATTGAGTGAAACAGCCAGCCGGATGGCTGTGCGCCGCAACTCTACTTGCTGTGTAAGCAAGGCTTGCTCGTCTCTAGCTAGTTGGGTTTCCGCCTGCAAGACTTGAAACTTAGTACCCGTGCCGGCGCGCTGCAATTGCTGGTTGAGCAGTACTTGAGCTTTAGAAACATCAACTGCACGAGTTTGAATTTGCAGAAGCGCCTGGTTGCGAATCATGTTGTAGTACTGGCGTGTCACTTCCAAAAGAGTGTCATTAACACTGGCTTTCAGCTGTTGTTTCGCAGCTTTGAAATTGTGCAGCTGTGCAAGAGTGCCGAACATCACGGCGCCGCCGCGAAAACCATAATATCGAAAACCTGCCTGGGTATTGACGTTTGGCGTCTTGAACGAAATCGGAATGGTGCCGCCCAGCAATTGCGAACCTTGCAGGAACTGCGATTGATAATTCATGATCGTGTCCGGCAAAAACCGCCCGGCCTGCGCTCCAAGCCTCCACCTTTCGGTGTTTACTTGCTCTTGCTGAATGCGGATATCGAGATTATTGTCGATGGCATAATGCAAAACATCCTTCAAATTAACTGGCTGCGTGTAGCTCGCCTCCAGGCGAATTGGAGGTAATCGTCCGCCCAGTGGAATCATTTGACTGGGCTTCGGCAACTGCAATTCTATGGTTTCGCCGACTAAATACTTGTTTCTAAAATCGGCAGCCTGTCCCTCGATAATTTGCGTTTCTTGCTTGCGATAAAAGGGGGAAAGCGGCGACTCATTTAGCTCGACAGGCAATTTCGCATCTCCGCCTTGCCCGTAATTGAGCTCGGAGCTTACCGGAGCACCGCTGGGCAAGCCGTCGTTGCCGGTAGCAGGATTCTGCGGATCAGGTCTGGCAGAAGGATTAGCAGGTGCGGCAGTGGCGCTCGGCTGCGCTGGAAGCACCGGCTGCGGCGGATTAGAAGGATAAGTAAGCTGGTCGCCTGGATTTACAGTCTGACCCGGATTTTGTGCCACTGCAGGTGTGGCGCTCAAGATACCGGGCGCACAACTTAGTATGCATGACAACGATAGAAACGCTCCCAATGCACCCGCACGCCTGGGCACTACTGGAGAAAGAATTCGCATACCGGGGGTTTCCATTAATCGCTTGACGTCTTGAATTGTTGGCAAGCTTCCGCGCAAAGTAAATCACATTGCCGCCAATCTATCCAAGGGATTACGCTAATTTAGCTAAGTTTCGCAAAAACATTAGCAATTCAAACGCCACCACCTGCGGTTCGATATTTGTCGGCACTATTTAACGAGACGTTGTACCGATTTAAATGTTTCTGTATTTGCTTCTACTAACATTTCAAAAAGTGCAGTCTCAACAGACGATGGAATCGCGCCTGACTTCAACATCTTCTCAATGCCTAGTTCTCTGTTTTTCTGACTGCGACTGGCACTCGCATCAGTGACACGATGACCCTGCTCTCCGGCTTCTAAAAGATCGTGCGCTGTTTGATTGATACATACATGCGCCTCAATTCCTGTCACGACAATCTGTTTACGCCCCGTGCCTTCCAGATAGGACATAAACTGTTCGCTACCGCAACAACTGAAGCAACTCTTTTCAAACAGTTTGTGCTCGCCCAAGCAAGCTGAAATTTCTGCCACAATGTTGCCTAGACCTTGTGGATACTGTTCAGTAACAACCACAGGCAATTTCAAAATCTTCGCCGCCTCGGCCATTATCGTAATGTTGCGGGTCAGGTCGGCAAAGTTATTGATGTTGGAGCGAAAGCTTTCTTGAACATCAACAATGAGAAGAACGGAATCTTCTCTTTTCAGCAAATTAGGATGACGCACGGAAGACCTACTTAGAACCTGAGACGACGAACTAGCCGGAAACAGTAAATTCTATTCGGAGATCTGAATTTACAGGTTTATTGAACATTTTTAGCGAAAGAAAGCCGTACCTGGCAACCAGATAATGCAGTCGTTCGAACGCTAATATACTGTATTCGTTATCCGGCGGTTGAAACAAACCCTGACCGCATTTAGAGAGACCCGACGGCTGCCCGCAGGCGCCGCATAACAGTGACGCCACACGGTTGGCAAGAGCCAGCAACAATTTTTACCAGGACCACATTTAAAAGTGCCGCCCATTCTCGCCAATTACTACTTGACCTATAAGTGCAATTCTCGCTGCACCTACTGCGATATTCCGATTAAGCCGGAAAACATTCGCATCAAAGAAAGCCAGCCGGAAACCATAATTGAAAACCTGGCGGCACTCAAACGACTGGGCGTACTTGCCGGAAGTCTTGCGGGCAGCGAAATCCATGGGATTTTTCATCAGCGTCGCCAACACAGGCACACTGTATCCCCGTATGGCTAAAGAGCTTGTTGGTCTTATTGATGATTTGAAATTTTCCCTTTCTACAACCGATCGCGATGAATACAAGGCCGAGCGCGGCATCGACGTATATGAAAAGGTAATTGAAAGTTTGAAACTGGCGCGCAGCCTTGGCGAGCGCCCTTCTATCATTGCCACAGCCACTCCCGAATCAATCTGGGGCATGGAACCCGTCATACGTCTGGCTCAAGAACTTGGCGTAGTCGTCCTTCTCTCATGCTTTCCTTTAGCAATGGAGACTTTTTCAAAGCTGCATAGTCGACGCTGTTGTCTTTGACAAACTCTTTCAAAAGCTGCGCATACTTGTCAAAACGGTATGTGACAGGCGTTTCGACTTTAACGAAGAGCGTTTCTAAAGACTCGAAACCGTCACCAATCAGCTGAAAACCGACCAGAAGAATGCCCACAGCCAAGATGGAAAGACCGACACCTTTCATCAGCAT
>DTSE01000106.1:15146-15415 GCA_012965515.1 Candidatus Melainabacteria bacterium | reverse complement strand
AAAGAAGTCATCATTGCTTTCAAAGGTGACGGAGCCTACAGTCGCATGAAATTCGAATCGGGAGTGCACCGAGTCCAGCGGGTTCCGGCGACGGAAGCGTCCGGCAGAGTGCACACTTCGACAGCCACCGTGGCAGTGATGCCGGAGGCCGATGAAATTGACGTGCAATTAAATGACAATGATCTGGACATTACAACCATGCGTTCAGGCGGTGCCGGCGGACAGAACGTCAATTTCAGCGGGTTCCGGCGACGGAAGCGTCCGGCAGA
>DTSE01000106.1:10743-15136 GCA_012965515.1 Candidatus Melainabacteria bacterium | reverse complement strand
GAATGAGGCTTATGGAGAGACAGGAGACATCAAAAATCATGATTGAAATTACCGAACATATAACCCTCGATCCGGCTGAGATCAGTGAAACTTTCATCCATGCCGGCGGGCCGGGCGGACAGAACGTCAACAAGGTGGAAACGGCCGTGCGCATCGTGCACAAGCCGACCGGCCTGATGGTTGCTTGCTCGGAAGAGAGAAGTCAGTTGCAGAACAAAGAGCGTGCCAAGCAAATTTTGCGCGCCAAGCTGTACAAGATGGAACTGGAAGCGCAACAAAAAACACTGATGGAAGAGAAGCGTGCGCAGGTGGGTTCCGGCGATCGCTCGGAAAAAATTCGCACCTACAACTTTAAAGACAATCGCATCACCGACCATCGCATCAACCAAAACTTCAATCTACAGTACGTTCTCGAAGGCGATCTGGAGAAGGTCATCGATGCCAACATCATGGCGGACAACGAACGGAAGCTCAAGGAGTCTCTCTAGTTGTCGTCTGAAATCGAAACGGATTCAATTTCTTTTGCCGACTGTCGTTCGATTAAAGAAGCGCGGGAAAAGATAGTAAAGACGCTCAAAGACGTCGGTATCGAGCGCGTTGAAGTGCGCCGAGAGGCGGACTTGATTATCGAACACGTGACAAGGCTGAATGCTGCCGAGCGTGAATTGAAATGGGATGATTTACTTGAATCAACGGCATGTGAAGAGCTGGAAGGAATTTTAAGGCGGCGTGTAAAACGAGAGCCATTGCAGTATTGCCTTGGTTACGGTTGGTTTATGGGAATGCGCATCGCCGTGCAGCCCGGTGTATTTATTCCGCGCACTGACACAGAGACTCTTTGCGATTTAGTTACGAAACGACTTATGCATATGGGCATCAGCGGCGAGCTTCGCGTGCTTGAAGTGGGTGTCGGCAGCGGCTGTATTTCTGTGGCGATGCTTAGAGAAATTCCCAGATTGCAGGTTGTCGGGGTAGATGTTTCCCAAGAAGCGCTCGATGCCACGAGGCTGAATGCGCGCACTTATGACGTTTCTTCTAGGCTGACTTTGAGCAAATGCGATTTTCGCGAATTTACTCTTAGCGGATTTCATGCCATCGTGTCCAATCCGCCCTATATTCCCAAGCCGATATTCGATAGCTTGGAGCCCGAGGTGCGCGACTTTGAGCCGTCTCAAGCACTGATTGGCTGGGGCGAAGATGGTCTCGATTTCTATCGCCAATTCGCAAAATTTGCACTTCCGAAATTGTTTCCGCCGCATGGATTTGCCGCCGTGGAAGTTGGCGATGGGCAGGCGGAGCCTGTCATGAAGATTATGCGCAGTGCCGGGATGAACAAGGTGGAGAGCGTCGAAGATGTAAACGGATTGCCGCGAGTCGTTGTCGCAGGAATCGCGTAAAGAGATGTAAAAATTGAGGTTTTACTGCTAGAATATTTTAGAAAAGCTCTTATCTGGTGATGCTTATGGAAGACGGCATACTAAAGGCGATATCCAACGATGGCACCATAAGAGCAGTAATTGCCACCACCACCAACCTGGTAGAAGAAGCTAGGCAAAGGCATAATCTCTCCTTCACTGCGACGGCCGCCCTGGGTAGGGCAATGACTGCAGGTGCTCTTTTAACCCCTGTTGTTGCGCGAGAGGGACAGGTCACTTTGAAATTCCAGGGCAACGGACCTCTGGGCAAAGTGATGGTAGATGCGTCACCGAAAGGCACAGTTAGAGGCTTTGTAGAAAATCCCCAGGTTGAGTTGCCACTAAACTCCCTGGGGAATTTTGATGTTGGGGGTGCAATCGGCTCAACCGGATATTTGCACGTCACTATTGATCATGGCTTTGGACGGGCTCACACATCGACTGTCGAGCTGGAATCCGGCGAAGTGGGAGAGGATATAAATCGATATCTTGTCTGCTCGGATCAAACCGGCTCGATTGTTGTGGTCGGTACTCATATGAATGCGCGCGGCGTAGAAGCAGCTGGCGGGCTCATCGTGCAGCTATTGCCTGATCACACTGAAGAGACTATCTGTCGAATTGAAAACAACATAACAACCTTTGGCACCTTTACGTTTCTCATGCGCAGAGGCATGAGTCTGGAGCAAATTCTCGAGCGCATATTGAGTGGTTTTGAAGTGGTGCCGATTGCCGGTGCCAAGCCTCTCAAGTTCTATTGCAAGTGCTCCAACGAGCGCTTTGTCGAGGCGCTTCGCTGGATGGGCTCGAAAGAACTGCTCTCGATGGCTGAAGAAGACGGGCAAGCCGAAGGACGTTGTCATTTCTGCAATGCCGTTTATTTGGTCGGCAAAGACCGCCTGCTTGATCTGGCAAGGGGCAGCAAATAACGGCAGAAATCTTTGCACGTGGCAAAATCAGCTTTTGTAGCCTATTGTTTTTAGGCGCTGGCGCGCTTATTCTAGGCGCGGGCGCGTAAATCAATGTACAGGTGTACAGAAAACGGCACTAGATGGCACTTATCAATTACCCGAAGCGCGAAATTGTCTATAAAGTCGTCTATTACGGCACCGGACTTGGTGGCAAAACGACAAATCTTCGTTATTTGCACGCCAATCTGGATCCTTCCGTGCGCGGAGAGTTGGTAACCGTCGCCACAGAAACTGAGCGAACTCTTTTCTTTGACTTCATGCCTCTTGATCTGGGGGAAGTGGAAGGATACAAAGCGCGCTTTGCACTTTACACAGTCCCTGGTCAGGTGGAGTACGGTGAGAGCAGGCGCATGATCCTCAAGGGTGCGGATGGAATTATCTTCGTAGCAGACTCCAGCGCCGTTCGCCGCCAGGCGAATGTCGAAGCCCTGCAGGGAATGATGGATAACTTAAAAGAACACAAACTAAGCCTTACAGGGGTCCCCTGGGTTTTGCAATACAACAAGAGGGACCTGACCGACGCATTGCCGATAGAAACCCTTGAAAAAGACCTGAATCAGACAGGAGTGCCTTCTTTTGAAGCGGTAGCTACTGAGGGCAAGGCGGTTTTTGGCACTTTGAAAACTCTCAGCCAAATGGTTGTTCAAAAACAATAGCTGCCAACCGGCCGCTAAATGAGACGCCTGGTCAAAACTTTCTAACCAGGCTGGCTGTTCTGTCTCTTAATGAACAGTTTTTCAGCGCAGGTCGGGTTTTGAAAAGATTTTCTAGTAAATTCGAAAACAAAGACAGGCGCACCGGAGTGCGCCTGGAAACTTTATCTGTCACTAAGTCGGTGCTGGAGACTCAGACTAGAGTGCCCGCTGGACTTTGCCCGCTTTCAGGCAAGAGGTGCAAACTTTCATCTTTTTGACGGAGTTTTGCAATTTAACTCTGACCGGTTGCAGGTTTGGCAGCCAGCGTCTCTTGTTGTGCGGGTTCCAGTGAGAACGCAAAAAGGTATAGCTGCGTCCGGTTGACGGACCCTTTTCGCACACATCGCAACGTTTTGCCATTTCCCTAATTCCCAAATATTGGTTGGTTTGCCATTCTAAAACGCCCAGAATTCACCAGCCGATGGCTTCAAAACGCGCTCCTGTCTGTTTCAGGAGAGTTAGAAGCCGTCGCCGTCGGCGTTTACAGCCGCGGTGATGAGCGGACTGCGAATTTTACCACGAAAGCCTTTACGCGCGAACTAATTAGGCTCTTTATAAGCATCAAGACCGAAAGGAACATTTACACTAAACCACTCCAAGGCCGGCCTTCGACGTGGTAGTCTGTTTTTGGGGTTACAGCTTTGGCTGGCGTTGTCAGGCAAATAAACCTAACCGGGAAATCAAGCAGCCGTTTTTTGACTGTCTTAATTAACTGTGTCCCCCCCTTCCCCAAGATCGAGATCAATTCTCGTAAGATCACTTCTAATGCTGTCCCAATCGTGGTATCAATTCCTGTTGTCGCCCCACCGAGTGCTTGAAATCCAAGTGCGTCGTGGCGGATCGGCGTTGGGGTAGGAAGGCAAGGATGGCTTTAGTAAATTACGCGGCGCGTGAAATCAACTGCAAAATCGTCTACTACGGCACCGGTCTTGGTGGCAAAACGACGAATCTTAAGTACATTCACAGCCAATTGGCTCCGACAACCAGGGGCGAACTGATTTCACTGGCAACAGAAACGGAAAGAACTCTCTTCTTTGACTTCTTGCCATTGGACCTCGGCTCAGTCCAAGGTTTCAAAACCAGATTCTCTCTTTACACAGTTCCTGGTCAGGTTGAATACAACGCTTCCAGAAAACTGATTTTGAACGGCGTAGACGGCATTATATTTGTTGCCGATTCTGACGTAATGCGTTCTAAAGATAACGTCGAGTCCCTCCAGAACATGATTGAAAACCTGGCGGAATACAGCTTGACGCTCGACAACATTCCATGGGTTCTGCAATACAATAAGCGCGACTTGGCAAACGCAATGCCT
>DTSE01000106.1:9530-10733 GCA_012965515.1 Candidatus Melainabacteria bacterium | reverse complement strand
TCGGGACGCCTCGGATGTTGAGTTCTTTCTCCATACGCAATGCCTATCGAGCGTATGGAGAAAGAACTCAACATCCGTGGCGTCCCGAGTTTCGAAGCTGTTGCTTCTGAAGGTCTCGGCGTATTCGCTACCTTGAAGGCAATTTCCAAGCTGATTCTCAACAGACTGCAGTAATTGCCATAGACATAAGACTTCGTGAGGGCGCATTCAATGCGCCCTTTTCGTTTGAATCAAAACCGCTATCGCCCGCATATGTGCCGCATATGAGCGATTTTTTTTACTGGCGGTTCTGCCGCCGATATTTTAGTCTTAATGGCATAGGGACTCGATTTCAGGAATAGGTCTCTTAGTTTGCCGACTAGCACTAGTAACGCACGACCCACCCGGGAAGCAGAGCTTTCCGCTTTGCGGCGCGCAGTTATCGTAGAAAGGCGTGCTCGCTATGCCGATTTTCAGGGCAAGCGCACGACCTTTTCCAAGTTTATGCGCATGACCGCCGACCGGCTGACGCGACGATTTCCAATGGAGACGGTGTGGGTAACGGTGCGGGCTCTGTTTCGCCAGTATCCAAATGTTGATGTGGCTACGAGAATTTCCATTATCCGGCGGACTGAAGAACTAATAGGTCCTCTTCTGGAGATAGCTGACGAGCGCCAGGACGCGACCCCTGACATACAGGACATAGACGATGAATCCGGTGTCATGACAGGCGGCAGTGAGCCTGTAAGCGTTAGTGACGTTACCAAGCCGGCTTCTGATTACAACGATACGAAGTCAAGTAAGCAGGCGCCGCCTGAGCGCAAGAGCCGGTCCACTGAAAGTCAGTCAACTAAGGGGACGGTTTCAAAGTCCGTAACTGGATCTGACAAGCCAAGAACTAACCCGATGACTTCGGATGGCAGACAGATTGTTTCGCAACCCGTTCACAAAGAGAGTGCTCAGTCCGGACATAAACCAAGTGCTTCCGAATCAAATAGCCAACCGACCACGCCCGCTCCTAACGCACCGGCTGACAAGCTCAAAAAGCACAGCAATGATCCCAATGAAGTGGGGGTTCAGTTCGTAAAAGGCGTTGGACCAAAAATTGCAGTTCTCTTGAAAAATCTGGGGATTGAAACGGCAGGCGATCTCTTGCGCCACTACCCGCGCAAGCATTTGGATTTCCAGAATCGATTGCCGATTCGGCAACTTCAGATTGGCATG
>DTSE01000106.1:0-9520 GCA_012965515.1 Candidatus Melainabacteria bacterium | reverse complement strand
GATCCAGTTACGGACTTTGAAACCGTCCCCTTAGTTGACTGACTTTCAGTGGACCGGCTCTTGCGCTCAGGCAGGTCTCGGCGTATCAGTCTAAGCGCAGCAATATCTCGATAGTGAATGTTCTGCTTTCCGATGGGACGGGCAGTCTATCGATCACGCGCTTCATAGGAGGAAAAGGCAATAAGTATCTCCTCGACCGATACAAAGATCAGTTTCCGAAAGGCGCAACCGTAATAGCTTCCGGTGTTGTCGAGCGAGACAAATATTCCAATAAGCTAGCTTTGAAGAACGCAGAAGTTGAAATTCTTGGCGTACTCGATGAAGGTGGTGGCATTGATGATCTTCAGAGTCAGAGCATTCACCTTGGTCGCCTTGTCCCAGTTTATGCACTTACCGAAGGGCTCAGCTTGCGGTATTTGCGCAATGTGATCAAGAATGCTCTCGACGCTTTTGGAGAGCATCTAGAGGATCCGATTCCCGCCGATATAAGAGATAGGTTGGGGCTCATGGATTTGCGCACCGCTCTGACCAATATGCATTTCCCTGAAGAACCCGAGAATAAGGACGAAGCGAGGCGCCGTCTCGTGTTCGATGAACTCTTTCAGATTCAACTTCTACTTGCCCGGCGCCGCTATAAGTTTGAACAAACTGAAGGAGCGCTCTCCATCGAGCTTGTGGAGAATGGTCTTGTTAAGCGTTTAGTCGAAAAATTGCCCTTTACACTTACAAAGGCTCAGTTGCGAGTATTCGGAGAAATAGGCAAGGATCTGGCTTCGCCCAAACCCATGCACCGCCTTGTTCAAGGCGATGTGGGATCAGGAAAAACAATCGTTGCGATGATGGCGTGTTTGATCGCTGTCGACAACAATTTCCAAGCTGTGGTTATGGCACCCACTGAAATTCTCGCGGAACAGCATTACAAGCAGTTCAAAGAGAGACTAGCACCACTTGGGCTGCGAGTGGGTTTTGTCGTTGGAAAGCAAGGTGCCAAGGAGCGCAGAGAAGTCTTGCAAGACATTCGCTCCGGTCAGGTGCATGTCGCTGTTGGAACACACGCACTCTTGGAAGATGCAGTCGAGTTTCCCAATCTCGGCTTGATCGTTATTGACGAACAACACCGGTTTGGTGTGAAACAGCGTGCACGATTGAAAGCGAAGAGCATGACGCCGGAATTGCTGACGATGACTGCGACTCCGATTCCGAGAACACTGGCATTGACCATGCATGGTGATCTTGATGTTTCTGAAATTGATGAACTTCCGCCAGGAAGAAAACCGGTGGAGACAAAATTGCTGCGACCATCAGAGAAAAAACAAGCATGGACTTTGATGAAGGAACAAATAGATAAAGGTCGGCAAGCTTACATTGTTTTCCCGCTAATCGAAGAGTCAGAGAGCCTTTCTGCGAAGGCTGCCACGCAGGAATACGAGAAACTGAAAGAGGGTGTTTTCAAAGATTACAAGCTAGGATTGATGCACGGCAAACTTAAGCCGCAAGAAAAAGACGAGATTATGGATCGGTTCCGCAAAGGTGAATTCCATATTCTTGTTTCGACCACTGTTATCGAAGTTGGTGTGGATGTTCCAAACTCGACTGTGATGATGATTGAAAACGCTGACAGATTCGGCTTGGCGCAATTGCACCAATTGCGTGGTCGGGTCGGACGTGGTGCGGATCAGTCGTATTGTTTTTTAGTCGCCGATATGAAGTCGGAGCAAACTCGCCATCGACTTGAGATTATGGAGCAGACGAATGATGGTTTCGTTGTCGCGGAGCGTGACTTGGAAATCCGCGGACCAGGCGAGTTTACCGGCTACAGGCAAAGCGGTTTGCCGGACATGATTCTTGCAGATCTAGTCAAAGACACGCCGATTTTGGAAGATGCGCGCAACACTGCAATCGAGCTTATAAAACGCGATCCTGATCTTACTAGCTGCCCTGGCTTGCTTAAGCATATCGAACGCAAAATGTCTTCAATTGAAGGGGACTTGGTACGTTCCGGCTGATTGATAGGCGTTTGCATCGCGGTCTCTCTCCGCGCACTTTCCTACGTAAAGTGTTGCAATCAAAACAATGAATGGAATTGCGCAGAGAAACGCATATGCAAGCATGCGATTGTGTCTGTTTGCTGTAACAAACCATGGATCTGATTGTTGTTCCGCGGTCCACGCCCAATTCCAACCGCGCTCTGGATAGCGCTCTGCGATACGGTCGCTCTCGGTGATTTTTGTTCGTTGAAGTCCAAGGAGCGCAAGGAAGTGCTGAGAGACTGTATCGACTTGAAAGTCGACATTCTTTCTTCTTGTTTCATGATATTCAAAGTAGGCGAGAATCAGCGGATCAATCTCCTCTTCATCATCCCCTTTGCGCACTATCTGAGACATTGCATTGCGCCCCTGTGCTGTTACTTCCTTAAGCAGAGATTTGGACGATTGATATTGATAATCTCGTTTACCTTATTGTCGAAGAGTTTCTTGTAGAACTTTTCGATTTTGTTGGATAACGTGAATTGCATCTCTTCTTCGTAAAGTGGAATTATGGAATAGAAGTTGATGCACTTTTCTTTGCCGATTCGAAGCTGATAGAAATCGCCTGGAAAGTTCAATGGCAAAGCAATCAGGAAGCCGCAAAAGTCTGTATTCGACGCAACCGGCTCAGGTGGATTTCCGTTTGGAATCGTGTGGTCGAAAGACAAGTAAGCGTTGTGCGTGTATGCATAACTGGCAATGTCTTTTAGCCAATTGATCGGCCAGTTCCAATCGGGATCGTCGAGATCATCAAAGTTCCAATCCTTTGGCAGGCAAGTCAAAATTTCTGCAAAGCACGAATCTTCGTTTGGCGCGGGCATGCGAATATTGCTCATGCCCATCGTGCAAAGCGTGTAATAAGGTTTTTTCTTTGTCGGCTCGATAACAGCTACATTGATATCGTTGGCATCGAAGCTTCCTGCGACAGCGTCTCCTATTACTGCAGTCACCTCTCCAATATAGTCTTCGAGATGTTGCTCCACAGCATAGTTTGCATCGATAATGACGGCTTCGTCTTCAATCAGTTGGAAGTCTTGAGTTCTCGGCATAGTGGATCCTTGGTGCGCACGAATTGCTTCAAGCATTTCATGCTTTGAAGCGATTGTTGTTTCCAACTTGTAAAAAAGGGCCGGAGCGCAAATAAAGAGAAAGGCCGGCCCGGTGGGGGCCGACCCTTGTAGTCAACATGCAGAAAAAAATCCAGTGATCCTCTTCAAGCGTATCAATGCTCTCTTGCAAAATGCTTGCTCGAAATAAATTGCAGGAACGCAAGGGTTTCGCAAGTTCAGTGGTGGCAATAATGTGCCACCACTATGGAGGATATATTGTGAAACTACATGCGTTTTTGGTTGCGCTTATGATTTTGGGATGCAGCACTGGAGCTGCCTTTGCACAGGATTCTGACGCTTCAGCACCTGCTCAAACGGAAAGCACAACAACTTCCACTGAAACAACTACCACGCAAGAGAAAAAGGAAGACGGAGATACCAAGTCGACAGAAAAGAAAACAACAAAGAAAGAAAAGACAAAGAAGAAATCCAAGAGCACTAAGTAACATCAAGAAAGTGAGTCACCAGAACATGAGCAAAAATCTGATTGTTGGCATAGTTTTTGGGTTCGTCGTGCTTTTGAATGGCTGTGGTCAACAGACCAGCGAGACTTCGACGACCACGACAACCGAAACCGAGCAAACGACAACTGCGACTGATACAGCAACTGATGCAACGTCTACAGATGACGGTGCTGATCAAGCTGCTGAAGAAGAAAAGAAGCCCGAAGAAAAGCCGAAGTCGAAAAGTAAGAAGCGGGCGCATTAAGCCAGACCTGTTTCGTAAATAAAAAGAGAGAGCCAGCTTGAGCTGGCTCTTTTGGTTTAGCCGGCTGGAAAGCTGCGCTTCTCCCTATTTAAAACGGAGTTTCAACTTATTCAAGATACTGTCGGTATCCACCTGTTGCTTGATGCGATTGGTTAAGCCGCGCATCTCGTCGTTGACGGCTTGGGACGTGACACCTGCGAGGGAACAAGTCATTAGCGAATGCACCTGGTATTCGTAGTCTTCGTTGAGTGCCATCATTAACTCGGGAATGTTTTCTATACGAAACACGCGCCAGTCGCCGAACGAATTGTTGGGGTACATTCCGATGTCGACTGTAATTTCTTTGCCGGCCTTCGGGCTGTTGAACTTGAATCCGACGATTGACCTCGGATAGCCTTTTTCATCTTTGATCGTCTTCCACCCAGTTACTCCTCGAAAGGTGTCTTTGGTGAAACCGTATTCGTCGATGAGTAGCTTGGCTTGAAAGCCGACAATTTGAGGTGGCGAGCCGAGTAATTTTCCGGTGATTGTCTTTGGTTGTTGTCTTGCGCACGCGGTGAGTCGCATGTACGTTTCATTTTTGAGTTTGCCTGTTTCGCGTCCAAGTTCTCTTCCGGCTGCTTGGAAGAAGCCTTGCAGATCCTTGGCTTTTGGCATGTCTCGGGCGATGGCGGCGTCGGGCCCAAGATTCGGTTGGTGGCTTGTATATCTTCCTTCTTGCCCGCTGCTGCCAATTGAGCTGCGAATCTTATTGATCAATTGTGCGCGCAGGCTGCCTTTGGCAAAAGCGAGTGCCTCCTCTCCTGTTGAGCGTTGAAGGACTGTCAGGCCTGGTGTAGTGCTTGCCGGCTTCATCAGCAAATCTTCGATCAAATTGTCGACGAATTGTTCAATGTCGACGCGTTTTTCGAATGCTTCAAGATCGTGTCTGGCTACGGCAATGCCAGCCTCCTGGATGGAGTACATCGGCGTCGTCATCCAATAGAGATAACCGCCCAGTCCGAGAAGAATCAAACCTAGGCAGACGAAAATCAGAATTTTCACGGCGTTAATTTCTTGCAGCGTCGCCTTCAGATACACGCTCCATCTGTGGAGCGACAGCCGGACCCAGAGCCTGTTTCAGCTTTTCCAGGTTTTCTTTGGCTGGTTGAATGTAAGGTCCATCCGGATCCAACTGCAAGTATTTTTCATAGGATGCTACAGCATCTTGCTGATCGCCTTTGGCTTGATAAATCATTCCTAGCGCGTAGTATGCGTTGGAATATTTGGGATCGATTTTTATCGCACGATTGTATTCAATAATCGCATCGTCAGGTCTTTCCATGCCCATCAATGCCACGCCCAAGTTGTAGTGGGCAAGTGAATTGTCCGGCTGAATTTGAATTGCTTTAACGTAGGCGTCCTGCGCTGCTTGGTAGGCTTTCTGTCCAAGATAAATGTTGCCGATATTGATGTTTGCTTCCACCAAATTCGGGTTCATTTCCAACGCTTTTTTGTACTGACCCAAAGCGGCCGTTAGTTCTTTATTGCGCTCCAGTGCCAAACCCAGGTCGTTATAAGCATCTGCGGAGCGCGGGTTGACTTGCACGATCTGCTGATAGATCTCAATTGATTGTGCACGCTTTCCTTGTTGTTCCAAATTCTCTGCAAGCAACTCGAGAACGGCAACATCTTCCGGATTCTTCGCTACTAGTTGACGATAAGTGATCTCCGCTTTGTCAGCCATGCCGGTTTGTTGGTTCAAACTCGCCATTGCAAGGATGGTGTTTCTATCAGTCGGTGAGAGCCCGATTGCAGAATCAAGGGCGGAGCGCGCTCCAGCAAAGTCTTTCAACTTCATGAGCGTATTGCCCAATTCGAGGAAGGCTGCCGGATCTGTACCGTCAATGCTCAATCCTTGCCTGTAATATTCGACCGCTGTCGGCAAGTTTCCACCGAGCAAATAGTTTCTGCCCAGGTTGATCATGGCAGTGCCGTCATTTGGATTGGCTGCAATTACAGCTTTGAATTCGTTTTCAGCATCACTCAGTTTTCCTTGCTTCTGTCTGATGATGCCGAGGTTGTAGTGCGCGTTGACGAAGTCAGGTTTGATGCGGACGACCTGAGTGAATGCGTCTGCCGCGCCATCGAGATCGCCGGTCAGCTGCAAAATGTAGCCCATGCTGTAGGCACTGTCAGAATCGGATGGATTGATGCGGATTGCAGTGCGATAGGAATCGACCGCTTTCGGAAATTCTTTTAGCTTGGTGTAAACATCACCAAGTTGTGCGTGCCACTCGCCTTTGTTCGCATTGAGTTGAAGAGCGGACTTGAGTTCATTGGCAGCTTCGTTGTATTTGCCACGCATCGCCAGGGTGCTGGCAAGGAGTGCGTGAACATCTGGCACTTTGGGATCGATTTTGACTGCGCGGGTGAATGCTTCTGTTGCGCCATCTATATCCTTCTGCGCAAGAAGGCAGTTTGCTAGGTTGTATTGAATTGAGAAGTTATTTGGCTCATGCGCCAAAATGCGTTTGTACTCTTGCGAGGCGGCTGCGAACTGGCCTTTGTCTTGGAGGGACGCAGCGAGTTGCGAACGGGCTCTAAGATGGTCCGGATAATTTTCAACCACCCGGCGAAGCTCGTTGATAGCGCTGTCTAGATTGCCTTGAATACGGTGAGCGATACCTAGGTTGAGGTAGAACAGGGGGATGTCCGGGCGCAGTTTGATTGCTTCTTCGTACTGTTTTATAGCTTCTTCCATCTCTCCTTGGCTCTGCAAAAGTGAGCCGAGAGATTCGCGCGCAAATGCATCGTATGGGCGAAGAGAAATGGCACGCCTGTACTCGGCAATCGCATCGTCCACGTCACCGTGCTGGTGAAGAACGGCGGCCAGACTCAGGTGTACCAGTGGATCTTCGGGGCAGTTGAGCGCCAACGCTTTGAAGGCGCCGAGGGCATTGTCCAGGTCACCCTTCTTGAAGAAGGTCACACCTTGGTAGTACTGCTCGAGCAGCGCTTTGGACATGCCGCCGTTGTCTTTGTCCGCCGCCAAGGCCGCGTTGCATCCAAGTGCTATCGAGATTGCCAGAAGGACTGATAACTGCCTCACCTTTTCTCTCCTTAGTGCTGTTTGACAACGTCAAATGCAAATCAAATTCAGTCGAAGTGCCACTCAGGCTCACAAGCTCACTATTATGACCGATGCTTCTTGGCTAGAAAACCCATCATATCTATATAGAAGAGATTCTATAAATTGTCGGGCGTCAAAAAAGAGGAGTTCTGATAAGGCTCTCATCGTTTCTCTTCAGTTCAACATTACCTCAATACTCTGGGAAACCATTGGTGTGTGTGGGTTTCGATAGATTCTCAATTGCAAGCTCAACGAACGGGCCCAGGGGGTGAGTCCAGGCTGGTCAAGGCGCGACGCCCATTTTTTCATTGGACAATGTGTCGATTGGGAAGGCTGAAAAGTCAAGATGTGCTTTCTAGTAAGCGCCCATAAGCAAGTAATGATGGCTCTGATGGGGATTTGTTCCCGAGAAAACCATGTAAAAGCGGGATTTTATCTGGCTTTTCGAAAAAAATATTCTGCTTTAAAGGCTTATGAAAGCCACATAATCGGCTCCCCAAAAAACAACATGTATGTCCTGGATATCCTGCGCCTGGCACGGGTTTTCGGACGCGAGATGTCAAGGTTTCGTAATCTTTCTTAGACAGGTTGGCTAATAACTGACGTCGTTTTTTGGACAGGTTGCACATTGTCGGCAATGCGCCATCGGGTGTACATTTAGAGTAGATAACGGAAGTGAACCGGCATCCAGTGCGCAGATCTCTGCGTCCGCATGCGTGTTCCTGCGTTTATCTTTCGGTGACGTGGACCCATCCTCGTGAGGAAGCAGTCCTTTTATGCGTAAGCTGCGTAAGATCAAAACACCATTCAGTTAGCGTAGCCCGATGGCGTGGGGCGGCATTACTGCGCCCAAACTTGGATTTACAACAAACAAAGGAGAGAGAGCTCTAAGAGGCTTTCTCCGGAGTTACACACACCAAATGCGGTAGCAAGCACAGCTTGTGACCCAGTTTCAGGAAGGTTTTTATGGCTCTGTATCAGAAAGACACCACCGTTAAGAGATTTCCGGTTGTCGATCGTGGCCCCAGTCACTACGAAGAGATTGCCGGACGTGCGCTCGAAAATTCCATCAATCACTTGAACCCATACTTCGCCAACAAGCTTTGCGGCTCTGAAGGCGCAGTCGAGTTCAGAGATGGTGGCGTTTACACCTATGACACACACGGCAAGCGCTACCTGGACTGCCTCGGCGGCTACGGTATCTTCAACGTCGGTCACCGTCACCCGAAGGTGATTGCCGCTGTAAAAGCGCAGCTCGACCAAGTATGCCTGCATAGCCAAGATCTGCTCAATCCCTGGGCTGGACACCTTGCAAGCCAGTTGGCTGCTATCGCACCAGGCGATATTCAATATGCTTTCTTCTGCAACAGCGGTACCGAAGCGGTTGAAGGCGCACTAAAATTGGCTCGCCTCTACACAGGCAAGTCCGAAATCATCTCAACGAAAAACGCCTATCACGGCGTCAGCATGGGCGCTCTCTCGGCTACCGGCCGCGATTGCTTCCGCAAGCCGTTCGAGCCATTGCTCAATGGTTTCACCCATGTTCCGTTCGGCGATATCAAAGCGCTCGAGAAGGCAATCACCAAGAACACTGCAGCTGTAATCCTCGAACCTATTCAAGGAGAAGGCGGTATCAATGTTCCTTCTGAAGGTTACTTGCGCAAAGTTCGCCAACTGACCAAGAAGAAAGGCGTACTGCTCATTCTTGACGAAGTTCAAACCGGTCTTGGAAGAACAGGCCGTATGTTCGCTTGCGATCATGAAGGTGTTGTTCCGGACATCATCTGCTTGGCTAAGGCTCTTGGCGGCGGTGTTATGCCGATCGGCGCATTCATGGCGTCTGCCAAAGTCTGGAAGGTTTTGGAACCGAACCCGAGCATCCACAACTCTACATTCGGCGGCAACCCGCTTGCATGTACGGCTGCGTCCGCCACGATCGAAGTTCTGATGGAAGAACACCTTCCCGCTCGCGCTGCTGTTATGGGCAACCACTTCATGCGCCGCTTGCAAGAGCTGAAGAAGAAATATCCTAAGCACATCATGGAAGCACGTGGTCGCGGTTTGCTTATCGGCTTGGAATTCACATCGCAAGCATTGCGTGTCGATGTTCAAACCGAACTGTTCCACCGCGGCGTATTGGTTGCTGCGACGATGAACTCTAACCGCACTATCCGTATCGAGCCGCCGCTGATCATTACTGAGTCTCAAATCAATTTCATGATCGATACGCTTGAATCGATCCTTTCTGAAATTACTGAAGTTCCTCAGGATGAACCGGAAGTCGTAGTTAAGCCAGTTAAGAAGCTGGTCAAAAAGTTGGTCAAGAAGTCAGTCAAAAAGGCTGTTTCCAAGCCAGCTAAGAAAACCGCTAAAAAAACGGTTAAATCCAAAACGTCTTCGAAAGCTAAAGCGAAAACAGGCGCTAAGGCCAAGAAGTCGAGCACAAAAGCAAAAGCCAAAGCCGACGCAAAAGCCAAAGGTGCCAACAAAACCAAGGCAAAAACCGGCGCATTTGCAGGATCTTTAGCGTCAAGATTGGCCAGGTTCGGATTGTCTGCTTTGAT
>DTSE01000105.1 GCA_012965515.1 Candidatus Melainabacteria bacterium | reverse complement strand
TACCCGGCTTCTTACTCCCGAAAGATGAGTGAAAGCTGCTTCATTGCACAAACATTACCAAGAATGCGTCATTGGCTATATGATGTTTTCAGAGAAGTTTTGGAGAGACAATTTGGGTTATTTATCAGTTAGCAACGTTAATGGCGAGCAATTAGTCGTTCACGGAGCTTTTAAGGGAGAGCTGGAACGCATCATAAAAAAGTGCTGGAATGCATCATCTCAGGCTTCCAAGGAAGAAGTTCTAAAAACACTTGCCAAAGATTCCTATCTCGTTTTCGACGATAAGCTGGCTTCAATCAAAGTCTCTATGTGCGTGGTGTCTAATGGCATGGAGTTGCTCCGGAATGACTGTTGAATTAATACCCATTTGACATATACCTTTGCCAACAGTTGTCCATGATGGCACTCTCATTCTCCTAAGGAACAACTTCTGCAAAAGAAGTTTAAAATCGCATCGGTATCTAAATCTGTTTCATTCACAATTTTGGAGCGGAATAAATGAACTTTGATCAACAGCCAATTGTATTGCCAAAGGTCTTTAATTCGACCGGAATTGATATGCATGGACTTCGAAAAACCAAAGATTGGCCCTTTATCCTGCGCCTTATGCGCATCGCGAATGACATTAATCTATCGCCTGGAGTTGAATTCATTCTTGGGATGCGTCAAAAGAGTGCTCATTTGGATGTTATTTGCCGCGGCCTGTTTTGGCACTTCATGCGCTGGAATTCAGCCGTTGCGGCGGAAGCTATTAAGGTTGTTATAGAACCTCTCCAAAAGCATGAGAACGATCCGAACTCTAGGATGTGGAAAATAATTCGAAGCCGACAAGAACTTGTTGATTACTGGAATTTGCTTGAAAAACATCTTTCCGACAGTGAGCACATTGACTATTTGAAACGAGCCAAATTCGTTAGGGACAAATTGCTTGCACACTATGATGGCGGCCCAATCAATAGGGCTTTTGAAACCCAACTTGATTTGCATGAAAAAAATCGAAATGAAACTATCGTCGGATGGCACATGCAGTCAAGCAATGATGGCGGCACACTTTACCGTAACAATATGATTGACCAAATGATGAATGTGGCATGGTTTCAGACGTATGGGATAGAGCCGACTGTGAATGGTCCTGATCAACAAGCCATAAATGACCTTTGTAATTCGCTACAACTTTTCTTCAGTCTAGTAGCTAACTTTACTCACGGAACAGTGATTGCGTATCTCGAACACCATGACCTGACAATAGGCGAAGGAGAAGGTGCCGAGCCACCTTGGATTCAGATAGACAGAGAGCAGCAATTGTTTACTGACTCCTGAGGCACAATCAAACTGCGCGAACTTTTGGGTATTACATTTGACCCCAAAACTTCATTCAGGAACATAATTGCCATTATCGGACAAGGTAGGTTGGCGATACAGGGTTCTTAACTCTGCTTTCGCTATGCAATCACAATTTTTCAGAGTCAGCCTTATCTACTGATTTCAGGTTGTTGATAATGCGTTCGGCTTGGTCAATTGACGCGCGGTTGACTTTTTGAGGCGCATTGCCGCCGATAGTCGTCATTGCGTCTTTCCAGCGCTCTCGTTGCATCAAGTATTCGATTTTTGTGCCATCTAAAAAAGGAAGGAAGATTTCCTGAGCGTAGGATTCATCATTTTGAAGAACGTATTCTGCCACACAATAAAGTATTGCAAGATGCGTACTCAAAATTTCGAAGTACATCGTTGCTAAAAGGTGGGGACCGTTTTCCGCATCGAAGTAACTTAAATTGAAAGTAGTCTCCTTTTCCTCTTCATCTTCCTCTCGTCGTTGAGCGAACATCATAGAAGAATATGTCGGATGAACTTGATTCGACAACCATTCATACTGAGCATATACTCGAGGACCGTTTTGAAAATTCTCCTTCCATTCTCCCAAAAGCCTCATCAGGGGAAACATATCTCTATACTTCTTAGAAGCCGTTTTGCTTTTGAGGAAATTTAGCCACGCATTTGCAGCTCGGTCGTCAGACCAAGCTCTTACTGCAAAACACATCGATTCAATTGCGCGACGAGCGTACATCGCAGAATCGCCCACGTGTCCGCGCAATAGAGTGATTACTCCTACCGTAAGTAGGCGTCTACATTCCATAAAGCAGTTACCGCCAGCTTGGACGCTACTTTTCGACAGTGGCGGCGGTTTCTTTGCGAAATCTTGTAAAAGCCAGCCATAAACGTCATGAATATCCTTCACCAGGTAGAGAATGTCTTCTAGGTGTTTACTAGTTGCTTCAACAACTCCCTTTTCTTCCAGCTCAAAGGCAGTTAAAAAGTGGTCATCATTATGAATCCACGAGTTATTAAAACTGTAATTGTCCGGCGCGTCAGGACTAAGAATACGAAAATCGTTTCGTTTCAGAAAATCATGCGTATGCGGATAGTGAAAAAACTTTTTGTTCGTCCTAGTCTCTCGATTCGAAGGTTGGGAAAAACATTATGTTGTGCAGTGTATGTTATACCCGCTGGAGCTGGCTTTTACTCATGGTCCTTGTCAGAGCTCGCATTTAAACTCCGTGCTTTTTTACAAGACGACTGAAAAACTCTTGAATTTTTTTCTCTGATTCTTTGCCACACAGTTCATTCGCTCCGAACCTGTAGATTTCATAGCCGGCTAATTTCAAATCTCTATCTGCTTCAACCATTTCTGCATACAGTTTCAATGAAGCAATTCCAGCATCAGAAAAATGTTGTGAGCCATCGACTTCTATGACCACTCTCACTGACGAACTGAAGAGAATTAGAAAGTCCATCCGCTGTCTTGCAAGCCGAGAAAAACCACCCAATTGTTTTATGGTATACGGATCATAATGAAGATAGACTTGCGGAACCAATGCAGGAAAATGATCACCTCTTGCTTTGAACATCTTGTAATAGCAATAGAACAAATTTCTTTCACCAATGGAAGCAAGTGACTTTGACAAGCGCTCAACCAGATTTTTTCGAGCTTCGTCAGTTTTTTCAATGCCTTTGAGATCTTTCCACCAATCGAGCATGTCTTGTTTCGACAAACCATTACTTCCGATGGGTCTGTCGTAAACTAAGCAGTTGTCAGCGTTTTTAACAATGCGAATATCATTATTGATTGCGTCTGAAAGTACAATTTCAGGCTTAGGACCATCCGCTGCGAAGATCAAATTCTTGGGGGCACCGGCTACACCTCCACCGACTGCAACAATTTTGAATATTGGATACCCTGATATAGAGCTTGTTTGAATGAAATGGTAACCATCGTTTTTCAGGTGCTGATTAATTGCATCAACCAAATTTTGCTGTTTCTCTTTTCTCCTAGAATTTGGATGAACAACTTTTTCAAGGAATTCGAAAAATAAAGTTCTTGAACAGCCAATGATATCCAATTGGTCCAAAAGAAAGGTATTATCCCAGTCTCCAGGATTTCTAATGCAGTGTTGAATAATAGACTTTTTCAAAGAACCGCCTCTCGGATATGGAGAATTTAGTTCAGAAATTGGCCACATAGTCTCAAGATCTTCGTCTAATTTGGTGTAGTCTCCAAAAAGGTCAACATGTTCCAATTCATCGATAATCAACCTCCTAGACAGATCGGAGATATTCGGACCACTAACCGCATCTAGATGCTTTCTGGCCGACTCTCGAATGCCAAAATCTGGATAGCACTTTTCTATTTGAATTGTCATATTTAAGAAATCGAAATCGCTCAATTTATCAAGACGATTGCGTACATACATACGCTTGCTTGAATCTGCATCTGCAACATCGCCAGAATTTAAACCGAAACGGTCACACTCTGATGGTAAGTCTGCTTCTTCTATATGATCATCCAGCAGCTGTGCAATTTGTATACTTAATATGAGGCGATCTTTTTTGTCCAACTGAAAGCTCCTTCAGTTTTTCATTTATGCACAACATTTTGTTGTTGCTTACATCTGCAACTTCTGATGTCAAATTCGTGTCAGGATCTAATCATCCTTTTGAGTGTGAATCAGCTGAAAACTATGCGAATTAAGCAGATACCATTCTCTTCCTTTTTTCTCGAGCCTTCCGGAAATTTGGATCAGCTTATCCGCATCCCATGCTTGAGAAGCTTCTGCTCGCTCCTTCGACGCAAGAAAAACTCCAATGTAAGTCAAACCTGGGACTGGAAGCTTGCCGTCCAAGACTCGAAGGATTTTTATAGTTATGCGCTTCTCCAGATCTGATGCATCAAAGACACCATTAAAATCTCTGGCGCTGACGTTCTCTTTTTCACCTTCTCTATTCTCAAGTCTCGATGGCAACCCAATTATCGTAACTGTCTCCGGTGTGTGTTCAAAGACCTTCATCTGACTAGATGCCGAGCGTAGTCTGGTCGCCGCAGTAGGAGGCAGACTAATTAATTCAGAAAACGCTCTATCCTTAACCTCGATGATTGGCGACCAACTAAACCTATATTCGAATCTTGCATTCTGTTTTTCGTCAACTTCAAGCATTGATGCGAGTGCGTCACACATATTTGCGCTTAAGCCTTCTTCAAAACCGGCTAGAATTGGTTCTACACTTTTGTTTGCCTCAGCTTCTTTGACGAACTTTAAACCGCGCACCAGTCTTATTAGGGCTCGTCGTTCCATAGGAATTTTTTCTATTTTTGATTCTGCTTCTACCTTTGCAACCAATTCATTATCATCATCACCATCTTCGTCTTCATCAATACTTGCTGAAGAATAAGCCACCGTAGATGGTGCAAAACTAGTCTTGATAGGAGCTTGCACCGTGAATCCATAGCTACCAATAAAGGTCTGACCGAACTGGCAAGTTTCAACCATTCGCTTGCCTGCACTCGAAAGACCGTTATGCACTGGTTGTGGAGATTTAAGCCCGGTAGCAGCATATCCAATCAGCTGTTTAAGATTTGGTACTATCTGCGCTGCGGAGTTTAGCGAAATTGTGTGGCGATTCCCAGGTGTTTCAATTCGGAGAGAAAGTACATCGTAAGATACCCCTGTTACGTAATCGAGTACAGTCGATAAATCCTCCTTTTGAACGGCACTAACCATTTCTAGAGCATCTGTAAGAAGGATTTGAAAATTTCTTGATTTTTTGTCTTTTGGAATTGTGATTTTAAGCGGCTGACCAGAATCATCGTCGAAACCTCCTAGAATTTGGACGTGTTGATCCTTATATTCGTCACGCCAGCCGTTTCGCTCAAGATATGAAATCAAGTGCGCTATTTCTACTAGATTAATGCGATCATCAGCCATCTAGTTTTTTGTTCTCTTCCCGTAACCTCATTACTCTAAGTAGCTCCTCGGGAGTTAGGAGCTTATCCAGCGCAACCGTTTTGTTGTTTTCCACTTGTTTCAGTGAACCTGGAAGATATTTCCAGAAACAGCAATTTTTCAGTGTTAGAGCTTCTTGAGCGCTATTTACCCAGTTGTCGTCACCTTTTTCATGCAACCAACAAACAATCAGAATGCAAGGCACGCCTGCACCTTGTTCCCCTTCCGCTTCGGCGTTGTAGTCGACAATTTTGTTATAAGCGTCAGGCGTCATCAGATAAGTAACATCGCCGTTTTTCTTTACTGACACCCGCCTTGAACTCGCTTTCAATTGAAACGCAAGAGGAAAGGCGCCGTTTCGCTGCTTGCCATTGATACTTTTGACGAGCTTGAAAAGCCCATCATGGCCCTGATCCTGATTGTCCTTTGTGATAGTAATCCCGGCACGAGCAGCTATGGCCGTCACATGTGCGATACTTATCTGTTCTTTGATTGCATCTTCATTTAACCCGGTCCAAAGTGTCAAGCCAGGCTTCTTTTCTTTGGCTGCAGGCTGTGTTGTTTTTTTATCGCTGAAACTGGATGTTTCTTTGACTTTATTGTCGCTACTATCTTTCATCGATGAAGCCGTTTTGCTCAGTGGGCACGACTTCATATACCACAATCTGAAAGGTCAAAACCGCTAATTGTTTTCCAAAGTAAGCTAATGTTCGCGCGGAAAGCAGATGCTAAGTAATTACTTTCACTTGGGTGCCTTTGGTGCGCGTAAAACATTCGAAAACCTTTTTTTGTGTATTTCCGCCCAGGTACAGCATTTTTCCTTAGATCTGCCGTGCTCGCGTATTACTTTTGCTGCGGTTTCCGTGTTTTCTTTTTGGTTGCCTGTCCCATTTCATAATGTTCTTTAATGTCAGCGCTATCGATCAGTTGCTGTCCATCAACCGGTTTGGTTGCTCTCACTTTTGTTTTCTTTGGAGAATGCTTCAGTTCAGCTAGATCGATAGCCGAAGCTGCTTTCCATTCGGAGGCCCACTTGTTTGAGCGTTCTTTGGCTAGTCTTTTTAACTTACTTATTTCCTCCTCGCTGTTGTTAGGCAAATTTCTTCTCTGAATTTCAAGATCTACTGCAATGCTTTCAGCTGCCGCACGCCAACAAAGAAGCAAGGCACTGATTACTTCGTCTTGGAAAAGACCTATAGAGTCTATGACTTGTTGGAATTGCGTACGGACAGTTTCTCGCTTCTGCTCTTCCAGCTGAGAAGTAATCGCTGCTCGAATGAAGCTGGTTCTGCTTTTGAACTTCTTTGATCTAAAGACTAAATGGTCAATTTCCTTCAACTGCCATTCGGTCAGTCGAATGTGAATGTCCTTGTACTTTTTGGGTTTCGACATAAGTGGATACGATTAAACTGTCTAGAAAGTTTCTTTTACAGAGTTTGTGGATACGTTATATACCCTGATTTTCTTTGGCATAGACTTTTTGAGTATGCGACTACTATCAAACAACGGCAGTAACGGCTGCCTTCGTAAGCACTTACATGGCGATTGAGAATAGGATTCTCGACGCTGACACCAAGGAGGTTGAAATGCAAGAATTGATTGCGTTATTCGCACTGATAACTGTATGGACGGCTCTAATATTGCGAACTCACTGATCAACTGAACTTAAGGGCAGGCGCTCGAGAGCCTGCCCCATTTCTCTCAGCAAGCTATCTTATGATTTAAAGTCAAAAATCAAACGCAAAGCACGTTGATTTTCAAACAATGGGAAATTGGGTTCACGTCGAACGGCGTTCATCAATTCCCAATAACAATGTGAACCAATCCTAGTCGCACATTCCTTTGGTACATTGAACCCGTATTGTCTTACGCCCATATATGGCTCTTTCCAAAAGAAACTTCTTTCGAATTCTTCACGAATATAGCGATAAAGTCCCCAGCGAAGTTCGTTCAAGAGATTGACAATTGATTTCTCATTTTGATAGTAAACAATCAAAAACCACTCCAATAACTCTGGAAGTATCATGAATACTTCGTCTATGCCAATATCAATGTCGTTTTCCTTAAACACTTTGACTAAAGCTCTCGCATCTATTTCTAGCCTAGAAAAACTGTGTTTTACATGATTACCGCATAGCAAGAGAAGAGTTTTCGGATCTATTTTGATGGTGGCATGTCGATCGATAGTGGGTAACCACATATCATTAAGGACGAATTTCTCACCAAAAAACTTGTCGATATTATCAATAGCCTTTTTCAACGGCTTAACTTCTGTAGAGAGTAAAGGTTTTTCCACCACCCTTGTGAGCAGTCGCATAAAGCTTTCTGTTTTGTCCTTTTCGGTCATGCCCGGTCTGAAAGCTTCGTATCGTGGCGCTGATAAAAAATCTGCGAATAGTACGTGAAATAAGCGTCTTTGCGCATCATTTTGGAACATCACAGTTCCTTCCTTGAAATAGTCCATTTCAAGTTTGTCGTAATTAACCAGGTCAAGAATCAATTCCCATGCTGCAAGTAGCAGCATTACTTCCTTTTCCAGTTCTGAGTATTTTGTTTTGGAAACCGACTGCATTGAAATCATTCCTAATATTTCAGCCTATGCACCGCATCGCGAGTGTCTTCCGGATCGACTGCAAGATACGCCTGCAGTTGTGAAAGTGAAGAGTGCCCAGACATCTCTTGCACCGTGCGTAGTGGCACACCCATTCGACTAAGTGTTGTTAGAAAAGTCCTGCGCATTGAATGTGTTTTGGTTCCATCAAGTCGAAGTGCATCGTAAGCGCTTCGCAGAATGTAGTGCCCTTGCACGCGCTCGATATGGCCGCTTGCCGATCGGTCGGACGGGAAGAGCCAGGTCCCAAGTGTTGTCGACAATGCGTATTCTCGAATATACGATCTTAGTTTTGGGTGAATGGGAATGTCGCTGTAGACAGTCCCGCGCTTCTTCAGGCGTTTGACAGTCAGTTTGTTTCTGACTGTTCCGTTCTCGGTAATCACCTGGTCGGTTTCGAGGCGGACGATTTCGCCGATGCGTAACCCGGTGTATATGCCAATTGCAAAGAGAAGTTTGTTTCGAGGAGACGGAATGACTTGGAATATGTTTTGGATATCCTTGTCTTTCAAAATTGCAGCTTGACCGGGCATTGAACAAAATCTTTCTAGCGAGATATATCGTTCAGTATATGCGGGCATGTTTTTGGATGCAAGTGCAGAGAGTAGATATATGGTCCATTGCTGTTTCTCTTGACTGAACAAAATTACTCTTTTGTTCACTCTCAGCTTGACTCACTTTTCATCACCTTCTTTGCTGACAACCTTCGAGAGAAAAGCGCTTTTAGGATGTCAGAATTTGTCGTGCTGGTGAAAAGGAAAAGGCCACCGTGTCTGGGGGCTTTTCTCTGCGACTCTTGATTCTGATCTTTATTTGCCAGTGAAAAGACTCCACCAGGATTTTTTCACCTTTAAGGCCTCCGCTTCCTTTTTCAAGCGCTCATTTTCTTGACTCAATTCTTCGGCTCTTTTCTTTTCGCTCTCGAAGTCTTCTTGCATTGCGGCAATTTGTTTTTCCAGAGCCGCGGTTTGGATATGAGCGTCTCTTTCTTTATCCTCTAACTTCTTCTGCAAGTCAGGAAGCAAACGTAACTGTGCTTCCCTTGTTTCAAGCTCCTTCTGCAGCTCTACGAGCAAATCTTGCTTACGATCAAGTTGAGATGCAAATTCGCTAACCATCACTTTGACCATGTTTTCGTAAGCATCTGTGGAAAGAGGCTGTTTGGTGCTTTCTCCGTGGCTGGGTCCGGTTGTACCGATATGTCCTGACAGTGTGTCTTCTTCAGATACTTCCTCTATATATGCAATGTCGGAATCAGCTTGAAAAATATCTGGATCTTCCAACTTTGGCTCGTCGATTTTGCCCATTGCTTCCTTGAAGGAAGGGGTCACAAAAACTTGAACCGGCGAATTGACTTGTTTCCCCATCCGTCGCGCCTTAAGCTCACCCTTTTTCACATATCTCTTCAATGTCTTTTCGGACTTGCCTGTAGCAGCTACTGCGGCGTCGTAATACATCCAAACGCCTTCTTCGACCGTGGCTTCTGGTGCTGCGGTTTTGGGATTGAGTGATGGCATGTTGCCTCTTTTAGCTAATAAGACCGGAACGTAACCAATTATAGGGAAAATACTGTATTTGGTGCATTCGTTTTTGAAAATTTGTCTGGACAAGTCCTTACACGTCGAGACAATCCTGTTTCTGACTTGCCATGTCACCGCATGTCCGGACAACATACAAACTAGTGCCTTGATCATTGCACGGCTGTCCGGGCATGCTCAAAAAAAGTTTTGTCCGGTGATGCCTCATCCTAAAGCTAGACGTGTCCCGGCGTGTCCGGTCAAGAATTCCTACACGTCATTTAGTTGCTTTCTCGGTTTTACTATTCGGGACCTGCTGTGCGTTTGTCGTTTTGACCGGACACGTCCCTGCGTGTCCTTGCGTGTCGGGGCAAATGGAAGATTCCTTGATGTCTTGTCCGGTCGGCGCTGTCGGGACAAAGTTACTACCGTCCCGGCAATGCTACGCAACCGTATCTGGTGCCCGAGAAATCCATTTTCTTTCTTTGTCGGGGCATGTCACCTCTTGTCCCGATAAATACATATCAAACTGAGAATTGTTGTTGTGTTGTCCGGACATCTGGTGTATATTTGTCCTGTCGCGACACGACAAAGTTTGAAAAACCAAGCCAGTTCAGGCAAAAAAGGGTTGATCAATTTTCAGTATGGCCGTAGGATCGCTACGATCTCAATTTCAAAGACACCGCAAGTGGTGCTACCAAATTTAGATCGCAATACAGATTCACCAGATAACTAGAAAGAGAGATTAGCCATTAGTACCCGTGAGGACCTGCAGAAGGACACCCCTGCACACGCGTTGGCTGATAAAAATGACCTCACCGCATTCCTTAGGTTGTTTGCGGATCGCCATCAAACATATGTTCGCTCGAAGTCTTCAGCGATCTGGCGAAACACCAGTCAGTGGCACTATCTGACTGATGAAGAGTTGATCTCCAGTTTGCATGCCGGTTCATCTCTAAGGCGTGCATTGGGACATATGGAAAAAACCTATTTCGCCGTCATACAAGTCGACGGAACGAAGTCTACCACTGCATTGCAAACAACCAAGAATTTGCACAAGCAATTGAAGGATACTGGCTTATCGCCCAAATCCTTTTATATAGAAGAACTCGATCTCTTTCAAATTTTTCTCTTTTTTGTAGAGCCTGTGTACAGCAAAGACGTGACTGCCTTGCTCAAGACATGGCTGGACACAAATTGGTTTCCCGTCGATGCAGATGCAACATCGATTTTGCCTACAGGATCTCCTTTTCAAATTCCGCTGCAAGCAAGTTTCACCTGGATCAATGACGAGCTTGGCACCATTGTCTCTGCATCAGAAATGTCCTTTCAAAATGCTCTTTCTATGTTCATGCAGGACATCCGATCCAATGCCACTGACTTTGAGGCGTTCAATACTGCCTTGAGCCAGCAGCGGGTGGTTGTCCAGACAGCAGATTGCCAAGATACCGTCCGTACCCTTGCAGCTCTTGATTGCTCTCCTGAAAACGACCCTGTCGCGGCAGCCGAAGCGAATCTCTATATGAGCTTTTCACCCGATTGTCCGGACAGCTTCATCCTAGAAGCGCTGCCTCTATCTGATGACGGCCCAGCTGAAGTCCTCCGTTCTAAGGAATATGTCAGGACAGAGTTATCACCCGATTCTGAAAGCACTGAAACACCAATATTATGTCCGGACGAAAAACTTAACCTTGCTGTCGAAGACGAGCCGGAACCTTTGATCACAGCTATTGACCGGACTAGCGAATTTGTCCGGACAGATGAAACAACAACGATTGAAGATGCCGGCTCATGCTTTGAGAGTTCTATTGCCGACTCACCGCTGCAGCCGGAACCTTTAGACGAACCAGACTTTAGCGAGTTCTCCGGCATGATTTTCAAACTGAAAGACTCAGACATAGTGCAAAGCGATCAGCCGCCAACGCTGTCAGTTGTCTGCAGAAACATAGAAGATGTCGCTCAAATGGAAATTTCTGAGCGCCGCTCTCCTGTCCAGCAATTACAGCCTATTCAAAGTCTATTCTTTGAAGAAAATGAAAGTAACGAGGGCGCACCAACCCTCCCAGGTGCCGACTGTGATGCCCATGCATTTGCATCAACAGTGGATCACTCTGCACGAGACGGGCCCATAAAGAGAAAGTCTAAGTCAGTAAAACCGGCTCAGAAAGCACAGCCTCACTGGGATTCCTTCGAGCAGTTAACACTGCCATTTGGAATGAACACATCATAAATTCGGTATCTAAATCAGTTTTATACGAAATTACGTATAAATGTGTGCCGAATCAAAATCTTGGAAGCATCTGCTAATGAACGAAGTCAAATACTACAGACACATGTTTCGCAAGCGCGGTATTCCCGCGCCGGAAGGACAATGTCTTGCGCTTCGTACTGTGCTCCTGGGTGAGCTGAAGCAAGAGCTTTTGAAAACCGGAATGACTCAACAACAAGCTGCAAAAAAACTTGGAGTGAAACAACCAAGAATTTCTGAGATTTTGAACTTGAGCATCGACAAATTTAGCGCAGAACTTCTCGTGAAGTTTCTGTACAAGCTTGGCAAGGAGGTGAAGGTCACAGTAGAGACAGAAGAAAACTAGGTGTTCTCAAAACAAAAGAGACGACACTTGGCGGTGCTGTCTCTTCTCTAAGACCCTTGCGGATCTGCTTTTTTGACTTTAATACAGGTTGTTGTCAGCGCCCTGGTTGAAGCTAAGAATAAACCACAGATCCGGCTAGGTCAACTCGTCGAAAATTAGAAAGAGAGTAGACTACGTCCGGCTTACAAGCAGCGGGCTCACCCATGGTGCAGCAGCCCGCAAGATTTCAACGCGCACAATTTTTTCACTCATCATGCGACGAGGCAGTGCGGAGTTTCCTTGGACTGTTTCACCGCTACGGTTATATATACAAACCGGTCACCGGTGGTTCATGGCTGTCTGCAAATGACAGTTGGCAGCTGACAGACACAGAAATCTTAAAAGCGATCGCGTGCGCGCATCCCAAATATATACTCGGCTGTCGTGCCGGCCGTGCAACCCGGTTTGCCGTTATAGACATCGATGCCGGCAGCCGCTATCACAATAAAACGGAACTCAGTCGAATCTTGCAAACGCTGTTTCAAGCCGGGTTGGAGCATTCTGTTCTTTATCGCTCATCCGATTCCGGCGGCTGGCATCTGTATCTATTCTTTGATGAGCCCGTTAGCTCAAAAGACCTGAGAAAACAGCTTCTTGAGCTTTTTCGCCTCTCTGGATATGTAATAGCAAAAGGAACCCTGGAGATTTTTCCTCATCCAGGCGACTCCTCTGCTGGCCAAGGACTGCGCCTTCCACTCCAGCCTGGTTGGGCTTGGCTTAACGAAGAGACGTTGGCTGCTCGCGACGACAGACTTGAACTAAGCCCAGCTAAAGCGCTGCGCAAATTCCTTTGCGATCTTGAAAACGAAGCAAATACGCGCCACGATTTCCATCGAATGCGGGCCTATGTAGAAGGTCTGGCTGCCCGTCAAGAGCAGGTGAAAATTGAGACCACCCGAAACGCTTCTTCCAACAATGTCATTCCTTTGACCAGGCTAAAAAACATCCAAGCCGGAGACTCCGCCGAACTTGCTCAAGCGTCGTTCGGACATCTGCCTCCGAACATAAACGCGGAAGATTGGGCCAAGGGCAGAACCTTCTATCAGCATGGGCTCTTTGCGCCGTCACAAAGAGCAGAAGCCATTTTTTGCTTGAGCCACTATCTCTTTTATGGCGACCCAATGTTCGACATTCGCCCCCTGGGCTACGGCTATGAAGACGAACGAGAATGGACGATCCGTCAAATACTCGAGCTTAAGCACAACGGACAAAGCCAGGAGATAAACAAAGGTACAAGCGACGCCTGGAGCCAAGCATATAGGGCTGCGCACTGGACCCCTCCTTCTCAGCTGCAGAAAGAAGAGAAATCGAAGCCCTTCAAGAAACTGGTGCCTAAGGCTTGGGAGAGAAACAACGCCAACAGAGAAGTGGATGCCCGCAAGCGTATTCGCGAGGCGATAGAGATTCTGGTCGCCTCCGGAGAGAAGTTCACTGTCCGAGACATCAGAGGGCAGGCCGGATGCTCCATGGAAACGCTGTACAGGCATGCAGACATCTGGCAGCTTTTTCATCTCCAAGCGAATCAAAAGCACTTGGCAGTTGTTACGGACGAATATAACGGTGTGGTGGGCGGCTGTTCACAGGAAACTGCCGCCTGTCCACTTCCTACTCATTTAGATATGCCAGCCGGCCGCCTGGCGGCGCGCCAAATTGTCGACGAACTGAGAATGAGAACGGAGAGAGACAAAAGGAATCGCCAGAAACAGGCGCGACAATTGCGTGAGGTGCGCTTTGAGACCTGGGCGAGCAAAGTGAGTGAACTGACGGCGTCTCCGCCTTCAGCGTTGGAGACAAAGAGACTTCTCGCCGTAATCGATGCTCTCGGCTTCTATCTTGGACTCTCGCCGACAGAAGATGACGAAGTCATGATCCGGCAGAAGATTCAGACCTACCGTGATGAGCTTGCGTTGCGCACAGCCGGGCCGGAAACTGGGTGAATGTTCCGATAAGGTCTTTTATGGTTCACTTCGCGTTGTAAAGAAAGGACGCGGAATCAAGGACAAGATTGATTGGATTGGATTTGAGGGAGTTTCCAACATATAGCAAATACCAAAACTCAATCAGAACAAGCCTTGTATGGCTTGGATATGCAAGTCCATCGCATTGGGTGTCTTCGAGGGGGCTGCTGCGACATGTAAAGAATCGGTGTTTTCAAGCGGAGGGAAGCGCTCATTTCCTCTGCCTCGCAAAGGAGTCCGAAAAACTACTGAGCGTTGTACAGTCCTAGTTACGACAAGCATTCGCGCAGCGCCTCGCTCTGCGGGCGCCACAAGCCCACAAAGCCTCAGTGCCGAAAAAAGTACGGCATAACCGCCTCAAGGCTAAGTGAATTGGTCCGCTTCGGTGTCCCCTCAGTCACTCTTACCTGATACGATCAGCTGGCGCATGGATAAAACTCTCACTGTAATAAATGAGCTTGAAGCGGAGGGCGTCATCGGCAGATACGCCATTGGCGGCGCCATCGGTTTGATGTTTTACGTCGAGCCCACCGCAACCTACGATCTCGACGTGTTTTGCTATCTACCTCAATCTGGGCTTCTCATTGACTTAGGGCCTCTTTATGCGGATCTAGCCAAAAGAGGCTACCAGCCCACCGAGGGAGAGCACGTCTCAATTGAGGGAATTCCAGTACAGTTTCTCCCCCCTTCAACCGACTTGGTGAAAGAGGCTCTGGATGAAGCTTTGGACAAGGAATTCGGAGGAGTACAAACAAGAGTCTTTCAATACGAACACCTGTTAGCAATAATGGCCGAAACCAATAGATCCAAAGACAAACTGAGAATCGCTCAGGCTCTGGAATCGGCTCAGCCTGATCAAGAAAAGCTAAACGATATTCTCACACGGCACAACTTACTTGACAAATGGTCTAGAATTACAGCATGAGCACTGTTCAAAGACTCAAGTCACAGGATGAACTTTTTCGCGAGAAAGAGTCACACCGCCGTGCTATGGCAGCCAAACCTGTAGAAGAAAAGCTCGTAACCCTTATTAAGCTTCAGCAAATCACAAGCACTGCCGCCCGCCAATCTGGACGCCCATTCAAAGAGCCTTGGAACATAGCCTTGCCAAAACAACGCAGCTAATCTACATCTCTTTGAATTCAACGGTTACTTTTTTGCTTGGCTTATGGCACGGATATCGGTACTAAAGGAGCGTGCTTTCCTTCTTGGTCAAGTCATCCATTTATCGATTGCTCCTGTTGCGTCAGCTTCATGACGAGGAAATTTTTCAATCATGTTTTACTCTTGAGACAGCTTTGCTGTGCCCGCGCCATGGTTTAGAACATACAGGAATGTTGGCGATCTTGGTCAGGACTTACATGAAAGAACGATTCTTCGATTTAGAGGTTGCAGCCCTCTCGTTCGTTGCTCGATTTCCGCAATGTTCTTGATT
>DTSE01000104.1 GCA_012965515.1 Candidatus Melainabacteria bacterium | reverse complement strand
AGTTGAGGCAGATGCAGAACCGGCAGCCCCAGTCTTTGCCAAAGACGATCCTGGGTGTCGCGACGCAGTCGCAAAAGCAGCCGCGCTCTTTGCCGCGCAGAAAAACGTTGAAGCGGCCGACCTGTTGCGCTCATGGTCGCCAAAATGCATGCACAACACACAATTGCACTTGCTTCTGTCGACCATTCTCCTGCGCCTCTCAAATGCCAAAGTCGAAGCCGAAGCAGAAGCAAAAATTGCCTGCCAAATTTCGCCAAACTCGACTGCTGCGCACATGCAGCATGCTCTGACATTGATGGCAATGGAAAAAACGTCATCGGCAAAAGATGAATTCGTCAGAATCACAGAAATAGATCCGACCTCATACGATGCCTGGTCGACATTAAGTGAACTCTATGGCCGCTTGAACGAGATGGACAAAGCAAAGCAATGTGGTGAAAAGGCAGCAATCCTAGATCCTCAAACAAGAAGAGCGAAATTCCGCACATTGCACAGTTTGCGAGTGACAGGCAGAGCCGATGCGCTAAAGGGCGAAGTGGCTCGCTTGCTTGCTTCGGATACGGATCCACCGGAGTACTTCGATCAACTGGCCAGCGAGGTTCTCTCAGTAGGAGCTTACTCAGAGGCAGTACAGGCCGCAAACAAAGCGCTGGAGAAATATCCCAAATCAACTTCAGCGCTCAAGGCAAAGGCGCTTGGACAACTCTTCTCCAACAGCTTGGATGAAGCCCGCAATACAGTCGATGCAATGCTCAGCATTTCGCCTGAAGATGTCGATGTCCTCTCAATCAAAGCGATGATTTTGAGTGACCAGGGCAATACCGATGAGTCTGAGCTGTGCTTGAAGAAAGTCAGCGAGAAAGGCGAAAAGCGCCCTCTGTTTCTAATGGCAAAAGGAAAGCTGGCTTCACAGCGCAACGAAACGGAAGAAGCCATTAAGAACTTCGAACAGGCTCTAGCAGGTGACCAGAACTTGCTCTTTGTGCACAGCTGCCTGGCTGACGCATTCATTAAGGCAGGGCGTTTCGAAGACGCCCTCGCGGAGGCAAAGGAATGCCAGAAGGTGCCCGGGCTAAAAGCTTTGGGTGCCGATTATGAAGCCAAAGCAAAAGAAGGAATGGGGCATAAATAGGACGATATCGCCTCAGTCAGATAAAATAGCCAACTAATGAATTGAGTGGTCCAGGCACAACTTGCTCGATTGGGCAGATACAATTCAGAGGGCGGTTCTTTTGCGTGTGGGCAGAACCGGCAAATGCAGGATTGCAAGATGGTCGCCAGTCAGACAGCTACGATTGTTTCCATAAACCCAGCCACCAAAGAGGTTCTGGGTGAAGTCCCGATCCTCGGGCAAAGTGAAGTTCAAGCTGCCGTGGCGCGCAGCTGGGCGGCGTACGAGAATTGGAATGTGCTCCAGTACCACAAGCGGGCTCGCAAGATTCTCGAATTGCGCCGAGTAATCGAGAAACGGCAAGACGAAATTGCCGATCTGATCTGCCGCGAAGTGGGCAAACCGAGGGTGGAAAGTTATCTCTCGGAGCTGACAGGTCCGCTTGACACATGCGTCTGGCTCAGCGAAAACGCGGAAAGAATGCTGAGAGACCAGATGGTTCAGTTGCCGAATCCTCTCCTATCCAGCAAACAGAGTTTGATCGCTTTCGAGCCGCTCGGTGTAATAGGTGTTATTGCCCCTTGGAATTATCCTTTTTCTATTCCCATGATGACTATTCTCATGGCGGTAATGCTGGGCAATACTGTGGTCTTAAAGCCCTCCGAGAAATCGCCATTAGTGGGCATCAAGATTGGAGAGCTATTTGAGGCGGCAGGTTTTCCAAAAGACGTCGTGAGCGTCGTTACCGGCGACCGCACAACGGGAGAACACCTCTCCAACTGCAAGCTAGCGAAACTGATTTTCACTGGTTCCGTCGAGGGCGGTATGAAAGTGATGGCGCAAGCCGCACCCCATCTGACGCCGGTAACACTTGAATTGGGCGGCAAGGATGCAGCAATCGTGCTGCCTGATGCTCCCGTGGATTGGACAGCCAGAGGGATTGTTTGGGGTGCTTTCACTAATGCCGGGCAAGCTTGTGCTTCGATTGAAAGACTCTATTTGATCAAAGGAAAGAAAACCGACCAACTGATCGAGCGCATCGTACATCATACAAAGGCGCTTCAGTTGGGTAATCCAGCTGATCCCAGCATCGACGTCGGACCGGTAATTGATGAAATCCAGTTGGAAAAAGTGATTGCTCATGTGGACGAAGCTCGAGCCCTGGGAGCAAATGTCATCGCCGGGGGCAATCGCAGAGAAGACCTGGGCGGCTTCTTCTACGAGCCTACAATTCTCACCGGCGTCAATCACAAAATGGCGATCATGCAAAAGGAGAGCTTTGGCCCGGTCTTGCCTATCATGACCGTGGATACAGAAGACGAAGCAGTAGATCTCGCCAATGATAGTGAATTTGGGCTTACAGCCTCGGTTTGGGGCAAGAACTTGGCACGGGCAGAGGGTATCGCTAGAGACCTGAATGTGGGCACCGTGCTTCTGAACGACTGCCTTTTCTCGCATGCCGCGCCGCAATTGCCCTGGGGTGGTCTGAAGAAAAGCGGCTTCGGAAGAAGCCATTCACAGTTCGGATTGCAAGATCTCTGCAATATCAAACACATCAATATTGATTCGCCATCTGGTTCGGAAAGAATCTGGTGGTATCCCTATGGCGATTCAAGAGTGAAAGTCGCAAAAGCCGGCATCGGGCTTCTTCACGGAACTTTTCCAGCCGGCAAGACAAAGGGTTTATTCTCCATGTTGGCTAACATGTTCCGAAAAGCAAAGTAGCAAATGAAGGGATTCCGGTCTAATAGAACATCTCTTTCATTGGCAGCGGTTATCCTGGCAGCTCTCTTCCTATCCGTTTCGAACAGACAAGCACAACCAGCATCAGTTCTTAGTCTTCAGTGGTATGCCTGTTGCCTGTTTCCACCTGCACTGGCCGCGCCACTGGCCAATGTGCATTCAAAAGAAGACGAAGCACGCCTGCAGGAAGCTCGAAAACTGAAGGATGCAGGCAAAACAGATGCAGCGATAAAGGTTCTCGATGCAGCAATTGAAAAAAATCCGGTTAGCGAGCCGCTTCACACACTGAGAGCGGATCTGCGCAGCAATGAACGCAATCAGGAAGGTGCCGTTGCCGATCTGAATCAATCAATCACATTGAGCCCCCAAAAGGTAGAACTGTTCAACAAGCGCGCGAGAATTTTCCTGCGCGTCTCCCAATTGCAAGCGGCCGAGTACGATATCAATCACGCTTTCAAATTGCAGCCCGATAACAATGAAACAGTTACACTGCGCGGCGGATTGTATTTCAAACTCGATCGCTACGATAAGGCGCTTCAGGACTTGAACCGCGCCATTGCAAAAGACAAGAAAAACTCACTGGCATATTTCTATCGAGGCGCAGTGGCATTCAAGAAGAAGGACTTCAAAACTGCCATTGCAGACTATTCGACGGCAATCAACCTTGATCCCGCACACACATTTGCATATCAAAGTCGCGGCTGCGCCTATGGAGAATTGGGCGACTACAAAGCAGCGCTTGCCGATTTCAATAAAGCAGCCCAGCAAAAAAACGTAACTCCACATATTTATTTCAATCGCGGACGCGTGTATCGATTGATGAAAGACTACAAAAGCGCAGTCAGCGACTTTACAATGGCTATACGCCACGGGCTTGCCGAATCGGATTCGTCTGTGCCGGTGTTTCTCGAGCGCGCCATGGCATATCTGGCAATGGGTCGGACACACCAAGCGATGATCGATGTGAATCACTATCTAAAATCTCACGCACGCGATCCGCGTGGATATCTATTGCGCGCGCAAATTTACAGGCAGTTGGGAAATGTGCAGGCAGAACTGAAGGAAAGTGCAAAGGCAAAAGAGCTCGGCGCAACCGTCAGTGGAATCAAACCTGTTGCCCACTGAGTCGGGCTGATTTGGCGGCAATCTGTGCGATCAAATCGCCGGCTTTCTCGCACTCTTCGATGGAATTGAAACGCCCAGCAGAAATTCTCAGTGAACCTCGCGCTTCGCTGTCCGGTAGGCGCAGCGCTCGCAATACTGACGACGGCTCGATAATTCCCTTATGGCAAGCAGAACCGCTCGATACGCTAATTCCCTTTAGGTCGCACTTCATCACAAGTGACTCGCCTTCAGCGCCAGAGATTGCCACGCTCACGTGACCGGGCAATCTCTTCTCAACGCTAGAAGGACCAGTAACGCGCAATCCTTCGATTGGCAACAGTTTTTCAAGAAGAATATTTTGTAGAGCACGCAACTTCTCGCTCGTTTGAGAAACTTCCGCCGCCGCAAGCTCGGCAGCCTTTCCAATTGCGACTATGTTGGGAACCGACTCTGTCCCCGGCAGAATGCCCATTTCTTGCCCGCCGCCAAAAGCAGTAGGCATGACATTCTCCCCTTGCTTCAAATAGAGTATGCCGATTCCTTTGGGCGCATAAAACTTATGTCCGGATAGAGACATTGCGCTTATTGCATGCCTGCTCACATCGATCGGCAACTTTCCAGGAACTTGAACTGCATCAGTGTGGAAGAAGATGCCGCGCTCTTGAGCGACCTTTGCAATTTCTTCAATCGGCTGAAGTGAGCCGATTTCGTTATTCGCCCACATGACCGAGATAATCGAGGTGTCATCGGAAATCGCACTCTTCAGCTGCTCCACATCGATGATGCCATCCTTATCGACAGGTAAATATGTTACGCGCCAGCCTCTCGACTCTAGATTCTGGCATGGTCCGATTACGGACGGATGCTCGATATTTGTCGTGATCAAATGGCGCCCTCCGTCATTCGCTTCGACAAAGCGAGCACGGCCGAGGATAGCTACGTTGTTTGAATACGTGCCACAGGGGCTGAAATAGACCTCAGACGCAGAGCAGCCCAAAAGCCGTGCGACGCGCTCGCGCGAGAGTTTTACTCCAGCGGCGGCTTTCATTCCGTGCGAATGAATTGATGAAGGATTGCCGAAATCACTTTCCAGAAATGGAAGCATCTCGTCAATTACTTCTCGCCTGACAGGAGTTGTTGCGCTGTTGTCCAGGTAGATGGCCACGTGTAACACCGGAAGGAAGTGCTAAATAGTATCACGCAGTAAAGAGGATGTAGAATTCTGTATCTCCATCCGTAACTTACGCTGACTGTTGACGCAAAGAAATGACAAGCGCGCTTCCCAGTAAACCGAATATGGCATTGAGGCTCGTAATCCTAACGGGCGCGCTGATGGGCGGCTTCATTACTTCGGTCTGTATTGGTGATGTATTCGTCGCCCCCAGAGAGGCATTGGAACTTATTTTAGGCGGCACATCGAGCATATCCACGCCAGGCGTCGCCGATATTCTTACGCAGATTCGTCTGCCCCGCACCCTGATTGCCACTGCAGTTGGTGCGGCACTGGCTGTCTCCGGATATATCCTGCAAGCACTGTCCAGAAATCCGCTGGCAGATCCATATTTGACAGGAGTCTCCAGCGGAGCAGGACTGGCTGTGGCAGCAGCAATCATTCTGGGACTGGACTTCAGCCTCATGCCGGCCTCGGCATTTCTAGGCGGTCTGGCTGCTGCAATTCTTGTAGCTCAGATGGCACGTCGAGCCGGAGGGCTTTCCGTCACTCGATTGATACTGGGCGGCGTCGCCATATCCGCAGTGTGCGGCTCTCTCATTACGCTCATCATCACTCAATCCGGAGGCGCCCCCCAAGCACAAGGAATCATATTCTGGCTCGCCGGTGGCATTGCCGGCAGAGGATGGAACGATCTGGGAACTCTCTCCATTTACACCATAGGCGGTATCATTGCCACTCTCTTGCTAAGCAAGCAAATACGCGTTCTCACCTTGGGTGATGAAACTGCACAAGCTCTTGGTGTGGACGTTTCCAGACTGCAATGGGTATTATTGGCTTGCGCGGTTCTTATGTGTGGCGCTGCGGTTTCAGCATCAGGGTTGGTTGCATTCGTAGGCTTAATCGCACCCAACCTCGCTCGTATGTTGTTTGTCCGAGACGAGCGTGTAGAAATAATCGCATCTGCATTGATAGGCGCAGTGCTAGTGACCGTCTCCGATCTCGCCGCCCGGACTCTCGGACAGGGACAGGAATTGCCGCTGGGAACACTGCTGTCGCTGGTCGGAGGTCCTTTTTTCCTTTACTTGATTTCGACAAGCAGGGGGGAGGACGCGTAGATGGCGGAATCGAAGAGCGAAGTCCTTCGACTCGAAAATCTTTCCGCCGGCTTCAATGGAAAAGCGGTCGTGGAAGGCGTTTTTCTAACTGTCAAACGAGGCAGTGTTGTAGCGATTGCCGGTGGCAATGGCGCCGGTAAGTCAACGCTGCTGAAAACAATCGCCCGGCTAATTCCTGCCGTCAACGGAAAAATTCTCATTGAAGGAAACGATCTGGCGGCCTTGCCATTGCCGCTACTAGCGAAGAAACTCGCGTATGTGCCTCAAGACATTGCTGCTTCCAGAGATCTGACCGTGGAAGATATGATTGCCCTGGGACGCAATCCGCACCAAAAATGGTGGCAATGGAGAACTGCGCAGAATGACAAAGCCGCAATAGAGAATGCAATTAATGCCACGCAGCTAAGTGAACTGCGCGGAAAGTCAGTAACTGAGATTTCGGGTGGAGAAAGACAAAGAACCGCAATCGCAATGTCCCTTGCTCAGGAGCCGGAAATCTTGCTTTTGGACGAACCGACTGCACATCTGGACTTCAAGCATCAGAAAAGCTTGATGCATCTTTTACTGCAGCTCAAGTCGAAGGATATGACGATCATCACATGCTTACACGACCTGAACTTCATTTCTCAGGTTTGCGACCAGGTCTTGTGCGTGAAGAAAACTGCAAGAGGCCCGTCCACGCAGCTATTTGCCGGCGCGCCGCAAGAAGTTTTGACCAGAGAAAATCTGCAGTCGGCCTTCGACACCGAATTGCGAATCATTCAAGATTCATCTAATCCTGAATCAAATTCGGTATTCTTCGGACTATAGCCAGCCTTGAGGCTTAGGCGCGACCTTGGCGCTCCATCGCTCTCTGACGATTATAGGCAATACGTTCGGCATCGCGTTGACGCATCATTTCATGCCGCGCCCTGGCGTAATGCTGATTGGTGCGATCGTCGTAGTCGCGATTGGCGTATCTATCATTGTTGCCGTAATAGGAATCAACATTTCTGTGCGATTCATATCTCGGAACTGAACGCCTCGCAATATCGTAGGCCATAGCCATTTGCAATCCGTCTTGCAGCAAGCCTAAGCCGGCGTTGCCCGAACCATATCTATCCCAGGATGGACTTTGGTTGTAGAAGGACAGTCCGTCTCTACCGCCATGTGTGTAACTAATATTGCGATCGTCATTGAAATAGCGGTTGCTGTAACGATCCCAACGGTTGCCGCCGATGGCATTGGCCATGAGCATCATTTCAATCGGGTTGGTGCGATAGTCGTCGTATCTGCGGTCCCAACGGCCGCTATTGCCGTAGTCATCATATCCGCCATTACGTGCATGCCTGCGCGCTATGTCGTAAGACAATCCGGTTTGCAGCAAGTCTTGGAAGATACGATAGCCGTTCCTGTCTCTGCCGGTGCCGAAGCAGTCGTCATTGACCCAAGGAGGCAGGCTGCTGTATGAAGGCTCGCTTCTGTAAAAGCTGATGCCATCACGTCCGCCATGAGTGTAATTTACATTCGAACCAGGGCGTCGATAGGCGTAATCATTGAAAGAACGATCGTAATAAGCATCCGGATTGTAATAACTGCGAGAGTATTGATCGCGGATTTGCTGATCCATTCTTTGTCCGTCACGAATCAGAGCTTCACGCCTGAAGTCGGACATACGGTTATATTCGGGAGCATAGGTTTCGCGATATCTGTCGTCCATGTAGTCATAGCGACCGGACATCATATCGTTGAGCTTAGCGGCTTGTTGAGCTCGGCATGACGCATCGTCATAACCATTGCCGCCGGCCATGTATATATTGACCGTTCCATAATTGTTGATTACAGGATAACCCTGGCTATCCATTGGAAAGGCATATGTCCGCGTCTCGTTGCGCGGAATCCTCCATCCTTCTTCCTGCAACCGGTTCGGTCCATCACCGCCGTTGAACTGATACATATCAGTTCTGTCGCCTTGGTTGTTCTGATTGCCGTCGGCAAACTGATATAGATTCGCCGGACGGGAATCGTAATCACCCGTACTCATTCGGTAGGACCTCGCAAAGGGGTTAGGTCTTTATGTAGTCGTGCTTGCATATATACATAACTCAGCGAAGATTGGACAGTCAATGGGAAAAATCCCACGGTCCCCGTGAAACGCTGCACCAGTCGGGGTTCTGAATTTGCCACCCCTACATATAAGATATGCCCGAACCAGGTGGTTCTAAACTCCGAAATAGGCACAGAGTCTGGGCAAGAACACTATTGCACCAACCGCGGAAGCAGCTAAAGCGACGACTAAAACGGCTGCGGCTGCAGTATCTTTCGCCTTTCGAGCGGCCAGATGATACTCACCGCCGGCAGTCAAATCCACGACATGCTCGATGGCTGTATTGAGCAGCTCCGCGCCGATTACGAGCCCCATGGACAAAACCAATGCCAGCCAACTGATTGTGTCTACGCGCAGAAAAATACCCAGGCATATGACCACAGCCGAAATAGCGAAATGTATGCGCAAATTTCGCTGCTCTTTCAAGCCTTGCAGAATACCGGTAAAAGCGTGGTAGAAGGATTCGATCATACTTGTTGTGCGGCCGGTCTTATGCTGCCAGCTCGCGGGGACGGCAAAATGCTTGCCAGTCTCGCGTTTATTGATGATAGTCGCGGAGTTTGACACATTCGACGAATTCAATGCATTCGACTCGGCGGCTTTAGATACGGTTCCTGCGGTCACAGTAGAATTCCTCTCCCATCTTGCAAGATAACACGTCGAGCAAGCGAAGAGATTGATTCCGTCTTAGTTGTACGTACGTCTTCTTACTTCTTGCGGCTGATGCCCAGTGAGTCAAGGACGGCCTTTTGCCTGCCGAACATATCCTTTTCTTCCTTTTTTGTTTCGTGATCAAAACCCAACACGTGCAACGCACCGTGTACAAATAGGAAGCACAATTCTCGCTCCAAACTATGCCCGTAGTCCTCCGCCTGCTCATCGGCACGCTCGACTGAAACAATCACGTCACCTAATTCCCAGGGCTCTCCTTCAGGAGGCTCGTCGGCATCCATAGGAAATGAAAGTACATCTGTCGGGGCGTCCTTGTTGCGCCACTGGCTGTTCAGCTGCCTTATCTCTTCATTTGTCACGAAAACGACGTTAAATACGCCTCTTTCAGCAACTTTCGCCAACCACTTCTTCTTCAGATGTGCAGGCGGTTCTTCCTGAAGATTGCGAATTATTGCAGCTGCCAGCTTGTCGAATTTGGCTTGCCACTCTTTCTTGCTCACCTTCAAATATTTCTGCTGATTTGAAAAACTGACACAGATTGGCACTTTCGCCCCTTTTGAATAATGGAAACGGATACCTGCGCTTCCTCGCAAATCAGGCGCCAGACCGGCTCAATATTGCCCGGATTGTTTGAAAACTGCCGGTATGCTAACATAGCGGCTTGCAAGGGAAGCAATTGAGACGTGTAGGAATCAAAAACCTACGCCCTCATTTATTTCGGCGGTGTCTTTGTCGTGCTTGGCTTGTATACAAGCCGCCCGGAGCCGCCGGCACCCCGACAGTCAAGATGCAGCAGCATCCAACTGCAATTAATTGAATAGCCCGCGTTAATCCGCGTCATATAGAGCAGACTCTGCCGAATGCTAAGTAGAAAACCAGAAGATGTGATTTTAGAGGTGACAGCGCTCGCCGAAAAAATCGCCGCCCCGCTTGGCTTTCAAGTCGTTGACGTGCGCCTGACGCAGCAAGGACGCAGAAAAAGCGTAGAAGTGACGATTTTCTCACATACAAAAGCCGTCGGTTTGTCGGATTGTGAAGTAATCAGCCGCCAACTGGGCGAGCTTTTGGAGCCGCAATCGAACGGCAAGCCGGCGATCATAGAAGGATCGTATTACCTGGAAGTGCAAAGCCCGGGCATCGAAAGAGAGCTGAAAACACCACGCGAGTTTCAAGTTTTTGCCGGACATCAGGTTTTTGTCAGAGCAAAAGACAAAGTGCAAGATGTCGGCACTGAGTTCACTGCCACACTGGAAGCGCTTCTCGACGGCAAACTGCATTTGAAAAACGCTAAGCCCATTTTGGCCAAAAAGGGCACAGGGCACAACGCCAAGCCATCCAAGAAAACCGCTGAGCTGCAAAAATCGGCACTGCCAGGCTGTCCCAACCTGACCCTCGATATAAAAAAAGTTTCTCTGGTCCGCCTTCATCCACAAGATATGCCTAAAGTTCACGCTTTGGAATTAGATGAGGAAGACCACGAGAAAGACTGAAGCAAAGATTCAGGGGAAACCCTACCTGAGAGAAAGCGGTCATCATGCCGTTTTCTACAAACTGTAAGAAACCGGAAACTAAAACTGAATACTAAAATTGAATAGACTGAAGGAGTCAAATCCATGATCAAAATCGGCGACAAGCTCTTAGAAGCAGCAGAAGAGCTGGAAAGAGAGCGCAATATTCCGCAAGCAGAATTCATCTCGTACGTGTGCGACGCTATCGTTGCTGCTTACAAGAAGAAAGTGCCCGACCACGATGTTGAAGGCGTACGGGCAATCTTCGACCACGAGACTGGTGAAATCGGCATTTTTGCTCCCAAAGAAGTTGTGGACAAAGCGGAAAATGAATACCACCAGATCAGCCTCGAAGACGCAAAAGATCTGATTCCTGACGTCACCGTCGGCGAAGTTTTGGAAATCGAAGTTACACCGGCAGACTTCTCGGAATTCGGTCGGATCGCCGCTCAAACAGCCAAGCAGCTGATGACACAGCGACTGAGAGAAGCGGAAAAAGAACTGATCAAAAAAGAATTCGAAGCCCGCAAAGGCACCTGCACAACCGGTCAAATCGAGCGTATCGAAGTTATCTCCAATACGAGAAATAACGTCATCGTCAACCTCGGTCGCGTAGAAGGCTGCATGCCGACTCGCGAACAGTTACCCGGCGAAACATACAGAGTCGGCAACCGTGTCCGCGTGTATGTTCTCGAACTACGAGAAACAGGACGCGTTCCGCAGATCATTGTCTCGCAAGCTCACCCTGAGCTGGTCAGAGAATTGTTCGAACTCTATGTACCTGAAATCGAAGACGGTACTGTCGAGATCAAGTCAATTGCTCGTGAAGCCGGCTACCGGACAAAAATTGCCGTGCACTCGGATGACGCCGACGTCGATCCGGTCGGTGCCTGTATCGGTACACGCGGCGTTCGCATTCAGAACGTCGTTGCCGAATTGCGCAACGAAAAAATCGACGTCATTCGCTTCTCTGGTGACCCGGTTGATTACATCTCGAATGCCCTGAGCCCTGCCCGCATCACCACCGTAGCTCTTTACGAAGAGACTCCGGATGCCGGCGGCAAGAGAGCCGAAGTAATCGTGCCTGACGATCAACTCAGCTTGGCTATCGGTCGAGGCGGTCAAAACGTCCGACTGGCTGCAAAACTGACCGGCTGGAAGATCGACATCAAGTCCGAATCTCAAGCGGGTGGTTCGTTCAAATCTCTCAACCAAACATTGGAAGATCTGGGCGCTCAAGCATAAATGCAGTCAAGCAGGGGACCGGGTTTTCCTGGTCCCCGCTTTTTGAAAGACACTCACGCGTGAATTGAAAAGAGCTGGAAGGCAGCCCCCCGCTGCTGCCTGGTTCGTTTCCTTTCCGCTCGATCGGAGAGACAGCCATTTGCTTTCTACGCGAATCTGCGTGGCATGCCGTTTGAAGAAAGCGCAGAAAGATTTAATTCGCCTCACCTGCGACTATCAAAACGGAGATGTGCGCCTGAACACGGGCGATAAGCACCTGTCAGGAAGATCGTGTTACATCTGTCGCTCGAAAGCCTGTGTTGACCAGGCTTTGAAAGGCACGCGCCTGAAAGGCGCACTGGAAGGCAGGAAAGTAAAGGGCAAGCCAGCCCCACGCTCTGTGGCTTTCCCGCTCTCTGAGCAACTGATACAGCTTGTATACAGAGAGTGCACAGATACGGCGAAAACATGCCAAAATACACAGAGCAAGGAGTAAAAGCCTGATGAATGATCGTGTCCGTGTGTACGAATTAGCGCGCCAGATGAACCTCGAAAACGGGGACATCATCACGGCTTTGCGCGAACTCGGCTACGACATCAAGAGCCACTCCAGCACCATCGACGCCAGCACGGTGGGGCTTCTCATCTCTCACCTGGGCAAGAAAAACGGCAAGGGAGAGAAGGAAAAGGCGGCAGTCAAGACGGCTGCCAAGCCTCTAGGCAAAATTCCGCCGCCCCAGACTCCCGAAAAGCAAAAACCGAGAGTATTGGCGCGTTACAGAAAAGAGACGGCGCCCGAAGAAGCACCAGTCGAGGCTCCAGTCGTAGAAGCCGCCCCTGTGCAAGAGCCGGTTGAAAAGGCACCGCCTAAAGAACCGGTCGCCCCGCCTGCTCCTCCGGAGCCAGTGGTAGAGATTGCTCCGCCGCCTGCACCGGTTGAAGAAGTAGAGAAACCGAAGAAAGGCAAAGCAGAGAACCTTCCAACTGAAGAAAAACCGGAAGAACCTCCTGCGCAGACTGTCAAAGAGCAAGTCAAAGAACCTGTAATTGAACCGGTCGAGCCCCCCAAGGCTGAAGAAGCGCCGAAAGAGGAAAAACCGAATACCGATGATTTCACGCCTGAGGCGTTTAACAGCCTCAGCACACGTCCTTCTGTTCCGGTAAGAGTAGCTGCGCCATCCAGCAGAGCCACTCCACCAAGACCACCGAAATCAAGAAATCAATCGCACGAGCGAAATCTGCAACAGAAGAAAGAAGAAAAGTCGCGCCCGGCCGCGGCGACTATTGAAGTTCCAAAAGTGATAACTCTAACGCAAAACCTGACGGTCAAAGAATTGGCCGAAAAAATGAACGTCGCCGATACCGAAGTGATCAAACGCTTGTTCATGAAAGGTACGATGCGCACGGTCAACCAACTGGTAGAAGTCGAATTGGCTCGCGAGTTGGCTAGTGAAATGGAATACGAAGTCCTGACCGAAGAAAAGGTCGAGGAAGTCGTAAAAGTCGAAGAAAATCTCTCCGAAGAAGACCTCAAGGCCTTGGTGACAAGACCGCCTGTGGTCACAATCATGGGTCACGTCGACCACGGTAAGACCAGTTTGCTCGACGCTATCCGCCAGACAAAATTCTTGCTTACCGATGCGGAGCACGGCGGCATCACACAACACATCGGCGCGTATCACGTCGAAGTGCCGCATGAAGATGGTTCGCTGCGCCAAATCGTATTCCTCGACACCCCTGGTCACGAAGCATTCACTGCGATGCGTGCCCGCGGAGCCAAGGCCACTGACGTGGCCATTCTTGTGGTAGCTGCCGACGACGGTGTTATGCCGCAAACGATCGAAGCGATCGACCACGTCAAAGCCGCAGGTGTGCCGATTATTGTTGCCGTCAACAAAATCGACAAACAAGACGCCGATCCCGACCGCGTGCTTACTCAATTGATGGAGCACGGAATTCTACCCGACAAATTCGGCGGCGACACCGTCACCGTCAATGTTTCGGCGAAGAAGCGCACCGGACTCGACGAATTGCTCGAAATGATTTTGCTGGTTTCCGAAATTCAGGATCTGAAAGCCAATCCGGAAAAGCCAGCCAACGGCGTAATCATCGAAGCCGAACTTTCACGCGGAAAAGGAGCTGTTGCTACAGCTCTCGTTCAAACCGGAACACTTAGAGAGGGCGACCTTCTTATCGCCGGTACAGCGTCAGGCCGGGTCAGAGCTCTGTTCGACGATCGCGGTCAACGCGTTAAGGCGGCTGGTCCCTCCATGCCTGTCGAAGTGCTTGGACTTGATGATGTTCCACAGGCCGGTGATCGATTCGAAGTCGTAGCCGACATGCAGATTCAAAAGCAAATCGTCGATGCCCGCAAGGCGGAAAGAGGCGACAGACGTCCGCACCACGTCACATTGGAATCGCTGCACGACATGCTGGCGACTGGCGAAGTCAAAGAGCTGAATATCATCGTCAAAGCCGACGTGCAGGGCACAGCCGAGGCAATCGCCGAGCAAGTCCGCAAACTCACTTCCAACGAAGTGGCCGTGCGCGTGCTGCGTACATCCTCGGGAGACATATCGGAAAACGACGTCAACCTGGCAGCATCGTCCAACGCCATCATCGTCGGCTTCAACGTGCAGCCTGACCGCAACGCGCAAGAAGTCAGCGAAAAAGAAGGCGTTGACGTTCGCACATACAACATCATCTATCAAATTACAGACGACCTCGAGAAAGCGATTCAAGGTCTCATTCAACCGCTCAGGTCCGAAGTTCAAATCGGTCAAGCCGAAATCCGCGCCGTGTTCAAATTGGGCAAAGCGCTCTCCATCGGTGGTTGCATGGTCACGTCCGGCAAGGTCAAACGCGGCGGTATTGCCAAAATCGACCGTGACGGCTCAATCGTCTATGAAGGTAAAATCGAGACTCTCAAGCGCTTCAAAGACGACGCCAAAGAAGTTGCAGCCGGCTTCGAATGCGGCATGAGCTTCGAGAAATTCAATGACCTGCGTGAAGGCGACAAGGTCACTGTCTACGAGATACAAGAAACCAAGCGCGAAATTACCCGCTCTTAGTTTCGCTTCGCCGTGTCTTACCTTTCTTGGAGAGGTGAATTATGTCCAGCCAACGTGCATTGCGTGTTTCTCAGTCGATCAAGAAAGAACTTTCGGAAATCATTCGCCGGGATTTGAAGGACGATCGCATCAAGGGTCTCGTTTCGATAACCGATGTCGAGTCAACTCCTGATTGTCGTTCCTGCCGCGTCTTCGTTTCCGTCTTCGGCGCAGAGGGTGATTCCGAAAGCACCATGGAGGCGCTCAACGAACATCTCGGCTACATGAGAGGCGAGTTGTGCCGCCGCCTGCATCTGCGCTTTGCACCCGAGTTGAATTTGAAACTCGACACGTCTCTCGAGCGCGGAGCGAAAGTTTCCGACTTGCTCGGCAAGATTGCCCGCGGCGAAGTTTAGTGCAGTGAATTTCGGTTTTCTAAATGTGATGAAGCCGCCCGGCATGACGTCACACGATGTAGTTGTGCGTATTCGTCGTCTGACGCGTGTAAAACGCTCCGGTCATGGTGGAACTCTGGACCCGCTGGCTATAGGAGTTCTGCCAATGGCGCTTGGGCAGGCGTGCAGGCTCATCGATTTTTTGCCTTCCGACAAAACCTATTACGCCGAGATCTTCCTTGGCAGCTACCACAAGAATGGCCACGTCAGTGGCCTTGGCTCCGCGGCGAA
>DTSE01000103.1:3895-4571 GCA_012965515.1 Candidatus Melainabacteria bacterium | reverse complement strand
CAACTTGGGACGATCGAAGAGTAAGAAGTGCGCGTCATCTCTCCACTCTTGTGCCAAATTTCCAATTGTAGAAGTCGGAGCAGCGGCAAGTGCAACAGTTTCTTCTGAAACCTTTGCGGAAACATCAGTAGAGGTCGCCGAACTTTCCTCGAAACTAGTCGCGCTGCTTGACGCGACGCCAACACCCGAACCTTCTCCTGCACCAGCAGCAACACCTGCACCCAAATCAGATTCGCTCACGCCCTCCAACTCAAGCACCTTAATCACCTTTGTTGGGAGTCTTCGAACATAATCAACGGTTTCTTTGCCATGGCATTGCACGTAGTCTAGCTTCAAGCTTACGGCAAGCTCGGAAACAAACTCCAATTCTTGATCTTTGAAAACCCCTACAATCTGCGCGCGACCGGCAATGCCGGCAATGATTTCCTTGGCTGCATCTATTTCGACACGGCGTGGCGAACTCTGCGCAAAAATTAAACCCAAAAAGTCTGCACCCGCATCGAGCGCTGCGAGTGCATCTTCTAGCGAGGTTATGCCGCAGATTTTGACTTTTGTATTCATGTATGGTTCCCCTTCTCTGCAGCACCTTCATGCTCCGCCTCCAGCACTTCGTCCAAAGAAGTCGCCAGCTCTTTCAACTTTTCGTCGACATTGCCCGACTTCATAAGACTTGAAC
>DTSE01000103.1:0-3885 GCA_012965515.1 Candidatus Melainabacteria bacterium | reverse complement strand
TGAGGAAATTGTTCGAAACATGCGCCAAACGCCGAATATCCTCAGCACTCTCAATACCGCTCGCCACCACCTTAACGACTGAATCAGGGATCAGCGGCATCAACTTCTCCGACGTCGCAAGATCAATTTCCAAGCTGTCGAGGTTGCGATTATTCACGAGAATCAATTGCGGGTTGATTTCGAGTGCGCGTTTAACCTCTTCTTCGTTTTGCACTTCCAATACTGCTGTCATGCCAAGTTTCGTACAAGTAGAATAGAGGTCCGACAACTCTTCGTCGTCGAGAGACTTCACAATCAACAAAATCGCATCCGCCTGAGCGGCACGCGCTTCAAAAATGAAGTCCTTGCACAAAACAGGAAGTGACGAGCGCTTTTTCACTTCAGACAACAGCTGAAGGCTGCCGCCAAAATATTTCTCGTCGGTGAGCACGGAAATAGCGCGAGCGTACTTATTGTAAGTCGCCAAAACAGACGCAAGGTCAAAACTACTAGTGGCGCTGCCCATCGACGGAGAGCGAGGTTTGACCTCCGCAATTATGTTGGCGCTCTTGGGGCGCCGCGCTCCTTTGGAACTCTCACCAGTCAATGCGGCAAGAAAGCGATTGTCTGCCGGCACGACATCCTTTTCGAACGAAGCCAACGTGCGCGTCGATTCGCGTGCCGCCACTTCAACTCGCTTGTGCTCGACTATTTCACGCAGCACACTTTTCATAGACCTGCCTCGCTCGCTTGAATGTATCCTTCACATGCCCTGAGATAATCAAATCTCTGGCTCTCTCAATGCCGCTTTCGATATCAGAAGTGATACCGGCAGCAAAGAACCCCGCGCCGGAGTTCAAGCAAACCAGATCAAGCCAAGGCTGATTTTCTGAGACAGAACGGGTGTCCATCAACTGTCTAAAGACATCGATATTGTGCTTCAAACCAAATTGCAATTTCTTTCCGTCTTGTCCATCAAATAAGGAAGCACCGCCGGCTCTAAAAGAAAGGTCTTGAATGGTGCCACCATTGACGAAAAGTACATGATTGAATGAGCCGGGCATTAATTCGTCCAAACCGCTCTGAGAAGTGACGACGAGCGTACTTGCGTTCGACTCTTGCAGAAACTCGGCGGCGTGCAAAGTAACAGCCTGCGATGACATTCCGAAAACGCGGTACTCCGGCTCGACCGGGTTTAACAGCGGACCGATGTGATTGAAAATCGTAGGTTGCCCAACAGCTTTGCGAGCTGAGGCGAGTTTTCGCAAACCAGGATAATAGTGAGGAGCGAAAAGAAACGCGACGCCTGCGCTTTCAATCGCTTCATCAACGCGAGCGGCAGGCAAATCGAGCGGAATTCCCATGGACTCTAGAAGGTCGGCACTACCTGCGCCACTACGGGAGGCTCGGTTGCCAAACTTCGCTACTTTTACGCCACCCGAAGCAAGAACAAATGCACAAAACGTAGACGTGTTGAAATGTGCAAACCCGCTGCCACCTGTTCCGCTCACGTCTATCAAACCGGTTCCGCTTGGAAGGTCTTCTTTTCCCACGACCGTCTTGCGTGTCTCTTCGATGAACAAACGCATCAGCTCAGCAGACAACGGCAGTGCAGAAATCTCTCGCAAGGCATCAACCAGCTCATCGTCAGGCAAGCGCGCATTGACGATATCTGCAATTCTTTCGCGTTCCAGCACAGACTCACTCATATCGACAGGAAATTCTCCATCATCAATGAGCCTTTCTCCGTCCCAATAGATTCGGGATGAAACTGCACGCCAAAGATAGGCTCGCTCTTATGCTCGAGCGCCATTATCAATCCGTGCTTTTTCTCCCTAGCGGTCACCTTCAACTCTGCTGGAAAAGAGTCTTCTTTTGCCACCAGCGAGTGATAGCGCATCGCTTCAAAGCTGTTTCCCAAGCCGGCAAAGATCCGAGAAGGAGAACCTTCAACAAAGATCTCGCTGGTTTTTCCGTGCACGATTTCGGGAGCCCTAACCACCTCGCCGCCTAGATGGGCGGCGATACCCTGATGCCCCAGGCAAACGCCCATAAGTGCGGCTCCAAGCTTCCTCTGCGACAAAATAATCTCTTTGCACACTCCAAAATCGCGAGCAACATCCGGGTGACCAGGACCGGGAGAAAGCACGATGTGAGTCGGCTTCTTCTCGAGTACCTCATCAAGTGTAATCGCGTCGTTGCGGAAAACTTCCACATCGGCGCTTTCATTTTTCTCCAGTTTTCGGACAATCGGCACCAACATTTGGTACAGGTTGAACGTGAAAGAATCGTAGTTGTCGATGATTATGGTGCGCATGTAACTACTTAGCCCCCATAAGTTGGTGCGCGATGCGCACTGCCTGCAGAACGCTCAATGCTTTGCTGCGCGTTTCTTCATACTCCATATCAGGATCGGAGTCGTAAACAATCCCCGCACCAGCATTGATGTGAGCGTTGCCGTCCTTGATCAAAACGGAACGAATCGCGATGGCACCGTCCATATTGCCGCGAGCGTCGAAGTATCCGACCGCGCCCGAGTAGATGCCGCGCTGTTCGGGCTCTAGCTCCGCAAGGATTTCCATCGCACGCACTTTTGGCGCACCAGATACGGTTCCGGCAGGAAAACAACTTTCGAATGCGTCAAATACGTCTTTGTTATGCGCAAGCTTTCCAGTCACTTCCGTTGCCAGATGCATCACATGCGTATAGCGCGTCAAACACGCCAATTCGCCAATCTTCACACTGCCTGGTGCACAAACCCTTCCCAGATCATTGCGCCCAAGATCTACGAGCATGCGATGTTCTGCCATCTCTTTCTCGCTCTGCTTCAATTCAAGTTCAAGAGCTTCATCCTCGCTGCGGTCCTTCCCGCGCGGGCGCGTTCCGGCAATAGCGCGAAGCAGCACTTGTCCTTCATTGCTGCGCACAAAAGTCTCAGGCGAGGAGCCGATGTAAGAGAAACCGGGACACTTTAAAAAATATGCGTAGGGGCTGGGATTGGTCGCTTGCAACGCGCGATAAACGTCAATGGGCGGAGCAGAGATGGGCACTGAAAATCGCTGCGCAACGACAATCTGAAACACCTCACCCTCGAGCACCTTCTCTTTCGCCTTCAAGACCGCATCTATGAAACTCTCGCGAGTAAATGGTCCACTGACGCTTTTGAAGAGTTCCTCTTTTGTCGCTTTCGGCATATCAAGCCGGAAGGGAGGAAGTTGAGAATGCAGCAGCGAACGATGCACAAGTTCGTTTATATGTTGCTCGCCACGAGCAGAGAAAAACGTCACCTGCCGATATTGGTGATCGAACAATACGAATGAATCGTACAGACCATATCTTCCGACAGGCACCTGGGTGACTGCGCTGGCTTGTTGCGCAATGTGCTCGGTAAACCCGGTCGCACCATATCCAAGGTAGCCGACTAGCCCCCCAGCAAAAGGGGCTTCCGCAATGAGCGGATGACTGGGGACGGGATTGTTTTTCAACAAAGTGCGCAGGAAGTCGATGGGATTATCAACGGAAAGACTCTGGCGAGAACCTTCCGTGCAATTCTCAATATGCACCTGCGACACGTCGAACTCTACGACGAGCAGCGGATCAACTCCAAGGAACGAATAACGGGCGAGCCGTCCATCGCCTTCTGTGCTCTCGAAGAGAAAGGCGTCTCTCGCGCTTCTGGACAATCGATCGAACAATGCAACCGGCGTCGTGAAATCTGCCGAATACGAAATCGCGCATCCAATGTCACCGGTAACTCGCTTAGTTATTGTTTCTAGGTCCAAACTTGTGGTCACTTTGTTTTCCGTGTTTTCCGCGTTCGTTTATTATATAGTTATACCGAAAGTATAAACTTCGTTGCCCGTCGTGACGTTCGTTTATCATATAATTATTTCGCAAGTACAAACT
>DTSE01000102.1 GCA_012965515.1 Candidatus Melainabacteria bacterium | reverse complement strand
CCGGTTTTGCCATCATGTGTGGTGGCGTGAAACATAATATCCGGTACCGGTCACTGGCCGCTTTTGCATGGCAGCACTGTGGCAGATGCGCCTTAGCTCTTGATAATGCAAACTTAGCGCAGGGATTTAGCTTGCATTTACTTTCTCCCTGATCCTTGACTTGCATATATTTCTGAGCGCCTGACATCCAATCAGTCCGCGCAAGTCTGACAAGCTTTTCATGATTACGAAAAATCAAAAGTTGCACACAGCCTGCAATTTCGGCTGAAATTGTCACGCGGTAATTTCTAAGGTGATGGTCCTCCTTTACATTCACTGACTCAGGTATTCCACGCGCTCGGCGCAGACTTTTCGGAATCGCAAAGGCAAAAAGATCGGCAGCAACGCTGTTGTGCCTTTTGCCGTCTCAGTCTTGGTGACTTGAATTGAGGGGAAATCCATCAACTTTCCAAAAAAGGAAGAAGCATGAAATTACGAAGAGCAATAGCTGCTCTCGGGACGGTGTTCGCGCTGTCCTTCGGGCTTATGCTGGCTCCCAGCCAAGCAGATGCCGCAACACTGACGATAAACCCGCGCGTAAACGCAGTCGAAGCTGGCCAGGTTCTGGCTGCTCCGGATGGTTCAGTTTTCACAATCACCGTGTTTGACACCGGACTTGCCACCGGTCAGAAACCGGTGACTCACGCTTTCCAGACTGGCGACACTCTGCGCCAGACCGCCAACAAGATCGTCCAGGCGATCAATGCTGATACCGAACTGCAAGCCATCGGAGTGACAGCGACGCTTCAAAACGGCGCCAATTACACCATTGTTTCTACGTCAACCAATGGCACCGTTTATAGGCAGACGACTACAGGCGGCGGTTCGAATCGCCTGGCCATCCGACAGACGCTCACCATCGGTGGTACCGTCACTGTAGACGATAAACTGACTCTGACCATCTATGACGTTGGTCTCGAAGGCGGCAAAGAACTCGTTGTTTACAAGCCAAACTCGGGTGATACCCTAGCCGACATCGTTATTCGGCTGCGCAACAAGATCAATAACAGCACCACGCTTGCTGCTTTGGGCATCTCTGCTAAGGTTAGCTCAGTTGACTCCAACACTCTTCTGATCGAGTCACCGACGTTCGAAACCACCCAAAAATTCACTAGCTATTCGGCAAAAGTGAAGGCTGGTGGCACCGAAACTATGACGCTCGGTAGCTTCTTGCAAACAAACGGTGCTCAGACAATCACTGTTGCCGGACCGGTTGTGGTGGGCGAAACCGTCCAATTCACCGTCTTCAACGTCGACCTTCCTGGTTCACTGAAAACAGTAAGCTACGTTACGCAAGCTGGCGACAATCTGAATCAGATCAGATGTGGCTTGCGCACCGAAGTGAACAACGATGCAGATCTTGCAGAAGTTGGCATCCACGCGACATGTGGGGGCGGCGTGCTTACCCTGGCTTCAAATTCGGACGAGCAGACATTCTACCGTGAATCAACTGTGATCGGTGTCGACTGTGCGCCAATTACCACGAGTCTGACCTTGTTCCCTCGCGACAGGGCCAGATTGTGCATCTCGACTGTAACGCCAGTCGGATTCCCGCAGTTCCAAAACATCATGCTTCAAACCCTTATTACAATAGGGCAATCAGGCACTGATGCAGCATTCCGGCTAGCAATTAGTGATAGTACCTGGTTCCAGTTCACGAACCACAATGACTATTTTCTCGTGAGGGAATCGAATCCAAAGCCAGCCGATGCTCCTCGGTTTTATGAAGATGACGATGCATTTTTTACTGCCGATCTGGCTGGAATTACTGTCACTCAACCAATTAGTGGTGCATCAACCGTGTACTCATCTGCAATCTTTGAAAACACCTCGCCTACCGGTGGAATGCGCACCGAAAGTGTGTCGCATGTTACCGCTCACGAGACCGGACACCACCTGGACTCCATTTATAATGGTGGCAATATAGATGGTTATTCTAAAACGGCTACTTTCCAAGCCGCGCTAACACGCGATCTCACAGGTATGAACGCCGCCAATGCATGCACAATCGAGATTTCTGATCCTGCTCTACCGGGCGAGCCACCAGTTCTGTATGATGGAATCTTTACCAACATGCTGGATTCGCATGGAAACTATATTTGTGGCGCACCGGGGAATGCAGGTCGTACACCGATCTATGGTGGTAGCAACGTCGAAATTGCACAGCAGGCTTGGCCGCGACTTTATCCTAACTTGGCTCGGGGATAGCGAAGCTGTCACCAGGGGCAATGACAAAAAAGCCCCGAATTACCATCTCCAACTTGCTTTGCAGACCCAGCTTTTCTAAAAGTGACAACCAGAGCCAAAAGTCTTCTCAAGAAGACAGAAAATGCTGTCACACAGGGAACTTCTTGATTGCCTGATCATATTCTTCCTGGGCCACAGCCAAGCTCATCCGAGAGTAAATCTCCAAAGACTGTCTAGTTGCGTGTCCTGAGTATGGTTGAATCATTGCGTCGTCCAATCCCTGCTTTTTCAACCAGGTGAAAAGAAAGTGACGCAACTTATGAGGCGACATTGTTTTTTCAAAGTCGGCAGCCGTAGCGTATTTCTGAAGGATTTTTCGGATGCCGCGATCGGTGTACTGCTTTTTCCATGACGATTCAAACAAATGTGTGGCGCCGGAGACCTTCATGTCCTTGACGTGCATGGACAGTATCTCCTTGAACGACTCCGGAAACGGAACGAGCCGATCCTTGGCTCCTTTGCCTGATTCAATGCGTATTTGGCAGCGTTTGAAATCAACATCGGTAAGCCTGATGTTGACTAACTCACTGACGCGAGCTCCGGTGTACAAGAGCGTTTTGACAATGAGTAAGTCCTGCGTGTTTTGTCCGGTCCAGACAATTTCATAGTAGCGCTTTAGCTCATCTTCCGTCGGAATATCAGGCAGGGACTTTGCTTTCGTAATCACAGATACATTGAGTTCCGTTCTAAGATGTCGAAAGACAGCCTTCAGATAATGGTAGTCAGGCCGCTCATTGCGAAGCAGCTTCGCCAGCTCTTTTGCCTTTTTTTGTGGATTTGTTCTGCTCATCTGCTTCTCCTTATGCGGCTTTGAGCTGAATGCGCTGGTTCATATCGCAGGCAAAGTGCCCGTAGGTGACATGGGCGTATCCGAGTGGCGTCAAACCGCGCCAATCTTCCGGTGTCATGCGATCTGACCAAGCCGATTCACTAAGAACTTCTTGGAGCATCAATGTGTTGACGTAGATAAGCGAGATCTGCAACAAGTGCATGCAGAGCATCGATAGTTCTTGGTCTTCCAAGTTGTTGGATATAATTTTGCTCTGTTGCCCGAAGTGAATGAAGCTGTTTACGCTGTTCCAGTTCTCGATGACATTGAGGCCTTCGTGGATTTCCCGGCGCAATGCTTCGGAATGAAGATAGCGGCAGAGGAAGATAGTTTTGAGGGTACGACCGAGCTCTAAGAACGCTTTGTATGTCGGGTGGCTCAAATTATCTTTGGTGAAACGTCTCAGGATTGCCTCAGCGTCAGCCGTTCTAGTCTTTATCGCCACTGCGCATTTGACCATTTCATCGTACTGTTCTTTGATCAACTGCCAGTTAATGACTTTATCCATAATCGGCTGCAGATTAGGATAGTCGCCAGCCATCTGGGTTCCAGGACTATTGAGTTTTTCATTGCGAATTCCTTTGAGCCGTGGTAGCAGTTCAAAACCTAGAAGAAAAGAGAAGGCAAATGCTATTTCACTCTGCCCATGGCTGTCTGTATATGCCTTTTCAACCTGCATGTTGGTGCAATGATGGAGCACACCTTCAATCATCGCGCCAACCTCTGAGGAAGAACAGCGTTTGAGCTGTGAATAAATGCACGTAGATTTTCGCTCGACATGCCAGTAGATCATGACGCCCCTGCCACCGTATCTAGTGTGCCACTCGGTCATCAGATTTTGATCCCAAGAACCGAATTTCTTGGAATCGGCAGCGCAAGATGTAGTACCTTCGCCCCAAATGTGAACTTGTCGCACCTTGAATATGGCGTTCGCTACTTGGCGGATCGCATTGCGAACCGCATCACGTGTGATATATCGGCGCGTAATGTACTTGAGATCCGAATATTTCTGATCGGCGCGTGCTTTCTTGAGACCAGCGTTTGTACCGAATGCATGAAGAGCAATGACGAGTCTCTTTCTTATGGTGTCACGGTCTAAAACTTCACGCGTCCCAAGGCTGTAGAACTCATTGGTGAATCCCACTCTAAGTTCGGCTTCTTTCAAAACGTCAAGTATGGTTGTTTGTGGCCATCGCTCCTCTAATGCATCACCAAGCTTTTCGAGGTTAGCAGGCGTAATCTGTGCCTTTAGTGGGGTCAGCTTGATCTTGCCAGTCGGCGTTATCTTTACGTTCTCATTTGTTTTTATGGTTGCATTCAGTTCTGTCAAAGCTTCGACCATCTCTGCCTGGAGCTTCTGAACCAGGTGGTCTGGATTTGTTGGAAGTTCCAGATCCGAATAGTATTGTGCGCGGTTTGCCTCGAAATCTGCGGGCAAGTCTTCGTCCGGATCTCTGAACTTGTTCGCTCCGGGCACAAAAGCCTCTTTGGTTTTGGTTCGCTTGTGCAAGCTTCTGAGCATGAGGATTCGATACTTCGTTTCATCGACAGTTTTTTTTCCTTTCTCGTCAACGCTGAACACCAGGTCCTTATCTTCCTTATCGATAACACCCTCAATTGGCAGCTTAGCCAAGTCTTTGGCATCAAGCTTATCTTTATTCGTGAAAATTTTGAGAGCCTTCTTTAGCGGTTTGAGCGTTGGCGCCTTGGATTGGAAGTCCAAAATTCGCAAGACCTTGGGGAAGATCCTGTTGTAGTGGTGCTTGTGAGATGCCGTCGCTTTGGCTAAAACTTGTTGAGTGAAATAAGAACCAGACGCCTTGAATTCCTGGACTAAGTCTCTGAGTGTCTGTTCTCCGACTACTGGAAAGATCACATCTCGTACCGTGCCGTCAGGATTATCCAAAGCGGCACGGGCGATTTTGAAGAGCAATTCCGGTTTGCCTCGAACACGTTTGATGTCGGCGACATACTCTTTTACCGCTCTGTTCTCTGCCCGTTTATCTACACCATGCGTTACTTGGAACAACATCTGAACCAAGGCATCCGTGACATCTTCCGTCCTTAGCCGACAGTAGATAGCCAGTAGCGGATACTTGATGTGATCCGGATGACGTCGCAATTCTCTGAGCGGCTCAGTTGCAACTCGTTGTTTATAGATTGCAAGCAATCTTGGAGATTGCCCAGCCAAGATGTTTTTCGGCATTCTAATTTGTCGCAGACACTCCAGTTTGTCCATCTCACGAATGAGATTTTTGACGTTGGCTTTGCCGGGCTCCTCCCTGAGATCGCTCATATTCAGCGCTTCGTGGCTGTGTGGCTGCTCTTCCTTGTTCTCCAGCAGTGCATCAAGCCAAGGTAGTGCCGCCTTTGGAATGTTATCCATGATCTTCTGTAGAACCAGCTTGTCATGCGACTTTATCGCAGAACGAACCAGTCGATCAATTCGCGTTTTTTCTGGTGGTTCTATCAACAACTCCATGAAGCGCTTGTAAGCAGCTGCTTTTACCTGCTCCTCCGTACTACCTTGTGGCAGGATGTTGTTGCGCAACCACTTTGTCATTTTCTTCGCGTCAGCTACGGAGCACTCTCGGAAACCAGTGTACTTACGGATTTCTGCTCTTTGGTACTTGACCGTTCTATTGAACGTACTGTACTCAAAATACTTGTAGAAAGCCTCAATTGAAACTTCGATCTGTTCGCCAACGAATCCGACGCATTTCTTGGGAATTTCATTTTTGGTTTCAGGAAATCGCCCCTCATACTGAAAGAACTTAAGCAAAAGCGAGAACCCAAGCCTGTTTTCATCATTCTTATTTTCCAATAGCGCCAGTTCACCTGGCTGGAGCGTCCAGTGTTCCTGGAGTTCGGAGATTTCCCAATCGCGCTTCATTTGTATTCTCTCGTTGTGGGCTAAGCGTTGCGTGAAGTTCCTAGAATATACAGAGCAGGAACTTTATAGGCAAAAAGAGAATACACTAAACCTGGAAACGCCCAAAGTTCGTTTTCAGGAACCGTTGCTTTCCGTTACCAAATTAAAAGTAGGAACTTTTGCGATCTTGGCTCTGGTAGTGCATTTGACTCACGCCTAAGTCCGCTATTGCTGACCCTGTGGCGCTCAAAGCCACATCGAATCCATTGCCCCTGGTGACAGCTTCGCTATCCCCGAGCCAATCTGCCCGCAGCTCGCGCAGCTCCTTTTCAGTGGGTTCCCGCCTGCGTTCAGTTTCAATTATTTGGCGTGCAGTCGGCTCCTTTTCCCAATCGGTGCCCTTTAGGTCATTTCCCCAAAGCAGGTTACCATGCCGGTTATAGACTTCCAGGCGATCAACTAATTTGTTTTGCTCAACGTGCTCTACGGTTTGCGGCATCCCCTCGTATCCCGCATCATGGCTGGTCTGCGGGGTGAAGCGCCCATATCCTTTGTCGAATTTTTGTGATTCATAACGCATGTAGATACCGGTTGTGCTCATTCGTTCATGAGTCGCTACCACTTTCGCGGTTAAGTGATAACCCTGATCCCGTAAGCGTTTCAGGGTATCGGCAATCGGGTCAACTTCCCGCATCGTGCTTTCGAAAATGATGTTTCGCTTCGTCTCGATGGCGCGATCAAAGAGGCGCTTTGTCCAAACGCGGCTGTCTGGGTCGGTTCGCTCGGCATAACGTTTATCATCCAGCTTGAAGATCTCATCTGACTTCGGATGAAATTCGCGCAGTTCGTCACCATTGATAACAACGACATTGCCATCAGGAAACAGCTCTCGGCTTGATTCCAGCAACTTGCTCTTTCCAGAACCAGGCTGACCACCCATGATTATTACTCGTGGATGCGAGGCAGAATGCGTCTCTTGAAACAAGCGTGCTTCAATTTTGAGATAGATTTGCTCGTGCAATTTGTCATCGAGCTTGAACGTTTGATCCATCTTGCTCAGGCGTAAAGCGCTTTCATAATTGGTCCATAGATATAGCGGGCTTTAGCAATCAGCTCGTAGTTGTCGGGTCTCATCTCGCGCCGTTCTTTGAGGACCTGGTTTATTTGCGCTTCTAGGGCTTTCAGTTTTTCTTGATTTGGTTTTTCCCGGTTCTCTTCGTTTACGATCTGAGTGTTCAAATAACCGATGTATGCAGCCATCGTCTCAGTCGCTGACTCAAGTTCGGCGATTTTCTGACCTTCTGTTTTCTCTGGCTCCTGACGTGGATCGGGAGTTTGTTTTTTTACTGCTGTAGTCATCTCTTCGTCCTCACCATGTCTGCTTAAACGGCTTGCCATGCACCTTTTCGTATTGATAGTCACTCTCTAGTTGCGCTTGTTTTTCAAAAACAGGATTCAGCTTGAAGATTGGAATATCCTTGTAGCCCGTCGTTACTTTCTCGCTCAGGATGCCAGCATTAATCAGCGCTTTGATCGACCGGCTAACGTTCGGCTCTGCAAGTCCCAGCATTTCGGAAATTTCCTTTTGCCACATACCTATATCGCCGTCGGCCTCTCTGCTCAAAAGACACATGAGGACACGCAACTGCTCACCGGTCAGCTTTGATGTAGCGACATGCCGGAAGAAATGCTTTTTTGCGATCATGAAGTCCATGGAAAAAACCTCAGCCACTTATCACCAATGATAACCCAAGGGATTGAGTAAGTCAAAGCGGTAGCGGCTTCCCTTCTTCCTGCCTGGCTGACGAGCCTATCACTTGCCCCCAGTATCAATGACCAAGCGGTAAACCGAGGCTTCGCCTGCCATTGACACCGGGGCCCGGGCTTCGTGATTTTCAGGCAGTGGGCCAGGTAGTGCGGTCAGCCGATTCAAACAAAGTTTGACAGCCCGCTCAGCGGTCCTAGAAGGCGGTTGTTTTTGATCCTCGGTGGTGTTGTGCCTCCGGCTTCCGTTTAAGTCCCCAATTGCAGTTAAGACCCCGTGCGAAGCACGCCGACGAAGAGGCACTGAGTCGGAACCTGAGGACGCCGCCAAGGCGCCGTAAGGCAGGATAAAGGACGCTTTCTCATTCTTGAAAACGCCCAATTTATCGAAGTTAAGACAGTTTCCAGCACTTGCCTGATCGGGGGTATTCTGTATATCTAAATCTTGAATCTCTGAATCTGGCAGCTCTTTAATGATTTCCGGCTCATCCAAAACCAGAGACAAACAAGCAAGAGAAGCCCCCAGCCCCCCCGGGCTATAATCGCCTGATCTAGTTGAAAAGAGCTGCCATAGGTCCGCATGTTTTTTGACTGTATTAACTGAGCAGCCGGTCATAGCGGCGATGGAGTTACGCGAAATTTGCCAACCGTTGTCCAAGCAGCGGGCGACCACTGCACGTATTTTGCAGCGGGCTTCGTCTCGCCGATCCTCGTTAGCCTTCCTGAAGTCGGCCACGGTCCAGACCTTGCCGGTCTTTCGGAAAAGGGCGATCAATCGTTTGAGAAGGCGGTCAGTAAGGCGATAGGGTTCGTACTCCGGTAGAGAACCGCTAGCCCGCCATAAAACAGCCCGCTTGATGTCCGCTCGGATCGTCTCCCATTTGTCTTGATCGATGTGCCTACAAAAACCATTGTGTTTTTCGGTCAGCCATTCCTCAATGAGCCGCGCTCTGTACTCGTCATGGCGTGCGCCTGGTAGCGGTGCTATGCCTCTTTCGGCGTCGCCGTACCAGAGATAATGCCCTACGTCCTGAATTGCATTATGTCGCTCACCTGAGCTAGCAAGCCCGTCTTGCCAAAATTTGCGCCCCTGGTCCCACTTCTCTTGAATCTTCCCGCCCGAAAACAGATCCTCGAAACCGCCCATTTCAAGCCGTTCTTTTCGTGCCGGCGGAATTGTGCCGGCGCCGGCGACGCCGGCAGCCGCGGTTAAGCTAAGATGACTTTCTATCAGGGTTTTGGCAATTTGCCAATTATTGCTGTTATTTTCCAGCGAAGTAAGAAAGTAGCTAACAGCCTCTTGGACTGACAGATCCTCGCGCTTGCATGTTACCGTCCCTGCTTCGTTTAGCCACGCAAAACCAGTCTGTAAGGGCAGCCTCAAGCCGTTTCCACAGGGGAATACTTCTAGCTGCCCAGAACGGATGTCATAGCCAAGGCTCCTGAGCCAGGCTTTCAGACTGCGTTCTAGGTCCTTGCTGTTTTCCCAATTAGTGAACGGGATGTATAAATGCCAGCCGTCTGAAAAACTACTCTGAAAAAGTACATTCCCGGAAAGCTCGATGGCTGCTAAGTTTTCGCGAAGTGTCCGAAGTGCTGCAGGCGAGTGATAACTACTGCAGCTATCGATATCGAAAACGGCAAAAGTCGTCTCAGCTCCAAAGAAGGCACCATATAAGGTGTCGGTCTCGGCTGAAATGGCCGCGTCAATCAAACCGGTTGCCAGTCGAAAGCGCGATGTTATCCACGTTTCAGCGCCTGGCGCGCGGTATATGTAATGGCTGCGGTTTGGATATCTGGCAAGAAAATTTAATCGCGTTTCTCGATCAAGACTGCCGCAGGCTGCGGTTTTTGAAAATGCTGTAGCTCCGGTCACTGTCTGCCTTCTACGTCTTAAAAGACGTGCTTGACTGTGCCGAATCTATCCCGTATTCTTTATCGCATCGAGCTTCTGCGTCGCCAAACAAAAAAGCTCTCTACAATCAGAACCGAAAGATCCGGTCTATAAATCCTCAAAGCGTCGCCCCTGGCGGCGTTTTTTGTTTTTAGATCTGGTTCGCCCTCTCCAAAAAATCGTACTCGCGTCAAGATTACGCCGAAACGTTTGCTCGATCAATCGATCTGATAAGCCCCGTAAGGCATACAGGGCTTATATCTTGGCGATATAGAGCCTTTACAGGTGGTGGCATTCAGAGCCATAATGCCTTACCCGTGTGAAAGGAATAGCCTGTGAATAGTTCTTCGGCTGCGACCCCAAAACAACCAATCAGCGCTACTTTGGAAGGGCTAGACGACTTCTATGATGTGGAGTCATCCCCAAGCCAGGCATTGCCAGGCGATTCCAAAGGAACAGCCGACGACTCAGAAAAGATTTTAGGAATAGCCCGCTGGCTGACGGTGGAAGAGGCTGCCAAACGTCTGGAAATTTCGGCCAACGCGATAATCAAGAGACTCGGCAAAGGCAAGTTGGTGGGTCGAAAGGTGCCCGGACAATTTGGCGAAAAGTGGATGGTAGATCCTAGCTGCCTTCCGCAAGAAGTACATGTACAAATCGCCGAGGAAGAGACAAGGGAACAGCCAGGCAATTCCACAGGCACAGACACCACGGGACAGGAACAGCCCCAACAACATGACACCATCGCCCAAAAGTCGTTTGACGTTTTGAGTGATGTAATTCGCCAGCAAACCGAGCAAATCAGGTTGCAGAACGAAATGATCAAGCACCTTTCGGGGCAAGTCCAAGAGAAGGACAGCCAAATCAAATTGCTGTCTGACAGCAGGCATAAAGCTGGAATCTGGACGCGATTCTGCTCTTGGTTCACTAGCCCGAGACAGTAGCGTGAGCCTTACTCTGAGATCCGTTCAAACCTGCGTGAGAGCGATGATTTTTGGCTTTTTGGTCTTTCCGCATTCACAAGCCAGAGCTGTGTACCAGGTGGCACGTCTTCTTTTGACAGTTCAGTGAAGACCACTGCAAAAGGGCGCTCAGCCGGGGGATCGAACAGGATCAAACTGCCTTTACTTTGCAAACTAGTTCCATTGGGCCGTTGCAATTCCAATAGATCGCCATGCCTAAAATCTGCCTGAGTATCTGGCAAATCGGTAATCACTACGATGTGGTTGGTTTCTTGCCAAACGTCAGCAACATTCCCCAGAAACTTCATTGCCTTATCGCGTTTCTTTAGCAGCGGAAGCGAGTTTATTTACATAGCCTGGGTGAACCTCTTTCTTTCCATTCGCGCCCCAGTCTACATACAAGCAAGTGCCTAACGTGGTGTAGGTCCATATTCGAAGTATTTTTCCTTTTCCCAATTCGGAATGTTCGACGGTGTCGCCTTCGTTTAGAGTGACACCATTCTCAAGCACCAGCGGCCCATCCAAGATGTCTGGAAGTTGCATTTCCATTTCGACTTGAGGAATGTTTTGTTTTGGGTCTTTTTCGTCCATGACTGCTCTCATTGTTCAGGTGGTAGTTTCAAGTACATTCGGGGCGGTATTGAGCCGTCTTTTAGATGTGGGAGATTGCGAATCCAGCCGCGCTCTTGTTGCGGTGATGGCGTAGCTTTCAATGTTTTGAGACAAACAGAAGCAAACGGCTCTTGAGCGTCGCCCAAGCTAATATCAATTCGCGAAGTGCCTAACTTACCCCAAGTCGAGGTCTGCCCTTTTAGATAACTCGCTTCAGTGGTAATTGTAGGATCTCCTGCATTGTTTAAAGACTGCCTCAACATCTCATGAAACTTGTTGCCGTAGGCTCTTTCGGAGCCGTATTTTGCAGCATCATACTTACCAAGCTGAGCGTAAACGTCCTTCACCGCATCCGCGATTTTTTGAAGTTTTTCTTTTACAGCTTCCCTATCAAAACCTTGTAATTCAGCAGCTTTCAGAACTTCGTCCGAGACCTCAATTTCATTCACCACGCGTCCCGATGACGTAAATTGTTCGGTGACTACCACTTTCTCGCTCGGCTTGACGCCTTGAGGAAGCCCCTTATCACCCTTCATGAAAAGCACGTGATCGTCAGGCTTGGGTGCTTCCAAACCGTCGAAGTAACCTTTAGGAACGCCCGCATACTCTAGCTCAGGACCGGTAAGCCCTTTGTCTCGCAAATAGTTTTGAAGCATTTGCTTCATTTCCTGCACGACTTCCGGCGATGTCTTGGCGGCTTCCTCAGCGGCTTTTAGACTTTGCTGAATAGTTTTCATCACCGCTGCATCAACATGAGTAGCCACACCATCAGCGATCTTTAGTGCCAGTTCGCCGCCTTCTGTGCTGCCTTCCGGGTTTACTAGCCCGAACATCGTTTCGCCGATGACATGCCCTTTCTCGCGATTAGGCAAAGCAGAGTAGCGCTCGCTGGCATTCATGATAGTTGTGCCGACCCGCTCTAGTGCATGGTTTACGGCGTTTGGATCTTCCGCCATTGCTGTAAGCGCGCCGCCAACAACGTGAAAAAGCGGATCGTTGATTGCATTCGGCTTGGAAAGAAAGTTAGCCACTGTGCCATCAGTAAGCGCTTTCCATCCCGTAGCTACCGCGCCTTTCGTTTGTTCTTTTGCGATGTTCAAGCCTTCGCCTACGCCGATCATTTTGTCTAGTTCGCCCTGGATGTAGGTTTTCCATCCCTCCGGATCGGCAGCGCGTTTACCGGCAGCGCGCGCAAAGTCGGTCAGCTTCTCATAGACAGAGCGAGTATCGGGCTGTGCTTCGTAGTCCATGCCGAGAGCAAAAGACTTGTTTTTTGCCACTTCTTGCGGCTTGTAATCGATCACCGTTCCGGTGTCTTGAGCCGAGCCATTGCCTGGCCGCTCTAGTCCGGTTATTTCAAATTTTTGCCCGAGACCGCGCCGCTCTAAATCGGCTATCTGCTCATCGGTGAGGCATTCGTGAGTGGCCGACTGCCGCTTACTGAGTCGGTTTTGCTCGGTTGCTTTCGTCCAGTCGCCTTGCTTGTTCTCGTCCGTAAATTGACCTTCGCGCCTGCTTACGTCGGACGGTCTGAGCGCTCTAGTCCCTTCTAGTTGTTGTTCGCCTTCTTCGTGCGTCACGTCCAGGGGCCCCCTGCCAGCGTCCATTAACCCAGTATAAATGCTGGGGAAATCCAAACCGTCCAAGTCGCTGAAACTCGCTGCTGTAGCTATGTTTACAGATTTTGGAAGGGGAGCAAACAAGCTCAGTGCTTCAGCGTTCAAACCGGGGCTTGTTTGAACAACACTAAGTTGTGATTCGCGGTGCTCGTAGTAATCGCGTTCCATAAAAGCCAAGCCTAGCCCTAAAATCTGAAGTTCTCTTGAGTCCACGATCAGATACTAGGCAATAAATCTGGCAAGTAGTTGGCTTTTTAGCGTGGGGTGGCAGGCGGCGCCATGCCGCAGGAAGGCAAACTAAACGTCAAACTCTTGAAGCTTCGCCAATTCGTCCTCATAGTTTCGCTTGTGCTCAAGGGCTTGCGTGACCAGATCCAAGTCGCCTTTCAGCTTTGCCATTTCGGCACGATTGGACCAGGTCCTAATGCGGTCCAGTAGTTCTTTTTTGCGGGTCTTCAGGTCTTCGTCGGACATTCAAAGCCTTTCTTCCGTGAGCGAATTTGTGGGCCGGGCTAACTAAGCGTGTAGTAAACCCGGGGCGTAGTTTTCGATCAGCTCCTGCAAACCCTCTAGCAATACTGGTTTTTCAACATAGCCATTCATGCCGATTTCCAAGCATTTTTCTTTTGTGGAGCCGCCGCCAGTGACAGCAACAATGCACGCCGGACGCCGTCTTTCAGTCTCTTCAAAATTTCTGATGGCGGCGGTTGCCTCCAGACCGTTCATTTTCGGCATTTGCACGTCCATCAAAATCAAAACATATTCCGATTCGTGAACGCGCTGGACAGCTTCTATGCCGTCGGCTGCCGAGTCCGCTTTTAACCCGAGTCTCTCTAACTGCAAGATTACGGCTTGTCGAAGATGTGCATTATCTTCTACGACCAGCACCGGAACAGGATCACCCTCGCCCACTGTCCTCCTTTTTCGGAAAACAAAAAAAGGCAATGCCACCGAAAACCAAGGTCAAAACACTGAGAATTAGCCAATCTGGCTGTACTGAAACTTTGCTGTAACTGGAAATTTTTGGTTTATCCGGCCTGGGCGCATCCCAGATGAAGGCATAGCCGAGCCGGTCATGCGATAGAGATCCGTCACCGGTCCCATTTGTCTGTACCTGATTCCACGGCACGTAGACCCAGCACCCTAGCAGCGCGATCAATGCCAAAGCAGTGATGAATCTTCGCAGCACTAAGCGGCTTCCGTAGGTGTTCCAGCAGTTTGTTTTTCTGCCGTCGTAGTTGTGGAAGTTTTGCCAAAGCGCTCCTTGAGCCATTTATAGCCCGTATAGAGAAAGCCGAATAGTACGAAGTTACGCAAAAGTTTGAACATGGCCAGCTACCTCCTTGCCATTCTCTTCAGTGTACGCGGGAGAACCAACGGGCGCGCCTGATAATAGTTATTATGTTTCGCCATGCCCTGAAACGCCCATACAATCATTGTTTCAGCCTTCGCATTTTGTAGCAACTTCCGATAAATTGCTAGTTCAAGTGTGGCCCTGGCGATTTTTGGGGTACTTTCACCAGTTATCAGCCCCTAGCCAACCCAGTGCAATAGCGTCGCTGTCATTTCGGCCAAACTGCAATCCTTGTCAAGAAAGTCGTCTAAATCTGCTGCTAGACAGCGTTCTTTCATATCCGTTTCTTTTGCAGCCGACATACAAATGATCGGCGTGCGCCTTCCGGTGCTCTTTTCCAGCTCCCGTATGTTGGCTGTGCATTCAAACCCGTTCATGCCGGGCATGTTGTAATCCATGATGATCGCCGCATATTGAGCCGCTTTGAATAGCTCAATCGCTCGCGGGCCGTTAGCCGCCTGGTCCACTTCATAGCCGATGGATTCAAGCATCAATGCCGTTCCCTGGCTGACTAGCGGCAAATCGTCCACTACTAAGATTCTTCTGTTAACCATTTCTGAGATTGCCAACGCCGCTGATCAAAATCTTTCGAACTCGCTCCCAGGCGGGTTCCGCTTCGTCTAGCCTACTTTGTTCTTGAAAAAGATCGTGCAAGTCCAATAAAACTATGCCTGATTCTGGGCTGCTTTCACCGTAAAGAGCGTCTGACTGCTGCAAGGCAATTTTCAAGAAGCGCTCCGCATCTCTTGCTCTGTTCCTGTCTTTCAGCCATTTTGCCACCATGAGACACGCAAAAACGCCGTAGCCATATCCATCTAAATCGTCCTCTTCGTTACCCATGGTTTCACATACATTCCTAGTTTCAGCCATCAATCATACTTATTCCCATGATCACCGCCTAAGTTGCCCAGCTTGTGAGGCTTTTCAGTGCTATTCATACTTTTAGTAGTTAGACCGCTTCTCGCTTGTCCCGCAAGCTTTTGGGATGGCGAAACAAGTGAGAATAGCTCAAAGACGAGTAGGCAAGCGCATCCGCGAACTACGAATAGAGAGAAACTGGTCTCAAGAGTTTCTGGCTGCTGAGTCGGGTTTGAACACCAATTATCTGGGAGGTATCGAGCGGGCAGAGCGCAACCCATCGCTTAAGAACCTTGCCAAAATTGCCGATGCTCTGGGCGTCACAATCCCTGACCTGGTTGAAACCCTCCGCGATTAGAACGGTTAGATCCTCTAGCCGACTGCCGGGTTATGCGACCGACGGTAAGGATCCTGGACAAAACCCTTATGGCTTCTTGTCAACCGCGCACAGACAAGATTCTGCGCTGACTTCG
>DTSE01000101.1:1182-4590 GCA_012965515.1 Candidatus Melainabacteria bacterium | reverse complement strand
AGCCGCGTGTTGGTAAGATAGTACCTATATATGGCGCTCTCGCTTGACAATGAAAATTCTAGCTCGAGCAACGAATGCGGCACTTGACCGAGATTTCGAAAATTAGATGGACAGTCCGTCAACGCAAAAAGTCACAAGAGAAATGAAATACTGCCCGTCTTGCTACAAGCAGTTTGAGGGCGATATTGTCAAATGTCCGCACGATCATTCGGAACTTCGCGGTCCTGCTAACGACCCTCTGATTGGGCGTGTTTTTGCAGAACGATATTTGATCGAGTCTGTGCTTGGGCTTGGTGGAATGAGCATTGTGTACAAAGCGCAGCACAGTCTGATGAATCGAACTGTCGCAATTAAGATGCTCCATCGAAATTTGAAGGACGATATGATGGCGCTCGAACGCTTTCGCCTCGAAGCACAGGCGGCAAGTTCTCTCAATCATCAGAATGTAATTACCGTCTACGACTTTGGGATTTCTCCGACCGGTGAACCATTCTTTGTCATGGATTGCATCGAAGGAGAGAGCCTTGAGACGGTGATCGATATAGAAGGGCGTATTCCGTTTCGTCGAGCGATCTCGATTTTCAAGCAAGTTTGTGATGGACTTGAAGCGGCGCACAAAAAAGGGATTGTGCATCGCGATTTGAAGCCCGCAAACGTGATTCTTACTCGCCGCGAAGATGGCGGCGATCATGTGAAGATTGTGGACTTCGGCATTGCGAAGCTGCTCCCGCAAGCAGGGAAAGTTCAGCAACAGCTGACGAGAACCGGAGAGGTTTTTGGCAGTCCGATCTACATGAGTCCTGAACAGTGCCTTGGTCGAGAACTGGATACGCGCTCTGACATTTATGCTCTAGGTTGTTTGATGTATGAGGCTGTTGCTGGAGAACCGCCTTTCATCGGAGACAGCTACTTGGAGACGATGAACCTTCATGTGGATGCTCATCCAAAACTGATTAGTGAAAAGGCGCCCGGGTCCGAAGTTCCTGCAGAGTTGGAAGCTGCGATTCTTTGCTGCTTACAGAAAGATCCTGATATTCGCTTTCAAACAGCCGGCGAGTTACGTGATGTTTTGTCCAGTGTCTCATCAGCTTTGGGTGGCAATGATACTTCCAATTTGTCCGGCTCGAAGCCAGATCATGGCGCGTACGGCAAGGGCAAGAAAAAACGCGCTCCCCTTGAGATGATCTTGGTTTCGACTGTCGCAAGCGTGTTGCTCGTTATGGTGGCATTTGTCGCATTATGGCCAGGTGTCGCGGATGACAGAGGCGCACCACTGGATAAGTTAATCTGGTCGATTTACCTTTCGGAAGCAGAAGATGATATGAAGAAAGGCAACTACGAAGGTGCCGAGAGGAATTTCGTCAAGGCGGAAGAACGATGCAAGCGATTTGGAGATCGAAAGCAGCGTTTGCAAACTACTTTGCGATCTAAGACTGTCCTATACGAAAAATGGGAAGGGCATGCGGAAGATCTCGAGAAGCTAAACAATCAGATCGCGGCAATTGATACTGAGAGAGTCAAGCAAGAGTACGAAGAGCTGATGAAGCTGATTGATACCTTTGAGTCGAAAGCTCATTCGTCGGTTTCACAGAGCAGCAAGATGCTGCGCGCTGAAGCTGAGATACCGAAGTTCGTATCGGTGTCGGCAAAACTCTACAGTAAAGGCTTGTGGTTAGAGCAGGAACAGCTACTGAAACGCGCGCTTGCTATCGAAAAGAAAATGGTTGGTGAGGACAATTTGATTGTCGCCAAGCTTGAGACGCGCCTTGCTGAGTGTTATATCGCCCAGAGAAAGTTTCCTTTGGTTCGCGGTTTGCTAACTCATGCTCTTAGTGTTTTTGAGTCACATGCAGACGATGATCCCAATAGCGCTGTTGCCGCACTCAACAAGTTGGGACAGTTTGATCTCGATCGTAGTGATTTCGAAAATGCCGAGCCTGAACTTATGAACGCGTTAAAGGGCGCGCGTAAGTTGCAAAAGAAGGATAACGTGCTTCTGCTTTGCTTGCGGAGCTATGCGGACCTCTTGCAACAGACGGATAGAAAGGCGGAGGGTGACAAACTGGATGCGGAAGCAGATATGCTTGAGAAGAAAATTCCGGGAGACGCCTCGTAAAGGTTATGGCAGCTACTCAGATGGCTATGCGAAAGTTTGGGCACCTCGCACGTGAGGTTGCTGCCGTTGGTCAGGGTACATGGGAAATCGAGAGGTCCGATCGCAAGCAAGCAGTGAAGGCTTTGCAGCGTGGATTCGAACTCGGCATGACTCATTTTGATACCGCAGAAATGTATGGTGCCGGAGAGTCCGAAGAAATCGTCAGTGAAGCGATAGCAGGCAGGCGCGATGAGGTTTTTCTTGTATCAAAAGTTTTGCCGAGCAATGCTTCTCGCAAAGGCACAATCGCGGCTTGCGAGAAGTCGTTGAAAAGGTTAAGGACAGATCGCCTCGATTGCTATCTATTGCATTGGCGCGGGCACTATAAATTGAGTGATACCATCGAAGCATTTGAAGAACTGAAGCGCGACGGAAAGATACTTTCCTGGGGCGTCAGCAATTTTGACGAAGAAGATCTGGATGAGGCACTTGAAATTGCCGGGGAAGGAAAGATTGCTTGCAATCAGGTACTCTATCACTTAAAGGAACGCGCAATTGAGCATGCGGTGATTCCTTGGTGTGAAAAACATGGTGTTGCTGTTGTGGGATACAGCCCATTTGGAAGCAGGGGCGGTTTTCCTTCTGAAGGCACTTCCGGCTACAAGACCCTGAAAGAAATTGCAAGCGCTCACTCGGCGACTGTTCATCAGGTTGCACTTTCTTTTCTCATCAGACGCGATTCGCTGTTTTCAATTCCTAAAGCTGCGAGGGCGGAGCATGCCGAAGACAATTCAGCTGCTGGTCATTTGAAACTGTCGAAAGAAGACATTGAGAGAATTGACAGGGCTTTTCCGCTGGGCAAGAGACCGGGCTCGCTACCGATGATTTAGAGGTATCACGTTTGTCAGTGTTCGAATCAGTTGCAGACGCAATAGGCAACACACCAATCGTAAAAATGAAGCGATTTGGTGGGCAACATAAACACAGTTTGTGGGGCAAACTGGAGTATCTCAATCCAGGTGGATCTGTCAAAGATCGCATTGCTAAGAATATGATTGAACAGGCGGAACGCAGCGGACAGCTGAAACCTGGTATGACGATCATAGAAGCGACAGCCGGCAACACCGGAATCGGTTTGGCGATGGTCGCTGCTCTCAAAGGCTACAAACTCATCGCGATTGTTTCGCAAAAGGTCAGCCAAGATAAAGTCAAACTGCTAAAAACTCTAGGGGCTGAGATTGTGATTACGCCAACCGGAAAGAAGATGGGTGATCCCGATCATTTCCTCAGTATCGCTAGGAGATTGACTAGGG
>DTSE01000101.1:0-1172 GCA_012965515.1 Candidatus Melainabacteria bacterium | reverse complement strand
ACGGTTGGATGAGGTTTGTTGGGACGGATTGCGGCAACCGTGCAGGTAATGTTAGAGTTGGTGGGTCAGCATCATTTCCGTCATCAAACCCGGTTGCAAGCATCTCTTCGCAGGCACGGTTGCCGCCATCTTTTCCAATCCTGCCAAACAATTTGATGACACGGCTTGTAATCTGGCATCGATAAACCTGATGAAATTCTACAATCCGGACAATGTGCAGGTTCACTACAATGTGACTGGTCCGGAAATTTGGGAGCAAACAGAAGGTGAAGTAGATGCTATCGTTGCCGGCGCAGGAACCGGTGGGACATTATCTGGTGCTGGTAAGTTCTTGAAAGAGAAGAAACCTTCGGTCAAAGTCATTCTTGCTGATCCGGTGGGAAGCATACTTGCCGATTTATACGATGAGGAGAAGACTACGCCTGGACAATATGTTGTCGAAGGAATTGGGCAAGATTTCTTGCCTGGTAATTTCCATAAAGATGTTGTGGACTTTGCAATTCGCGTAACGGATGAACAGTCAGTGCAAGCTGCTTATGATTTGATGAAGCTGGAAGGTATTTTCGGAGGCAGTTCATCTGGTTGCATCGCCGCAGCGGCGGCGGCATACTGTGTGGGTCTGGAAGGCGGCGGCAAGAATGTGCTTGCGATTCTGCCTGATGGTGGCAGAGGTTACATGAGCACCATATATGATGACACCTGGATGCAAGAGAAATTTCCGAACAGTAAGTTCACGCGTTAGTTAGTTAGTTAGTTAGTTAGTTAGTTAGTTAGTTAGTTAGTTAGCTTATTGCTACCAATTTGTTTTGCTCTAAACATCGACTGGTTTTGCGCAAACCATTTATATAGGGGTGGTGTTCCAGATGTCCGAGCTTGGTATATCTGCGTGGTGTGATTTGGATATTCGATCGCGTTGCTTTCGTTCTGCGCAATTGATCCGGCGCTTGTTAACGAGATTCTGATCGCGAGCGCTATGTCTGAAGCGCATCTCGATAATGCCAAGTATGTGATCGTTAAATGATCTCTGGGGTAGTTGAACGTATGCTCAAACGCGGTAGACTAATTGCATCAACGGTGAGCACGTCACTTAAGTGTTGAGTGCTTTGAGCCGAGGGGCTTTGTGGAAACTTCAGGTTGGCGTCAACCGGAAACCGTAGCAAGAAGCCCGCACC
>DTSE01000100.1 GCA_012965515.1 Candidatus Melainabacteria bacterium | reverse complement strand
TAGTGTCAGCTTCCACTTCACTCTTTTAATCCTAGCCCCCAGTCCAGAACGATTGCGTCATAGGTATAGGTGGAGAGCATGGCTTTTCCGTCAGCATAAGTCGAAACAACGTCCACCTTGTGGTGCTCGTGCGTGAGCCATTTTTCAATAACGTCTGCCTGGTGGTCGTCGTCTTCAACGACTAAGATTTTCGCCATAGCAAAGAATTGTTCAGCATCCAGTACTGGTGACACCCGGCGCCATTTTAGCACTATAATTGGATGCTAAGAAAAGCCATAAACAAGCTGCCCGGCCTGGCGGCAAGGATTAAAAGAGTGAAGTGGAAGCTGACACTAAGACAAAAGGGTCTGCTCGTCGTTGCGTTTTTGCTCGGCTTCGAACTTATTCTCCTGGGCGGCTTTAGTTATCTTTTGCGTGATGCGCAAATGCAGATTGACAGGTTGCAACACGCACAACAGGTCATTTCAAGTCTGCAAAGGCTGTCCACCCTGCGGGAAAAGTCAACGAATGGGCTGCTGGTTCAGCTCCAGTTCTATAAAGATCCACCCGGCTCTCGACGCTTCTACGAAACTTTTCAAAAGCACGTTGATGCCGTCCCTGTAGAGTTGATGACCCTGCAAGAGTTGTTGAAGAACGACTCTGCCAATCGTTTCAAAGCAGAGGAGCTGGAGCGAGTTTGCCGAGCAGGTATTGATGCTATTCAAGAAGAGCGAAAACTCTATTCAATGAAAGAGTCGCTTCAAGAGAAGATCGTCATTGCACGCTTGTGTAGCGTGATGTTTCACGCGGCACGTTTGACCGACAATCTTGTCGATTACTACACGAAAATCGAAAAGGACATTTCGCCCATTGAAGAGCAATCACGCGCTCGTTTGGAACAAGCAGTATGGGCGATTATGGTTTTGAATGTCGGACTGGCAATTGCGCTTGGTCAATTGTTTGTGCGTGGTATCACAAGACGTCTTGCGGTACTTACAGAAAACAGTCACAAATTGGCCGCCGGCATACCGCTTAATCCCGCGATGGTTGGATATGACGAAATCGCTGTACTCGACAATGTGTTTCATCGCATGGCCGGTACATTAGCTGAATCGGCAAGAAAAGAGCGCGCGATTATTGAGCATGCCGTCGACGTCATTTGTTCTGTCGACTCCGAACTCAAATTTCTTGCAGTCAATCCCGCTTCTGAAACTGTTCTCGGCTACAAGCCGGAAGAGATGATCGGGAAATATTGTCTCGATTTTGTCGTTGCCGAAGAACGAGAGAAAACGACTGTTGCGTTGAAGAACATCATTGGAGATTCGGCGGTTGTCCAGTTGGAAACACGCCTGGTACAGAAATCCGGAACGGTGATTGATGTTCTTTGGTCGATGCAATGGTCTACGGAAGAAAGCGCGCTTTTCTGCGTTGTCCACGATATTTCGGGAAGCAAGGAAATCGAGCGCATGAAGCAAGAGTTCATTTCAATGGTCAGTCACGATTTGCGTACACCGCTCTCTGCAATTCAGGGAACGATTGAGCTTTTCAAAGAAGGAATGTATGACTCAAAAGACGAAGCCGGAAAGAGTGCACTGCAAAAGATGTATCTGAGCACCAACAGACTTTTGGCTTTAGTCAATGACCTCTTGGACATTGAAAAACTGGAAGCCGGGAAGATGGTGAAAGACCTGAAGCGCAGTGATATCAGCGACGTGATCAGGAAATCTATCGGGTCGGTTGCCGGTTTTGCAGAAGTGCACGAGGTGACAATCGCGTATAGCGAAGTAGAGATTTTCGTCATGGCTGATGAGGATCGACTAGTTCAAGCCGTGGTCAATTTGCTTTCCAATGCGATCAAGTTTTCCCATGCACCTTCAACCGTAACTATCGAGACCGCGGTCATTGAAGATCCAAAAGACTCTCTAAGCGGGACGGTCGCTCCTTGCTGTGAGGTTCGTATCATCGACTCCGGGCGCGGAATTAGCGAGGACAAGGTGAATACTCTCTTCCAACGCTACGGCCAGGCAGAAAAGAGCGACAACAAGCGCGGAGTGGGAACCGGCCTGGGTCTGGCAATATCCAAGGCGATTGTGGAATGTCACCACGGAGCAATTGGGGTGAGTAGCAAAGTGGGAGTGGGCTCGACCTTCTGGTTTCGCATCCCATTATGCAAAGATGAAAAGCAAAAGCAGTCTGGCGCCGGCTTAGAAGCTGCCAAGGCTCAACCTGGATAGGTGGGATTAGAAGTTAAAGCGATATCGCTTTAACTTCTAGACTAAGGTTGTCATCAATTTGTCATTATCCCTGGGCTAGATTTAGGGCACCCCCGAACAAAAATTTCCAAAAGCGCTGCTGCCAGCTGGTGCCGAGCGGAGCTTGAATTCGTTCGTGGTTCCCTTTGAATGAGCGAGATGCAAAATGGAATGCAGAGAAGGTTTTGAAGTAAAGGTTAATGAGACTTGTGTACCGGCTCTATTATTCGACCCGCAGCTGATGTGTCGAGTCGATGAGTCGACGAAGCGTCCGTCACCGTTCTTGCCTTCATGCCAGATTGTGGACAGTTGTTCGACCACTTCGCTTGCTAATCAGTGCTCGGAGATTGTGCCTGACAGCGACAATGCCGAATGCACTGTGCGCGAGTATACGGATACATGGGGTAGAAAGCGTGTCGATGAAACCAACTGTGGTCAATCCGAGCCATACAAAATCACGATAACACCGCCTGGCGGCAAGCCCATTGAGTTCAATTTCAATGGAGAAGAGTATCGTGCACCCTACAAGAACGAAAAAGGCGAGGCGATTGGATACATCGCTTATTCCTTGCCGAAGGAATACATCTATTTCCATAACGATAAGGCCAACACTTCATTTCTCGATATGAAAGACGGTACACATGTGTTGAAGAAAATCCGTTCGGCAGATGATTACGTAACCACTTTCACCCATGACGGAAAGGTCTTCTTTACGCAGAAGGCGACGGCAAGGGGTAGGACTGATACTGCCACATATGCGGACGGCAGCGTGCGTGTCGCCCAGTACGACACGGACGAGAGGCTGACGAGACAAACTATTTCACATACAGATGGAACTGTGACCATAATTTCCAGAACGAAAGATGGCTCACTGGAAGGAACTCGCCGAGATCGCCACAATAAAGTCATTGAAGACGTAGTTATGGTTTCCGACTACCCGATGCATAAACCTGGCAGTGATGATCCTGACGCTGAATATCTTGTTTTTCGCAATCGCAAGGATGGAGAGATGAGAGCAGTGGCTATGCCATCTGATATCAAATACGATAGAAGTGCGCATTTTCAGCCACTTTCCTATGATGCCAACCTCGGTACCTTGTCGTTGGTAAGCAAAGAAGGCAACACCATACTTGAGTCCAGTCAGGGGCGAACGGATGTTCGAGCAAAAAATGGAGTGGTGATTGGCAGCACGGTTAGCGGGGAAATGTCATTCTCATGGCCGGCGGGTGATTCAAGCGGCAAGAAAGCGGTGATAATTCGTCCTGATCTCTGCGGTGCTCAGTTGAATCAGGATGATACTGTCGATCGCTGGTGCAGGGAGATTGAAGACAAGGCTATAAATGAAAAGCTCGAGCCGACGGAAAAGGCGTTTCTCAAAGCTCATGCCGATATTGTTGATACGCGCGACTTTCTTGAAATCCATCGTCGATTGCGAGGCGATGAAAGCAAACTGCGAAATTTCTATTCTAAATTGTCCGAGATCGATAACGTCACCGGGCTGACGCAGTCTGAAAAGAATGCGCTCTGCAAAAATTTGATGCACCACGTTGCCTATCCCGACGAAGTTGTTCAGGGACGCTCGCCGACTTGCAACGTTGCTGTTCTGCAAATCGAAATGGCAAAAGAGCGCCCGACCGAGTATGTTGATTTTGTAGTAGATGCATTATCGGCGGACGGAAAGCCGTATAAATCAAGCGGTGGCAAAACCGTTCGCTTTGACGAAGCCAATCTGAAAATGACAGATCTGAGTGGTAGAGACTTGGCCAGCCGCGTTTTTCAAACTGCCGCTCTTCAGCTCAATTTTTATCCAGGTTCATTCAGAAACACGGTTGATGGAACGGGAAAATATGGCAGGGCGCAGAAGGAATTCGATGGATTAAACACCAAAGACATTGCTGAACTTCGATATCAGCTCACAGGTGAAGAGACCGGAGAATGCTGGATTTCGAGTGCTGATGATTTTGAAAAAGCACTGCAAGCAAACGGTGGCAAACCTGTTGTTATCCGAGTCAACGGAGACCAACCTCCATTCACCAGGGAGGAAGATAAATCAGACAGAAAAGGCTCGGGCTCTCATGTTGTGGTTTTGAACAGCGTCGAGAGCGGCACGCCCAAGAAAGTCAAGATTAGCAATCCATGGGGACCTAGTGATAGTTCTGAAGGTACTGGTTTGACCTTGTCTGCTGATGAACTCTTCAAGAATATGCAGTTTGATTCCGACTCTGATTTCGGCATCGTTCTTCTGCCGGGAAAACGCGGCACTACCGGAACGATAGTGAACGGAAAATATGAGCCGCTCAATTGAAAAAGTGTCATCAGATTGTCATTCTTGGGCTCGTATACTCAATTCATCAAGGAGGCGCCGACAGCGGAACTTCTGAGATGTCCAAGCGGTAATTACCGCCCTTTTGAAGAAATTCAAGGAAACTCCTTTCGGCAAAGCGGGCTGCCTGCGAATGCTTTGTTTTGCCGAAATTACTAATTTTTTGTACGGGACAGCCGAGAGAGGAGGGTTTAGCGACCCTCCTTTCGCATTAGGAAAGTGCTGATTCCAGAAACGAAATTGTCCCTTTGCTTGCATCCAACCTTACCTTCACTCCAATCGGCGCGGTCAGAGAACGAGCTGATTGTCCAAGCGGCATCCCGAAACAACATGGTTTGTGCACGGCTTTCATGCGGTCGCCGAATAGATCTTCGATTGAATACATATTGAAGCATTCGACTGTTCGGCAATTTTCGAAGTCTCCGAGTGCGACTCCTGATACTTCACTCAAAACACCGGAGAGATAGAGGTTGGTAAACCAGCGATCGAGAATGCCGTGATCTTCATTTATGTCTTCCAGAAAGAGCACGGCGTTTCTGAATGACGGCTGAAAAGGGGTGCCCATCAGCGATCCAAGAGCTGTGAGATTGCCGCCCATGAGTGGGCCTTCGCCGGTGCCCTCGACAGCTGCATAGGAGTAGGCGATTTGCCATTTCTCGTCTGTTGGCCGAGCCTGTGACTTCGAAGAACCGTCGAATGCCGATTCCAATCCCCAATAATTAGATTGGATGGTGGGCAAGTTATCTTTCGATGTGACCGCCAATTTCATTGCTTCAAAAGACTGCTGGCTGCAGATGCGGTCCATGTTTGGCGCATGGAAAGTGACGACACCTGTTCTGGCATACGCAGCTAGAAGGATGTGACAGTTGTCGTCACTTCCGGCGATGACTTTTGGATTTTTCTTCAATAAGTCCCAGTCTATCTTGTCGACTAAATGCAAAGCGCCATAGCCGCCCGTAACACAAAAGATGCCGGCAATGCTGTTATCGCTGAGTGCGTCGTTAAAGTCCGACAAGCGTTCTTCGTCGGTACCGGCCATGGTGCCATAGATCTTGAGAGAGTTTTTTCCAACTACTGGTTTGAAGCCCATCTGCTCGACTATTGCTTTTGCCCTGTTTACTGCGGCCGGATTGTGTGGGCGACCGGCGGGACAGAGGATGGCAACACGGTCTCCGTCTTTCAGCGCTTTCGGCTTAATGGCGTTTTCCGCTTCCGGTCTTGCTGCTAGAGCGGCACTCTTTTCTTTGCTTGAATGTTTTGCTTGGGCCATCTTATTCATTCCTTGTGAAAAGATCGTTGCTGAAATTAGGGCCTTTGTGCCGTTGTGTATGAGACTTCGCCTGGAAATTCCCGTTTTTCCTGAAACAGCTCTAGGACTCACTTTTCATTCCCTCAGAGTGTTGCGCTTTCTTCGATTTTGAAACGGACGCCGCTGTCGGTCGCTTCTAAAGATGCCATTACTCCTAGTGGTATGGTGAACTTTTCTTTGCTATGACCGAAGCGCAGTCCATAAATGACCGGAATGCCAAGATCCCTGAGGCGCTCTTCGAGAATGCGATCGAGGCTGAAATTAAGCGGAAAACTGTTTCTGCCGCTGCTGCCTGGTCTGCAGTTTGTGCATTCGCCAACAACGATTCCCGCAGCTTTCTGAAGTTTGCCTGCAAGATGAAGCTGATAAAGCATGCGATCGATTTCGTGCGGTTCTGCATCTAAATCTTCTAGAAACAGAATCTTTCCTTCCGTTTCGATTTCGTAGGGCGTGCCCATGAGCTGGCGAATAAGGGTCATGCAGCCACCAGTCAAACGCCCGCGCGCTTTGCCTTTTGCAATTATGTGGCGAGTCGGAGGTCCTTCAGGATTCCACAATTCCTTTTCTTCTTTATCTGTAATTAGCCCGAGTGGCTTATTGCCCATCACTGCTTTCAAATAGTTGTGGTAGGTGTACGAACCTTCGAAAAATCCGCCCATCATTGGTCCGTGGAAAGTGACTAGTCCTGTCTTCTGATGGATGGCGATGAGAAACGAAGTAATGTCTGAATAGCCGACTATGATTTTGGGATTCTTCGCGATCAAATCGTAGTCGATACCGTTGAGCAGCCTGGCTGCGCCATTGCCGCCGCGCATCGGCATGACGGCTTTAACCTCAGGGTCTGCCCACATGGCATTGAAATCGGCGATGCGATTCTCGTCGCTGCCTGCAAAATCGCTGTAACTGTCGAAAAGATGCTTGCCGACTTTGTATTTGAGACCGATTTTTTTTAGCCATTGATATGTGTAATCAATCTCTGATTCATTTTCCAGCGGGCTTGCCGGCGCAACGATGCCGACAGTGTCGCCTTTGACCAGGTGTTTTGCCTTGATGATGGGCTGGGAGCCAATCGATGGTGAGCCATTCTGCGGCTCAAGCTCTCTAGCATCATGCTTCTTTTGCTTTTCTCGATTTTCAGTCTTATTACTCATTTTGTCTTGGGACTTCGCGTCGGCGGTTTTGCCGGTGATGCCGACCATGAGAGCTGAGGCGATTCCTGACAGCAAATCGCGCCGAGGAACGCGCTCGCCGTTTGGTCCTGACGAGGAAAACGGCGGGTTCTGGGATAGCTCCATAAGACACACCTGGCTAGTGGGTTCTAACGTTACTGCGAGATTTTAGCATTGTCTTAGTTTTGACAAATGTTCTTAAAACCCTTGTTGCTCAGTGCTTTGCGGGCGAATACGCAGTTTGGACGGTGCTTGCTCTCCCGATAGCAGAGTGATATCATTTTGCTAGCGGTTCGATATTAAATTCCGCAGCGAGGACCCGAACAAATGACACAAGAAAAGCTTCACTGGCATTTAAATGGCGTGGCAGCATGGGTTGGCCTTTTCGTCTTGCTGGCAATTATTGTTTTCAGCATCACGTCAATGGCATCTGTACTTCATGGTTTGCTCACCCAGGCGGTAAAAGATTCGGGTCTTCTCTATTTCCCGGTCGGGATGTTTCTCGTGTCGATTTGGCTGCTGACCGGTTTTGCCGTCATTCAGCCGAATGATGCTCTGGTGCTTGTCTTTGTCGGCAACTACGCAGGCACCGTGAAGAACAATGGACTGATTCTGGTCAACCCGTTTTGCTCCAGAAAGAGAATCAGTCTCAAATTGCAGAATTTGCACAGCGATATTCTGAAAGTCAACGACAAACGCGGCAATCCGATTGAAATTGGCGCCGTCATTGTCTGGCAAGTTGCAGAGCCTGCTAAAGCGATTTTCGATGTGGACAGCTATCAAGTCTTCGTGAAGATACAGAGTGAAGCTGCTGTTCGCCACCTCGCCAACATGTATGCATATGACAGCGATGAAGATCAGCATACATTGAGAAGCAGTGTCGATGAGGTTTCGCATACTCTCAAAGAAGAATTGAATCAACGTCTTTCGACAGCCGGTATCTCCATACACGAAGCCCGCATCGCGCATCTTGCCTACGCACCTGAAATCGCCAGCGCGATGTTGAAACGTCAGCAGGCAGAAGCAATAATTTCGGCCAGGCGTGCCATCGTCAGTGGTGCCGTGAATATAGTTTCTGATGCCCTCCAACAGTTAACTGAAGCACAGGTAGTCAATCTTGATGATGAACGCCGGGCGGCCATGGTCAGCAATTTGCTGGTCGTGCTTTGCAGCGACACGCAGGCGCAGCCTATAGTCAACGCTGGAACGCTGTATTAATCGAACAATCTAGAGGGGTCTTGTGGCCAGAAAGTCATTTCTTCTGCGAATCGATCAACAGCTCTACGACGAAATTGAGTCGTGGGCTCAGCAAGAGATGCGCAGCGTAAATGGGCAAATCGAATACATTCTTCGGCAAGCAGCCCTAAAATACAAAGGCAAGGGCGGCATTCTCGATTTAAGAACCGGCCAAAAAGAGCTTAATGACCCTCTCGAGTGATTTTCCGCATCAACTGCAGGTGACGCAGATATCAACCAAAGGGCAGTCTTGCCAAGCAGCCTGTCCGATTCTGCGCCGGCGCCTGTGTTGCGCTTATCGCCTGTATATCTTGAGTATTGCCGAGGCAGACGGATTGCCCTGCGTAAGTTATAGTTATCATTTCCGACTCTAGGTCTTGATTCAAGGACTAAACTTCGAACTATCGCCCTCTGCCGAAAGTGTCATGACTTCAACAATGCTTAAAACAGACGGTCTTCCAGCGCACCTTGCAAAGCACCTGCCCCTGTTTTCAAACGATCAACGAAAGTGGCTTGCCAAGGCCATTGCCTTTGCCGATTCGATATCGCTGGAAGAAACCAAACGTTCTGATTCCGAGAATACTTTCCGCCGTGATCTCTTCGAAGCCGCATGCAAAGACGGTCTAGGAGCTTTACCTTTTCCCTCGAATTATGGTGGTTCGGGTGGCGACTACTTGAGTTTTGTGCTCGTAAATGAAGAATTCGCCCGCCGTTGTGTTCCGATCATGAGTTCGCTGGGCGTGCATGTTCTCTGCCAAGAGCCTGTCTACAGGCACGGTTCAGAAGAGCAGAAGCAAAAGTATTTGCTCAATTCAGCCAATGGAAAGTATCTGGCTGCATTCGGCTTAACTGAACCGAATGCAGGTTCTGACACTGCTGCCATTGCTACCACTGCTAGACCGTCCGGTCAGGAGTATGTTCTCAATGGTACGAAAACCTTCATCACCAGCGGTGCTTCCGCTGACTACTTTATTGTAATGGCTCGCTTACTCAATGAGGATGGCAGTAAGGAAGGCTCTGCCGGCATTACCGCCTTTATCGTCGAGAAGGATTTCAAAGGTTTCCAAATCGGACAAAAGTTCGACATGCTAGGTATGCGCGGATATTCGACTTGCGAGATTGTTTTCAGCGATTGCCGCGTGCCGAAAGCGAATATACTCGGTGCGCCCGGAGATGGGCGCAAAGTGGCGTTGGGAAGTCTCGCGAAAGGTCGTGTCACAATTGCAGCGCAAGCTACTGGCTGGGCTCAAGGGGCGCTGGATGCGGCACTGAAAGTTGTTGCCGATTCTCCAAGCCGTGCCGATAACGGGCAACTTGCTTATCTGATTGGTGGTCTTTTGTTGATGGTGGAGTCGTCTCGCGCCTTGACGTATCAAGCAGCGCGCAGCATTGACAGCGGTGAATCGGATGTAACTCTGGCTGCCATGGCTAAGATTCAGGCTACCGATGCGGCGATGAAAGTCTCTACCGAAGCAATTTCTTTGGCACAAGAGAGAGGTTTGGAGCCCGATCTACTTATTGAGCGAATTTTTCGCGATGCCAAAGCCGGTCAAATATATGAGGGTACTAACCAGATTCAGCGCATGCTTATAGCAAGAAGTCTGATGAAGTAAGGCTCACAAACGCAAGCAGATAGTTTTCAAAACAGTAAGTAACGATGGAAAAAACACCAGACACACAAGCAGCAGAAATTGAGCGCAGCGAGGCTGCAGCTGCTTATACTGCGGCTTACAGCGGTCCTATCTCCGGTGATTTGATCCCTGCTCAATATAAACTTGGAGCAGCATTGGTTTTGATCGCCTTGGCCGTGCCGGTGTTTTTGCAACCGAATTTGGTGTCAGCAGCCAAAGTGTTGATGTTCTATTTCATGCTTGCAGTCGGGTCAATCTGCCTGGGTATCTTCTTTTTCCAGTCTTGGATTCTAGATAAGCTCAGATTGGCTGAAGACATTGCCGACATGGTTCAAGATGAGGCGACAGTTCAGTTGGCGATGGTCAATCATAAGCTGGCTGACTTGAATTATCGTTTTGTAGAGAAACATGATGCCTCCACAAGTGAGGTATTACCTGACTTTCTGAAGAATCTCACACCTTTCGCTATGCTGTTTCTAAACAAAGAGAAAAGCATGATGCGTTGGGCGATGCTCGGAATGAAGTTTGCTAAGAGCGCGATGGATCTATATAAAGCGCGTGAGAGCGATTCAAGCAAGCAATCCTCACGCCAACATAGAACGCGTGAGCATACATGACGTCTACCGCGGGTCACGTAAATATGTCACAGGGCGTTCAGTCCGAACCAGCTTTTGATTTCGATGCGTACGTGAGTGCGCGGAAGTCTCTTATTGAAGAGCGTTTAGATCGCTATCTGACTTCCGACAAAGGTGGCGTTCTCTGGGATTCGATGCGCTATTCGGTTCTCTCCGGCGGTAAGCGCCTGCGGGCCATCCTTTGCCTGGCCGTGGCTGAAGCAATGGCGTCCAGCCGCTTCGAGGTCCAGTTGGGACCGCAAGGAAGTTTGGCTGCCAGCCATGAAATTCAGAAGCTGGATATCGCAGACATTCTTGAAATTGCACTGCCTTGTGCCTGTGCCATTGAAATGGTGCATGCCATGAGTTTGATTCATGATGACCTGCCGGCGCTTGACAATGATGATTTGAGAAGAGGCAAGCCGACCAATCACAAGGTTTACGGTGAAGCTGTCGCCTTGCTTGCAGGTGATGCGCTGTTAATGTTGGCCAATCAGATCCTTATAGAAGAAACTCCCCGCAGTGTTGATTCCGATACTTTGCTATCAGTCGTCTCTGAATTGGCACGGGCCACGGGGCCTGAGGGGATGGTAGGCGGTCAAGTTGCAGACATGATCTATACGGGCGTGCCCGGCAGAGATGGTGCCGGTGGCGGTAAAGATGTGTTTCAAAGAGGTGAGATTGCAACAGAATTTCAAGAAATCATCGATGACCAGCCGGTTCTCACCGCCAATGTAATGGAAGAGATACACAGAGCCAAAACCGGTGCACTTATCAGGTTTTCAGTCTGGTCCGGTGCTCGGCTGGTCGGAGCTCCACTTGACAAACTCGACAATCTAGCTTTGTACGGCGAGGTGTTGGGCCTGGCTTTTCAGATTGCCGATGACCTCCTGGATGTAACCGGTGACGCGGCGACTCTTGGAAAAACGCCAGGAAAAGATGAAGCTGCTGACAAAGCTACATTCGTGCGTCTCTTCGGCGTGGACGGTGCACGTGAGCGGCTGAAAGGATTGGAAGAAACAGGATTGCGCCTGGTGGAAGAGTGTTGTACTGACAAGAGCGGTGTTCCGGCTCTGAAAGCGCTTCTCCAGTATGCTATTCATAGGTCGAATTAAGGGAGTCTTTGACAGTTTATGGATTTTTTGTCGGTACCGTTCTCCTGGCTTGCAGCACTCTTTGCGCAGGCTTCTCCCGGTACTCAAGCGGCCATTCAAAGTGCCCTGCAAGGTCCTGCGCAAGGTGCTCAGATGCACGACCAGCGTGGCTGGCAGGTGATTCTCGTCACGGTTTTGTGCAGTTGCATTGCTCAGTTGGCGAAGATTGTCACCAAGCTCTTGCGCACTGGACATCTGGATTTGCGTCTGATTGCTAAAACAGGCGGCATGCCTTCCAGTCACAGCTGCTGCACAGTTGGAATGGCAGTTTCCGTTGGTCTTATCGAAGGTTTCAATTCGGTTTCTTTCGCTATTGCGTTAGGACTTGCACTCATCGTTATGTATGACGCAGCAGGGGTAAGACGCACTGTGGGACTGCAAGCCAAGGTTCTCAATCAGATCATGACGGAGCTGTTTTCGGAGCATCCGAAGCTCTCTTCGGAGCGCATTAAGGAATTTCTAGGACACACACCGGTCGAAGTATTGGTTGGTGCAGCCCTCGGCGCGGTCATTGCAGTGGTATTCAATAGCTGGGCCCTGAGCGCGTTTCCACGTGTTTAGTTGCAATACCTTTGTGGCTAAAACGCTGCGCTTTATTAAAAACATGTGATACATGACTACTGCTCTATTCCGGTAAAGTTGCTCTATAATCAAGGTCTTGGAAAGGGTTGCCAGGAAAACTCTTAGAAAACCTCAAATGAGGAAACCGCTAAGAGGCTTGAAATACAAGAAAAGATGGAGCTTGAAAATCAGATTTTAGAGGAGGTAGGAGGAGCTGGAGAGGAGGGAGCTGGAGGTTATTTCCTCTAGTTTGTCATGCGCTCATTTTGAGTGATGGTCCTGGAAGAGATTTCAAGAAGTCCGTTGAACGCGTTCTAAATATGCGCGGTAATCGACGGAGTGCGTTGGGAGGTAGCAAAAGCTACGGGTTACAGGCAGCGAAGCTGTCGTAAAACAAAGAGCGAAGCTGCCGTTTAAAAGTAAAAGCAAGCTAGAACTTGCGATACCAGTCGGGTTCCGATTTTCTCAGAAAAGGAGGAAAGGCAGAACAATCAGTCGAAGCGTAGTGCTCTCGTTATTGCTGCTGCCGAAAAGTCAATGAACACAACGGTGCAAACAAACACTTCTGTGAAGACAACGTCCCCTCGCCGTTCCCGTTTCCCCGGCAAGGAATCAGGGTCGGTTTCATTCAACTTGACCGCTCTTGGCCGTCAACTGTTGAAGGAACAAGCGGCGTCTGCAGGCGTGTCAAACGGCGATTACGTCGAAATGCTCATTCGTGAGCGCGCTGGCATGAACCCTCTCAGACTGCCTGCTTCCGCTAAGCAGACTGGTCCTAAGGGCGGCGCCAAGTCATTCTTCTTCGGAAAGAATAGAGGTACAACAACCGCAGTATGTGTCACCCCTATGGCACACAGACTGCTCGATGAACAAGTAGCTGCATCTCGCATGAGCCGCGGCGACTATATCGAGTATCTGCTGCGCGAAAAAGCAGGCTTGCTCGATGAGAGTATCAAAGCCGCTGTAGCCGCTGCTCAAGCACAAGCAGCTCAAGCTCCGGCAGCTCCCCAAGCTCAACCGCAAACCTCTTTTGCCCCCCCGGTACAAGAGCCGGTAGCTGTAGAACCAACTCCATACGTTCAACCGTTCCAAACACCGGTTACGAACGACTGGGGATTCAACAGCTAACCTTGTAAATCCAACAGTACGTTCCTCCTTTCGTTTCTTGGAAGGTCCCTGCTTTGACGCAGGGACCTTTCCTTTTTGCATCGAAGTCGGAAAGCTCAGCTAGTTGGGAGTTTCGAGACACAAAGGAAGCAAGCTTCTCGCTTGCTTCCTATTAAATCGACCGGTTTCACGTTTCTAATTCGAATTAGTTCTGAAGTCCAGCATGTTGTCGATGCTCAACGGCTGACCCGTTGACCGCCTGCTTGTTCTGTCTGACTCGACTCAATGCCCTTATTGCTTAAGCTTTCGGTCTTCTCCGCGCCAGGAGAACCGCCGTCTTTTAGTTTTGCATCATATATGCCACCACCTGAATCTGCATTCTTTTTGTCCGGCACCGCAGGTGGTAGCGCCTGATCATTGTCTGTTTCTGATGTGAAAACGTTCATCATTCCTTGCTTCCGGCTGGTCTGTCGAGTTGCTACTTTGATCTCGTCGGTCCATTTGAACTCGTTCAGCTTAGAGAGATCCAAGTATTGATTATGCTGTCCGACAAAGTCTTTGATCATGGAGAACCGCTGCGCTGAAGGTATTTCTGTTGCTTGCCTCTCTCCGGCCAAGTAGTCGCCAGGGATATTTTCTGCTTGTGCCACCATATTTAGTGAAGCAATTAATCCGGCGGCCAGGACAATCAATTTAGAAAGCAATCGCCCTTCTCTGTGTAAGGCAAAGAACGGTTGAATCGGCGAAACTCTCTTCTCTGCCGCATGCGCCCACCGTGAGCGGCGGTAGCTTGTTTGAATGGTTCCTTCAGCCGAATATTCTGCTTTGAGCCTTCTTACCCACCAAAGGACGAGTGGATCATTTTGCTCTTTGCCGAGGCCGCGTCTTGGTCCAAACGGCTGACCGGTGCTACCGCCGCTTTTGCCGAACTCTATATAAGGTTTGTCTTGCCCTGAACTCATGGTGTAACTCCTGTCTGCCAGGGGCTTTCGGCTCTTTGGCAGTAAATACAGACTAGCGGAAATAAACATGCGCTTATATGGGCCCAGACCTGAGCCCGAAGCGCGTTGGTCCCTGAGGCTATGCCAGGGTAATTACTGTGTTTTTCTTCGGACTGCGCCAAATTGGTGAAAGCATCATAACAAGCACTTTTCAAATGACTGTCAAAGTGCAGGAGCTTTCTGTCAAAGCGCCGTCAAGTTCTGGTCAATTTGCCGTCAATCTGCGGAGCATCTGCAGCCTATTTCTTATTTGCAGCCAATCTCTTATCTGCAGTCTATTTCTGGCGCATCGGCCGCCTATCAAAGGCGCATCCGTGATTTGATTCGCGGTTTGGCGTGGCTATTGAGTTTTGGTAGGTGTCGGCGCAGCTCCGGCGATTGGTGCGGGCATTTGTGACTTCACTTTGTGAGAAGCGTAAGAAAGTATCGCTTCCACCTGGCTCAAATAGCTGGCAATGTATTGAGCACGGAAACCGCGCTGAATAAAGGCCTCTAACCTGAGCCAGTTCTTAATCGTCGAGTGCAAGCTGGTGACATCCTTGAGTACGGATTCGATCTCGTCCGACGAAGCGGCGGCACTCAGCTGATGCAGCGAACGCTGGATGCCGTCGATTTGCGAGAGCACATCGTTGGTGCTGGCCTGGTCGGAGAGAATGTGAGTGCGAGGGTCCTGCAGATAACGGTTGACCATCGCAGCGAAATCATCTACCAGCAAGCGACTCGCCTTCAGTGGCTCGGCCTGAGGCGTAAGCAGCGGTTGCTTTCTGTAGGGACCGACTTTGAGCACATTGAGTTTTTTGTCATCCAGGTGAGCCACGGCGAACATCGTCGTGCCCAGGGTGCCTGTTTCTCGCGCCGAGTCCAACTGCTCGATTAGTCCCGCCGTATCCAATTGTCGGATGGAAAGACCGGGATAGACCAGCGCTTTGTCGGCCGTCGATTCGCGAACGTATGAGGCGGCGGTGGTCAAATCTTTTGGGTCTTTGACGTAAGTCATTGGATTGAGTGTGTCGACCCAGCCGTTGGCCACCCATGTTTCCCATTCTTGCTGAATGGCGGCGACTCTGAGGCGGCGCGGCATGCCATAGACCGCTGCGGAAATCTTGATGTCCGGTTTGAATTTCCTGAGTGTAGTTGAGACATCTTTGACGAAATTGTTGATGTTTTGAACCTTCCAGTTCTACGACTCTGGTGTTTCACATGTGAACGCC
>DTSE01000099.1 GCA_012965515.1 Candidatus Melainabacteria bacterium | reverse complement strand
AAGAATATCGTAGAGCGCGGAAAAAAAGGAAATAGAGCCGGTTTCAGGCTCTATTTCCAGTGTGCTTGAAAACGCAGGCGGCGAATATTTTTCGCAGCTTTTACGTTTCACCATGCAATTGGTTCGGCACTTACTTGCTGTTCTTGGCTGCCTTGCGCAACTTCAGGCCCCAGTTGAGCATGAAGAGTCCGAAGAGAGCGAAGGCGATGGCGACGATGAGAGTGGCCACGAGCTGCATTCCCTGGAGGTACGGCATGGCGAGCGCGGCCTGGAGAGTAAGCGACAGATAGCCCAGTCCACTGAAGATCTTGTTCCAGTAGATGGTTCGGGGGTGCCCGCCGCGTTTGGACGAGATCACCGTGGCGCAGCCCAGTGCAAAGAGCAAGCAGGCGAGGAAAAGGGGCGCCATGAAGAGATAGAGTGTGAGCGACATGGTTGTCTCCACTAAAAAATTACGCCGTCTGCTCAGCAAGCGGCAAAGATTCATTCAAAGCTAAATCAGGCAAGCAGGCGGTGCGCAGCTTGAAACCGGGGCGGTTTCAAATGAGGGCTTTTCTGGCTGTGCAAGGTTGCCTGAGCTACTTGGACGGAATTAGGTGGGTGGATGTGAAAAAGAGAACGAATTGACCCTAACAGCAAGAGTAATTTGGTTGCAAGGATGTTGGTTGTCAGGCTGAACCGGCTGCGCTAGCTGTTGCGCGAAACAGGCTAGACAGGTGCATTGGCGGTCATTTCAGCCAGGAAAGTATCAATTTCCGAGGTGGTCGGAAGGGCGGGAATTGCTCCTGCGCGGGTGCAAGTCAGGGCTCCTATCGCATTTGCGCGAGCGATGATCTGGCACAAAGTATTCAGATCGATTCCTTCGATCAATTGGCGCCGCTTGCCCGAGGCTTTTTTGAGTCGTTCTTCATCTGTGATGAGAGGCATCAAACCAGTAATTACTCCGGAATTGAAACCGTCGCCGGCGCCTGTAGCTTCCACTAGTTTTACTTTGAACCCGGGCACTACTTTGCCGCCTTCTCGGTTGGTGACATAGGCACCGCGCGAGTCGAGGGTAATGATGAGAACCGGCAGGTCATGAGCTTTCCTGAGTTCATCAGCTTTTTGCAGGTCGCGTGAGCCGGTGAGAAATTGGAGTTCGTCCTCGTTGATTTTGACGATGTCAGCCCATTTGAGAGTGCCCAGAATGGCGTCTTTGCAGGCTTGCGGCGAAGGCCACAGACCGAGGCGAACGTTGGGATCGTAAGAAACGACCATATTGTTTTCGCGTGAAAGTTTGACGGCTTTTTCGGTTGCTTCTTTGGCCGGGCTGGCGATGAGCGAAATCGAACCGAAGTGAAGTACTTTTGCCTTGGCGAATGCTTGAGGGTTCAAATCGTTTTCTTGCAGGCGCACGTCTGCGCAAGCCACTTTCGTAAATTCGGCCAGCTTTCTGTCGCCTGATTTTGTGGTCACAACGTAAGCCATGCGCGTTTGTGCTTCCGCATCGCTTACTGTAAGCGCCGTACTGATGCCGTCTTTTTCCAAAACGCCTTTCAGCCATCTGCCGAATTCGTCGTCGGAAACGCGTCCGATGAAACCTGTAGCGACTCCTTGTCTTGCCAGTCCGACTGCGGTGTTGGCTGGAGCGCCGCCGGCCGCCTTGGTGAATGTTGCTGCCTCATCCAATTCTGCGCCCACCTGAGTAGAGACCCAGTCGACCAGAATTTCTCCCAAACAGAGGACATCAGCCATTCTTTTACTCCTTGGACGAATAGAGAACTAGAGCGAGGCGTCGCATATGGGCGCCTTTCGGCGAGGCATTTTTGTGCTTGTCTTACTTACGTTCCAGCAAAAGACGGATTTGAAACGCGAGAGAGTGCGCAAAATGCTGGCTGATTATAACGGATGCGATGTCTTGGAAAGTGTGAGCGGGAGCCAAAAAAGTAGATACTGTGCTGTATCGTAGAATGTCTGGAAAAAATGACAGAGACGGGAGACGCTTGTTTGCATCTCCCGCTCTGTCGGGGTTTAGTCGGTGGTTAACCGATTCAACCCCCGGCAATCAGCTGTTTAGGCGATTGCTGCAAGGCGATTCTTCAGTTCGAGGGGCGCCGCTGCGGCCTAGCCGGTGCAGTCAGCCAGTTCACGAACATGATCAAGAGGCCGGCCAGGATCGCGTGACCCCAGTCGGCAATTGAAAATACGTTCGGGAAATAGTGTGCGAAGACCTGCAACTGGATAGCTGGGATGAGCCAGAATCCGAAGAGCAGGAAGATGCCGACCAGGATGTAGCCGAGCCCCAGTGTCGCGATGCCAAACAGGTTGATGGCAAATGCGAGCACCAGATCGAACAGGAAGCAGACGCCGGCGAAAGCTGCTCCGTAGAGCACGGCGTCTGGCCAAAAGCTGCCAGTAAAGTGGACGGACGCGCCGAAAAGCGCTGGGAAAATGTAGCTAAACAGCAGCGCCGTTAAGCCAATTCTGGCGAGTAGGTTGATCACGATGTCTTGCCCCTTGGGCGAGACAGGAGGAAGCGTCACCTTGCGATTAGCGCTGCCTGCCTGCCTTCTCTACTTGCAAATATTTCTACTTGCGACTTTTGCTGCGAGCAAAAGTTGGCGCGTAATTACTGCGCGTGAACCAGTTGGAGTTCGAACCGAAACGCTTCGTCTGCGCGAAGGTCCTTCACGGAAGGGCGGTTGTAGAGCTTTTCGCCGTGGCAGAGCTTGCACTGAGCGCGACCGCAATCGAGCGGTTTGCGCTTGCGGAAGCGTCCGGCCGAATCGACTACCGCATGCATAACATGGGCGTAGAACTTGCGGCGGCGGCTCATAAGACCGCGATCTTCGTGGTATCTTTTCAAATCGTTTTCTCCTGGTTGCGTCACTGCCCGCGGTGGCGCCAGATATTTGGCGCGCACCCGGCGCAGTGCTCTGGGAGGCGATGACGAACGCAGCCATCGCTCCCGGCGAGCCGTTTATAGCGGCTCTTTTTCTTTGACCCGTCAGCGACCGCAGCTGGTGCAGCCCTCTTCGAGTTCGTTGCCGAACTCGCCGGGCTGACCTTCCATGTGCGTCTGACGCTGGCGAAGCAGGCGGACGATGCCACGCTCTTCGACTTCGCGCCAGTCCTTGGCTTCGAACTTGCGGAACTTCGACTCGGGAAGAGCATCGCCGGGGCGGCTGAGGCTCAGTTCCAGAGGCAGGTAGATGAAGTTCGTCTCGGACAGAGCGGCACCGTCGGAGCGAATGCTGTTGCCGATGAAGGCAGACGCATTCGGGTCGATGCCCATGTCTTCGATGGCTTCACGCACCAGTTCCGCCTTGTTCTCGGCGTTGGTGATGATGGTGTGGTCGAACAGTGCGTCGAGACCGGCCTGGCGAATCTTGTACTTCTGCGCTTCGCGGTCACCGACGGTGACAGCGACCAGAAGGAAGTTGTGCCGGGCGCGGGCAAGAACAGGCAGGCAGTGCTCGAAGACTTCCGGCTTGCGGAAGAACGGGCGGCTGCCGATGCTCTTGCAGATGTCGACGATGATCGGGTCGAGCTTGCGACGCTTGGCCTTGCACATTTCGCTGTAGGCTTCGTGCAGGGCTTCACCGAAGCGGTGACGCTCGAACCCGCGCATGGGCATGCTGCCGTAGTAGACCTTCTTCAGGACGTCCATGGCATCATCGAACGAGCCCAGCCTGCACAGTTGCATGAGCTTGGCGAATTCGATGAAGGCTCCGTCCCAGTAGGGCTGACAGACAACGCAAGTGCCGTCGATATCGATGAAAAGCGCCGCGATCTTGTCGCCACCTGCGCACAGGTTGCGATCGGCAGATTGACATTTGCGCATGTATATACCTCTTTTCGTTGCAGGTTTGAGAAGCAAAAACGGCTTCCCCGACGGAGAGAAGAAGCTCCCGTCGTGTAGATGTGCGCGCGCCGAATCCAAGCTCAAAGGGAGAGCTTTGTTCGGGTCTTGCGCTGGAGATAAGTAAGAACTGGAGGAGTTCTTGGGATGGGTTAAGCGAAAAAGAAAGAAAAATCAAGGGAACGTTTAGAGACTAGGAGATCTCCAGCCATGATCTAAAGATGGATGCCAAGAGGCTTCTTGTATCTGGCTCTGCACACTTTTGCCTGGTTGCAAGTAGACAAAACTGCAATTCTGCGGCAATGGTGGCAATGTCGTCATCGATGCCAAAGAGCTGCTTGGCAGCCTGGTCCTGTGGAATGCAACGGAACATCACAGGTAATGCGGCTCTGCTAGGACGCCATTAGCAATGTTTCGAAACCTTTTGCTGGTGCGGTAACTGCGGGCAGTCCAGCCTTGATTCGCGCGGGTTCGCTAATGCCCACCAAATCTATGCCAGCCATTGATGCTGGTCTCGTAAGTTCCTAAGCTCAAACCGATTTTTGTCCATTTCTCCGAAAAACCCGTAAAAGCACAACACAAAACAAGAAAGGTGCATCAGCACTGTCTACTCCAAGGCCGCCCGCGGTTTTGTCATGACACGCTCTTGGCACCGGGCAATGCAATGCTTCGCTTTCCTAAGTCTTTAAGGAGACTCGGATGTATGAATACGTTCTTTTGGCTCTTGCTGGACTTTTGCTTCTAGCAGCA
>DTSE01000098.1:987-4600 GCA_012965515.1 Candidatus Melainabacteria bacterium | reverse complement strand
CAGCTGCAAAAGCTCAAAGTCACGAGGCAGCAAATGAACTTCTTCTCCATTTTTCGTGACACGATGTTTTTGTGGGTCCAACTCTAGACCGTTCTTAGCGCGCAAAACATTTGATGGCATGGTGGCAGGTCTACGCAACAAGGCGTGAACCCTCATCGCCAACTCGCGCACATCAAAAGGTTTCGTCAGGTAATCGTCAGCCCCGGAGTCAAAGCCTTGCGCTTTGTCGGAAATCATCGCTTTGGCAGTCAACATAATCACAGGCGCGCGACCACCCGCACCCCTGTATGCTCGGCAGATATCGACGCCGGACATACCCGGCAAATTCCAATCGAGTATGATCGCATCATACTGATTGACCTTCAGGAGACTCATTCCCTCATTTCCGTTTGCGACTGCATCTACAAGGAAGCGCTCGTTCTGCAGCCAATCAATGATCATCGCCGACAGAGTTTCGTCATCTTCCACCAGTAAGACTTTCGCCATGAGCTTGTTTCCAAGACCTCGAATAGACTCAATAGTCACTTCCCTGGCAACAGCATATCCAATTACGCTTCAACCGTCGCCATGATGTTTGCAAATTCGCTCACAGCAAGAGTTGTAGTTCTGTGCCTTGTGCCGTTGATGTTTCAACTTGGCTTGCTTGGGGCGCTTGAAAACTTGCGTGCGCAATCCGAAGCTGACCTGGATAGGTCCATAAAATCGCGGGCAATTTCTGACGCCATTAACCAACTGGCGCATGATATTTTCGATATTGAATCGATGTATGGTCACGAAACGGCGCTTGTTCAAGCGGCGCCGACTGAGGCGGATTTCAAAGTTCAACTGGCGCGGCTGCATAAGGACTATGACGCAATCGAGGCACTGATTGGCAATGACAGTCGCAGGATGGCGATTGTTCAGAAGTCTCGGAACACAGCCGACGAAGCGCTAAAGCTATTTACCGCGTTGCGTGATTCACAGGAGCATCGCAGTGCGGATTGGAAAGAACGCGAATCACTCTGGTGGAAACTGCGTGCATGCGCGGTCAACATCATGTCGGAGGAAATGATCGAGATTGGCAAGTCCGAAAAAGCTCAAGCTGCACGAAGCCCGGAAGTGCAGAGAGAATTTCGCACAAAGATTCGTCAGTTGGTATTCGCGGGTGCCGGAGTTAATCTTTTGCTTGCAGGACTGCTGGCACTCTATTTGACGCGCACGATTATTTTGAGGCTCAAGAAGATCAATGAGAATGCCGTTCGGTTGGCAAACGATCTTCCCTTGAATCCTCCTACTGGTGGTGCTGATGAATTGGGCGCTCTTGATGCTTCTTTTCACAACATGGCGAATGCACTGAAGGAGTCCGTTAGAAAGGAGCAGGCTGTCACTGACAACATGCGTGACTGCATTTTTTCTATCGATGGCGAGGGCACGATTATGCGCGCGAATCCTGCTTGTTCATCGATGTTCAAGATTGAGAACGAGGATTTGGTTGGAAGAAGATTTATTGATTTGATCGAAACATCCGAGATTGACACGGCTTACACATTTATGTTGACGCAGCAGGAAGGTGCGGAGCCGAAGAATCTGGATGTAACAATGAAGCGTCGCGACGGCACCACATTTGATGCGCTCTGGTCGGCTCGTTGGTCGCCTGACGAGAAGGCACTTTATAGTATCATCAGCGATCAGAGCGAACGCATTCAAGCTGAGCGCTTGAAGCAAGAAGTAGTGGCGATGGTCACGCACGACCTGCGGGTTCCGCTTTCTGTGATGCAGAATTTTCTTCAGTTCATCGAGAATGGATACTATGGCAACCTAAATGAGAAAGGACTGAAATTCTTTCCCGGCACGAAGCGAAATTGCAATCAGATGTTGGATCTGACGAACGATCTTTTGGAGCTCGAAAAGATCAAATCCGGCATGATGGAACTTGATTTGGAAAACACCGATCTCGCTGAGGTTGTAAAACAGTGCGTAGAAACTCTCACGCCAGTGGCTGAAGAGTTTGGTTTGAAACTGGAAGTTACAGCAGAGCCCTTGCAGATGAGGGTCGATTCGAAGCTGATTTCGCGGACAGTTACAAACTTAGTTTCCAATGCAATGAAACATTCCCCGCGTGATGCAAAGGTTCAGATTGAGTTGAAACAGCATGATGGAGTGGCGCAAGTCTCTGTGCGAGATTTCGGAACCGGAATTGCCAAAGAAGAGCAAGAAAAGATTTTCGAACGTTTTCACCAGGCGTCAGGTAGTGCCAAACAGATAACCGGAACTGGGCTTGGACTAACGATCTGCAAGCTAGTCGTCGACATGCACGGCGGCAAAATCTGGGTGGAAAGCGAGAAAGGTAAAGGAAGTACCTTTGCTTTTGCATTGCCTCTGGAATCGTAGTCCGGTAATCCTTGTTTTAATGTAGGGGCGAGGCCTGCCTCGCCTGTTTTGCGTGGTGGCGCATTGTATGCGCCTTTGCGGGCGGCAAGAATGCCGCCCCTGCAGCGGAAGATACGCTCCGGCTATGGTTTCGATGAGTCCTGTGATCGCCGGCTTCCAGCCGGCTTAGAGCTTTCCATATTTAGGAACTGTTTTAAGAACCTTTAGTCCTTATCAACAGACCGCAATGGAATTGGAAGGAAAGATCATGGAAATACTTTGGGGACCAAGCATTGTGCTCAGTATTGTTCTGAGTATTGCGTTAACAGTAATTTTGAATCTGGTTTTTAACAGAAGATAAGCTGATAGCCTGCCGCCTTTCTTGGGCTCGGGCTTAACTTGCAGGTTCTGGTTCTTTGTACAGTTCGTGGATGTGAAGGTTGCGCAGTTTCGGTGCCTTGACACTAGTTACCAGAACAACGAGCAACGTCATCACTCCGCCGAACACAACCGACGGGACAAGTCCCATTAGTTTTGCAGCGGTGCCTGATTCGAACTCGCCGATTTCGTTTGAAGAACCTATGAACATGCTGTTTACCGCTGCAACGCGGCCTTTCATTTCGTTCGGGGTTGCCAATTGAAAAATTGTGCTCCTCACCCAGACGCTGATTCCATCAAGTGCACCACTTATTGCCAGCAATGCAAGTGATAAATACAAATTGGTCGACAGTCCGAATCCGATTATGCAAAGACCGAAACCTGCAGCTGCAAGCATAAAGATTTTGCCGGAGTTGTGCGATATAGGGTGACGTGTCAATACGATTGCAGTGATCACACTTCCAACAGAGGGGGCTGCACGAAGCACGCCCAGCACTTGCGGACCGCAGTGGAAAACATCCTTAGCGAAAATTGGCATCAATGCCACCGCACCACCGAACAACACTGCGAATAGATCCAGTGCCATCGCACCAAGAATGATTTGATTCGAAAACACAAATTGCAAGCCTTCCTTGATGTTTTCGAGAACAGTGTCATGTTTGTTCGGATTGATTACTGATTTTGATTTGATGAGCGAAAAGCTGACGAAGGCGCAGCCGAGGAGAATTGTCGAAAACATGTAAGTGTTCGCGGCTTGGACCCAACCATAGAGCAAACCGCCGAAGATTGGACCTATGACAGCGGATGCTTGCCAAACCGTGCTGTTCCACGCTGCCGCATTGCCCATTAGATGCCGGGGGACGATATCCGAGACGGTTCCGAAAAT
>DTSE01000098.1:0-936 GCA_012965515.1 Candidatus Melainabacteria bacterium | reverse complement strand
GCGCCACTCCTGTGATTGCGATCACAGTGAACAAACAAGTAACAAGAGTCCAATCAGCAGGCATCAACAAAGTGCATGCCCAGAGAAGCGCTAAGCTGATGACTAGTGTGCCAACTGACCAAAGAACTATCTGCTTCCTGTCTACGACGTCAGCCACATGCCCTGCATACAATGCTACTCCAATTGCTGGAATTGCCTCTGCCAATCCTGCAAAGCCCAGGAATAGAGGATTATTTGTAATTGCATAGATTTGCCAGCCAATCGCAATTGCTTGAACCTGAACGGCGACTGTGACCATGAGTCTGCTAATCAGCAAACGCCTGTAGTCGGCGATTTCTAAGACCGCATAAGCGTTTTCGTCTGACAAGCTCGGGACTCCCTTTCTTTGCAAGATCATACCAAAAAGAAGACGCCAGGTTTCCCCGGCGTCTTTCTCCTGGCGCGTGGCGAAAAGTTTTAGATTCCTCCTCCGAGTCCTCCGAAGTTGTTGATAAAGAAAATGCCAATCAGGTGAATTGCAAACGGCACAACCAAAACCATGGCTGCAGCTTTTACAAGCACACCATTGGTTATCTTCCTCTGTCCTCGTAAGTAGCCTATTGCGACGAAGAGCAAAATAAACGCTGAGAGGCTTGTTACCAGTCTGACAATGTCTCGCGCGGTGTCGTATCCGAAGTCGGCTAGCTGACCTACTTCGTTCGATTGTCCGTAGCGAGGATCGATCGGCGCACCCACAAGACCTGGTCCTCCGAGAGCGGGAGATAGGGGTGCTTGAACGTCCTTGTACTGCCCTGGATCAAGTCCGGCCCGTTTGTACTCTTCGACAGACTGCAAGATTACAGCTCCTGTCAGTGGAGTAACGATGCGGTACTTCGCGCCGATCATTTTTGCCTGGTGTCCTTCGCCGACAGACATTAGTCTCGCGGCTTCGTCCCT
>DTSE01000097.1 GCA_012965515.1 Candidatus Melainabacteria bacterium | reverse complement strand
CGCCTTTTAAGCGATCCCGCTTAGTGACGAATAGAATCGACCTGCAAAAGCTTTCTTCTATTCGTCCTTTTTTTCAAGACCCTACTACTGCAAGTGGTGGCGGCACCCAGGACACTCTCCCTCACTGGAGCGTACCCAGTCAGGTAAACAGTGGCGTGAGAAAGCACTCTCTTTTTCTCTGGTTGGCAGCCGAACGCTAGTGAACCTGTACTTACCTGATCAAACCGGCGAAGTGGAGCACGGTATCGAAGATCCGTTTTGTATCCATCGAGGTGAACGACAGAAGGAAGTCGTTGCTTGGCTGTTCATGGACGAAGTAGTCGGCTGTGTTTGATAGAGGCAAGCCCGAGCGCAGTGCCGCTGTGTGAATGCTTCTTGCTGCAACGTCTTCGCGAAACCGCAGAAGTTGTTTGCCGTTGACGCTGGTTCCGATGATGTCCACGCGTGTCCCCATCGTCTGTTTCAGTGAAGATAACGCAAGGACGCGCTTTTCCATGCATGTCTTCTTGCTGCGCTTTAGTGCCAGTTCCAAATGTCCTTCATTGAGCATGTGCTCTAATGTGCGCTGTTCCAGTAGGTTCTGTTCGTGGTCTCGCAATGTCGCCGATTGCAGAGCCCGATCAACCAATGCGCGCGGTAGCAGAACATAGTTTGTCTGTACGAGCGGATGCAGTGAGCCCCAAAATCCGCCGATGTGAATCACAGCAGCGTCTGCGTGACTGAAGAGCGAGGACTGACTGTTCGTACCTAGCGAATATTCTGAACCGAAGTCGTCTTCAACCAACAGCGTTTTGTGGAATTCAGCCCAATTGAGAAGACTTTGTCTGCGAGTCTCAGTCATCGTAATACCGCTTGGGCAATGATTGGGTGAGACATGTAAGAGTTTAATACTAGACTCCAGGCTCTTTAGCGCATCAATTGAAATGCCTTGCGAATCTAGCGCTATCGGAATCATTTCGACTCCTTGAGCGGAAAGTATCCTCCGTTTTTTGAACGAACCTGGATCTTCTACGCCGACGCTATCGCCGGGTGATAGGCACAATTCGTTGATTAGAGCCAGCGAGGCCCAAATGCCCGGTGTGATTATTACTTGAGATTTGTCGGCAACGATGCCTCGCGAACGTCTGATGTAACTAGCGATAGCAGCTTTTACACTTTCATAGCCGCCCGGTTGCGGTGTTTCGATTCGCGTGGCTGAAACCTCCTGTAATGCCACTCTTGTGCACCTTTGCCAGGCGGCAACTGGGATTAGAGATTCTCCTGTGCCCTCTTCAGACTGCTGTGTTTGTGAGATTTGAACGTTTACTGGCTGGATGTCTCCAGATGCATGGGCTCTTTGACTGACGTAGGAACCGCTGCCCTGAACGAGTTTCACATATCCAATGGATGCAAGTTCTTCGAGAGCCCTGAGCACAGTAGGATGTGAGACGCCAAAGTCCGCGACCATCGTTCGAACAGATGGAAGCTTCTCGCCGGGTTTGTACCGCCCGCGCTCAATCTCAGTGCGCAGATGGCGAGAGATATGCTTGTACATCGGCTCCAGCGGATTGATCCACGGTACAGCAACGTTTGGCGACGTTGCATCTTTCGGTTCGAATACTTGTGCTGATGTTGGTTTGGACGGTTGCTGGAACTGAAAGGATGCTAAACCGGCAGTCGACGAAATAAATGGATTTAGGTCTTGCATGTTGTACTCGCAAAAACGCTGTGTGCCTCAATTTGCACGAACTTACAGCGATGCGATGGCGCTACAGTGGCGCATCCATGGTGAATCTGTGGCGAACAGATTAAACGCCGATGAAACTATGTGCCGAAGAATTTTTGCCAGAAAGTTGGCTTTTTCGCGGTTAATTGTTGCTGCAATTCCCGCACCTGCGCTTCCATTTCAGCAATCGCAGAGTTCCTTTCGTCAACCAGAAACTGCGCTTCGTCACGTTGAACTTCCAGGCGCTTGATGTTTTCTTCGTAGGCTTTTGCGCGCTGCTCTGCGGCTTTGACGCGGGTTTCAGCTGTTTTTGCCTTTTGTTCTGCCGTCAAAACTTTCTGATACTCGTCAGATAGTCGCTGTGCGAAAACAACCGTCAAAGATTCGAAAACTTGATTGAAATCGGCTGGGGCAGGCAATCCTGCTTTTACTTCTGTAAACTCCGGTGTTACTTCTACATTTTGAACTGCTGGCGCTGCAAGCTCTACACGAGCTTCTTCGAAGAAAGTGTCGAGGTTTTCCAGGGTTGCAGGATCAGCCTCTGGCACTGTTTCCACTTCCAGTGCAAGCTGACCATCGGTGCGTTTCATCAATTCCGGCAAACGCTCAGTGTCAATGCGATTGCTGACTTCGCTCGCATAGACAAACCATTTGTCCTTGGAGCCGACACGTCTTTGCTCTCCTTTAATTTCGCCGGATGCGAGTTTTGCCTTGAGCTGGTCTTTCTCCACGCCCAAAAGAGTGGCAGCCTTGCGCATTGGAACGAGCGGATGGATCTGCATTTATACTCCTTGGCTATTGTTTGATAGCAATACGATATACGAGCGTAGGTTTTGCCACGCAGCATTATAGCTGGGTTTCAGAGCTTATGCACCAACAGTCTTTTGATTTATCTGTGGTGCTTTAAGCGGGCAAAACGCTCTCTGGTAATTTGCAAATCTTCTGGTGTGTTGATGCCGAGCGCTTCTACGGGATCAGAGACAATGACGGTGTGGAGATTCCACCGGCAGTGGTGTGAAAGAAACGGAAGGAACGGCAGGAAATTGAGTTCGTTTGTCTGCGCACCTACTGCGCTTTTCTTGACGAATTGGTGCCAGCAATCGAGAAGTCCCGGTACTGAAAGAGCGAAAACACCGACATCGCTAAAACCGACCGGGTCCATAGCATCGCCTTCGCGGCTCTGTCTGACGTGCGTCAAAACACCGTCAGTAAGGTCGTATTGAACATATGGCGTTTGGCATTCAACCAGCGGCAATACCATGGTTTTGTCCACGCTTGTCCGGGCGGCAACCTGCTTCAAAGTCTCCGCCGACAAGTTCACCTGGTCACCCCAGACAATTAAGATCGTCTCGAAATCACGCCAGAAGGGCTCGGCGCCGAATATCGCGTCTCCCATCCCGAGCGGCACTGCTTGCGCGCTCGTTGTGACACTGAATTGCCCGTTGACGGTTGTCTGCAGTCCGGAAAATTGTGCCATCGCTGACGGTGCTAAGACTACGTGAATGCGTTCTGAAACAGGTGCCAGCGAATTGCGTAAAACATCCCATACAGTGAGGTTATCCTCAATCGGCACAAGTATCTTTGGGCAATCTAACCCCAGGCGACTGCCTCGACCGGCGGCTGGAATTACTGAGCAAATTCTGGTCATGATTCAGGCAAATTCTCGTTACTTGAGCAAACTCTAGGCATGTTGTAGACGAAGCCACGCTTCGTGTAGGTCTTTCAGCGATCCGACAAACTCGGGCAAGTGTGAAAGCTCGGTGTTGTTGACAGCTAGTACATTCAATCCCGCCGCTTGTGCAGATTGTATACCAGTAAGCGCGTCTTCCAGTGCCAGGGCGGTGCGCGGCTGTATCGAATGATCGGTCAGACATTTGAGGTAAAGATCGGGAGCCGGTTTTGTTTTTGATGCCTCATCGCCGGTGATAAGCGCTTCGAAATAGCTGATTAATCCAAGCTTCGACAGTGCCGATTCTGCGGAGTGCCGGCTCGCGGCGGTCACCACCCATAGACGATGCCCGCCGCTGCGTAGCGCGCTCAGCAGCTCTTCCGCGCCGGGGAAGGCAACCACTTCTCCATCCTCGACCATTTGCCGGTAGAGGCGTTGTTTGTTTTCCGTCATCAGTTTGAGCAGAGAAACATCATTGACCCCGAGCGCCTCGAAAGTCTCTCTTGTGCTCTTTCCTTTGTGTTCTTCATAGATAAAACTGCCGGCCAAATGCGGTTGATCGGATTCAAGCGTTTTGAGGAAAGCGCGCTCGTGGCAAGGACTACTGTCGATGAGCGTACCATCCAGGTCAAAGAGGAAGCAAGTCACTCCTTGCAATAGTGCATGATGACGGCTGGTTTTCGGCATTAGTAGATGATACCCAGCAAGTTTCGCAAGCCGCGCCAGATACGCCACCCTGGGCGTGTGAAACCACGGAATGTCCGGTATTTCACGGGAATCTCCGCAATTTCAATTCTGTGCTTTAGCATTAGGCGTGTCACTGTCGATGGTGGCACATAGCCGCGTTTTCTCAGCGCTTCGATGAATTTCTCATCGAATTTGCTGCGCCTGTATATGCGGAATCCCGTGAATGGATCGCTGAAAATGTGGCGCGACATCAAGCTGAAGAAAGCAGAGAAAATGAATGCTCCAGACCAGCCGATCGAACGCAATAACCAGTGTTCGTAAGCCGAATCGAGCGATGAATTGAACTGGCGCCGGCTTTGATTTCGAGATCCGTAGAGTACACCGAATGAGCCGAGTTTTAATACCTGAATGCCGATCAAAATATCTGCCAACCTGTACTGCCCGTCGCCTGTCAAAGTGACCAGGTATTCTGAATTGCTGTGTGCAAGCCAGTTGAGAAGCGCATCGACTTCGGTAAAGGAGCCCTTATAGTCAGATCTTGCGATTGATGCGTATGATGGAAGTTTTGCGTCTTTTTCAGGCAATCTGTTGACGCGCAGCTGCACGTTGTTGAACTGTTCGGTCCAGGGTAAGTCGGAGAATTCTTGAAGAACCGCTTCCAGAGCTTGGCTGCGATTGCGCAAGTCGATATAAATTTCCAGCGAACTCAAATTTGTAGTCTTGTTTCTATCCAGTTCGTGAAGTTCAAGTACTTTGCGAACTACGCTATAGCCATTGTGCGTGCCCGGTTTTGTGGAACTCTCGAAAGCCCCCGTGATGATCTTGGCGCCTTTGTAAGTTTCCCCTGACGCCTTGCCAGGTAGTATTCCTGCCTTGCGAGACGCCCCTGCAGAGTCGCACAGAACGTAATTGATGAGTCCCTTAGTCCCGTCAGGATCACCCATCAACTCGAGCGCTTTGTCGATCAGATCGGAGACGGTTAAACCCTGAATATCCGCGTCTTCATCGAGGTTGGCGATAAAGACTTTGGTGGCAGCAGTGTTCTCGTGAATAGCCTCAGCCAGACCTTTTGTGAAGTAGCTGGGCAGGAGCGAAGAGTGTTGCGTTCCTGGTCCGAAGATGATTACATCGGAATTTCTCAGCGCTCGATCCGCATCTGGTGAGATAGTGACTTCGCAATTTCTGGCGGAAAGAAATTCGACCTTTTGGTCGAAATTCATGTCGGCAAGGGCCTTTTTGTCGTTGTCGTCAAGCCCTTTTTCGAGGAGAAACAGTTTTGCGATTGGTGTTTTGCTTTGCGCTCCAACAATTTCGGATTCGCGCGCAAGCAGCTCGCCATCTGTTTTCAGAGCAACAAGGATGCGGTTTTCACCCTTGGTCACGTTGATAAGCTCTGAGAACGATCCGAAGTCAGACGCGAGGTTGCGCACTGAAATATTGAAGTTGTCGGATTCTAAATAGGCGCCAGCAAACACGAGATTTCCGAGGGAGCAGTCCGAGTAATTCAAGGATTGCTCGTGCTCGCGCTTGTAGGCGAGAAAACGTTTTATACGTTTCAAAACAGCCTTGCGCGCGCTTACCTGCATTTCTCCGAACAGCGTATCCAGTGGCGAGGGCAGCCAATGTTGCGCATCCGGGTTGTCTACGTATTCTTCGAAGGCGCGAATATCAACAGCCGAAAAATCTTTGGGAAAGCGGTATTCGAGCACTTGTTGCAAGGTGTACTGCTCATTCGAATGCAAGTCCAGCAGGCGAGAAAGGTTTTTTCTAAAGTCGGAAGGGCCCAGCATGTTCGGCACCAGATCGCGCAACTCGCCGGTGGAAAGCCCGTCGTCATATCCATTGACGATGAGCGAAAGGTGAACTTTCTGGCTGTTCGTGAATTCTTGAATTAAGCTGGCGCTGCCACGTCCGCCGCAGAACAGAGAAACTTTGATGTAGCCGTCCGTGTTGCCGTCTTTGCCGTGGCGAGTTTGCGTTTGCATCATCGCAGCAATTGCAGCAAGCAAAGAGCCTGGAGTAGTAGGGGCTTTCATCATTTCTTGACCTGCAGAACCTTCTGGTGCAGCAAAAACTGCCGGAAGCCCAAATACATTACGAAGAGCAGTCTGTGCCATGCGGCTTTGAGGTTTTGAGATGAACTGCGCCCGGACACGCGCTTCTTGTGTTCAACTTCGACCTCGCGGAACACAATGCCCCTTTCGATGAGCTTGGAGGAAACTTCGCCGGAATAGTTGAGGCCCTTTGCTTCGAGCGTTAGTGAGCGCAAGATTTCTCCGTCTACAAGTTTCAGAGCGCAATTGAAATCGCGGTAGTGAGTGTCATGAAAGAGGTTGCAGAGCCATCCGCTCATGGACGAACCGAATTGTGTGAAGGCGCTATCGTGTTTGTGTGTGCGAACGCCAATCACGGCTTTGCTGTCCTGGTGGTTTTCAACTTCAGCGATCAGCTTGACGATGTTTTCTATTTCGTACTGTCCATCAGAGTCAAGCAGCAATACCCAGGGGTGCCGCGTATTGTGGATCGCGTGCGAGAGGGCTGCCGCTGCGCCCTGATTGACCGTAAAACTGAGCGGCTTGATGTGAGGATCCTTTCTGCTCATTTCGCTCAAAATGGCGCCTGTATCGTCCTTGCTGCCGTCATTGCATATGACGATTTCGAAGTCCTTCAGGTTTTCCATCTGGCTTAAATACTCGCTCCATGTACTGACTATGGACGCGATGGATTCGCCTTCGTTGTAAGCGGGAGCGGCGATAGAGAGGGACGTGACCCTGCCCAGAGTTTTGGTTTTCTCTGGTGCTTGCATCCTATACCGCTCCTGCTTTGGCTTGCTGCGCCGCGGTTTCTTGCTCTTGCAATAACTCTTTCATTCCGTCCTCAAACGAAATTTCCGGGCTCCAGCCTAGTTCTTCCTTGATCCTGCTGATATCTGCAAGTGTGATTTCCGCGTCGCCGGCGCGCCTGTCTTCGTGAATCTGATTCGTGGAAATCCTGTTGGCTAGCTCCTTGACGGTGACAGCAGTGCCGCTGCCGACATTGTATGTGCGTCCGTGTAGTGGTGATTCGAATGCGAGAATGTTGGCTCTGGCAACGTCGCGTACATGAATAAAATCCCGGCTTTGTAACCCTTCTCCGTGAATCGTCAGCGGCTTGCCGGCGCGCAATTGTTTCAAGAAGATAGTCATCACCAGCGCATATGCACCTTCCCCGGAAAGGCGCGGACCGTAGACGTTGAAATAGCGCATCACGTTGCAAGGCACGTTGTAGGTTTTATCGAAAAGCCGGCAGTATTCTTCGCCTACATATTTCGAGAGCCCGTAGAAGTTGAGGAAATCCGGCGCCATGTCCTCCTTGTGGGGTGGCTTTTGATTGCCATAATAGGTCGAGGAACCGGCATAAATGACCTTGCTTACGCCTTCTTCGCGGGCTGCAGTGAGAACGTGCTGCGTGCCGATGATATTGTTGCTCGTGCAAATGTCCACATTGTCAAGCGAGGCCGCGGATCTGCTCATTGCTGCCAGGTGAAACACGCCGGTGCAACCTTTCATGGCGCGCCGACAGGCTTCCAGGTCGCGTATATCGCCCTCGACCAGTTCTGCTTTCGCCGGCACCCAGTCGCGTTTGCCCATAGTCAGGCTGTCGAAAGCGACGACATCGTACCCGCGCTGCAACAAAGCTTCGACTTGGTGGCTTCCGATAAAGCCAGCTCCGCCAGTAACCAATACGCGTTTTGCCATGTCGTCCTGTATCGCTCCTTGTCATGCGCAAGCAACTCAATATATAGAGTTATTGCTCGAAATAGCCGTGGAATAAGCTTCTGCTGACTTAGTAAATGAGTGCCATGATGAGTTATTAGTTCTAACTCTATTATATGTGCCCGGCGATTGCCGCCACTTAACCCCGTAGGTGGCGTCAGGGCGCATCGCGATTGGCGTGTGGGCGCATTAACTGCGAACTGTAGGGGCCGGCCTCAGGCTTTGTGTATTTCGTATGGCGGTCCTGCAAAACGTAGATGAGCCCCAGTTGGTTTTGGGTAGAATTGGATAACTCTGCGCTGGCGAACTCCGAAAATGCCCGACTCTGCTTCAGTTTCCGATAATTCGAAATCCGACAATTCGAAAAAGGAGTTTCGTCCCTCGAAGATTCAGTTTGCGTATTTTTCGATGATTCTTGCCTGGGCTGGCAATGTACTACTGTTCTTCGCGACGACAAACCCGGACATGATCATGACCGGCGAAGGCTCTCTCCGTTTGGCCGACTTTGTTGGTTATTACGAAGCGGCTCGTCTAGCTGCTGCCGGCGCCAATCTCTATGATTTCAATACACAACTGACGGCGCTGAATCAGATTGTTGCTCCTGCGCATACCGACATAGCATGGGCTATTCCGTACCCACCGACGTTTTATCTTCTGGCTGCGCCACTGAGCATGTTGTCGCTCACAGATGCGTACGTCCTCTGGAAGTTCGTCTCAGTGCCGATTGGCTTACTTGGAACGGCGGTGTTGGTATGGGCGCAGGAAAGATTCAGCAAGATCGATCGCGCCGCGATCATGGTAGCGCTTGTGGCTAATACTCCAGCTTTGCTGGCGATTAGGGCAGGGCAATTTTCATATGTGGCGCTTGCATTGGTCTCTCTTTATTGCTGGGCATTTTTGCAGAAAAGGTTCATCATTGCCGGTTTGTGCTTGGGTGTTCTGGGAGTGGTAAAACCACACTATGCAATTTTTCTAGCTATTCCGGTATTCATCCTTAGGTATTGGAAAGTGCTTGCCAGCGCGGTTCCTCTTGCAGGGATTGTCGGAGTTGCGACGGTTGCGCGATTTGGTTTTCATGTCTTGCCGGACTATGTGCACTATTTGTCGGAGGTCTACACATCACCCAATTACACAGCTATTTCACCGGCTGAGCAGGTGAATATGCGTGCGTTGATTATGTACGATATTTTGCAAATGCCGACTAGTAACATTGTCGTGGCTTTTGGCACCGTCAGTCTTTTGATTGGTCTGGCTTTGGCTGTGTGGTTATGGCTTAAGTCGGCAAAGAAGCCGGAGCTTTATGGCTGGGCAATGTCTGTCACGCTTGTGCTCTCGCTTTTCTGTGGGCCGCATGTTCACATTCATGACTGTTTGCTGTTGGCAGTTGCAGCAATTTTGACGATTCCCTCCGTCAGCCCTTCGGTGGTCATGAAGTCGAAAGACACAGCCTATCGAGTTTGGTGCATGACGATGCTCCTGTATCCGTTGGTGAGTTTCATTAGTTTCAACCTCTCAATCTTTGGAACGGCGATCCGGACTTATCCGATCCTGGCTCAAAATGTCATTCTTACTGTTTCCGGAATTTTGTACATGATGCGTCAGTGGAAGCAACCAGACCTTTCTGAGTAGGAGCGCATACATGCCGGCCACCGGGCGATGCATGGCATCGCCATTACAGTTGTCGCTGTTCTTCTTAGGGTCGGCATTCATGCCGCTCGCGCGAAGAGCGCATGCAATGCGCAACTGCGTGACGGAGCTATTGCTGCTTATTCGACTTTCTCAGCTTTTGCTTCTCTCTCAAATAGTCTTCTCGCGTGAAGGCATCATCATCGTTGTGGGTGTAATAGACCACATTGCACGTGGGACACTTGTCGAGAAACTGGTATGCATGTTCTATCGATAGATTGCACTTCTTGCACCAAATGGCGCTGAGTGGCAGTTTGTGCAGTTTGAGAAACCCTTGAGGAGTTATTCTGGTTCGAGAAATGTGCAGTGCTTTCAGATTTTTGAATCGCAAGAGGTGAGGGGTTACATCGTCTTCTAATGGGCATTCGCTTAAATCAAATTCGGTGAAGATTGGGGTCGGCTTGAGCGATTCGAATCCGTAAGTAGAAATCGGATTGCCTGCCAGTTTCAATATCTTTATTCGTTTGAAGTTGTTCAGAACCTGTACATCGTCATCACCAAGAGCCAATTTTCTCGCACCCAACTTTCTTAGATAACTCAGTGAGGAGAGAAGCTTGAGTCCTTTGGGCGTAACGCGTGTGTTGCTGATGTCGAGCCATTCTAGCTGCTTCAGAGAAAGAATAGGGACGATTGCTTGATCATCAATTAGCTCATTGTCTGATAGGATCAAACCTCTCAAACTCTTCAGGTGTTTCAATTCTTTCAAAGCTGCCGCGTCAATGTGAGTGCCGTTGAGGTCCAACACTTCGAGCTTTTGCAGAGTCGCCAGGTTTTGAAGACACTTTGCGTCGACAACGTTGACGCGCACATTCAGTTCTCGCAGATTTTGAATTTTCCCAATTACCTTGAAATCTTCTTTGTTGAGCCCTACTCCTATAAGCTCTAAGTCGTGCAGAGTTTGGGGTAGTTTTGCGAGCAGATGTTTTGGAAAAGTGCTGTAATTTATTCCAAGTTTTTGCAGTCCCTTTTCTTGGATCAGCTCTTTGGCTGTTCGTTCGTCCAACACTTGCTTGTAGAAAACCAGCGATCCAACCCTACTTCTGGTCACGTGTCCATGTCTGTTTGCTTCTGCGTGCAATGAGATTTCGTTGTCGTTGCTAATGATGCTGTCCGGTATTGTGGGCGAGAAGAGCCTGATCGCAGGTTCCGGCGGTAGGGTGAGTTCTTTTGCTTGCTCTTTTGAGGTCTTCTCTCCTTGCTGCAATAGCAAACCCACGGAGCCTAGAAGCATGAGAGATGCAAGACTGAGAATGACGATGGGAAGAACCGGTAACGTCGTTTTCTTGATTGTTTCGATCTTAACTTCGCGAGCAGTTGGTTCATTCTGCAAGCAAAGCGCCAGAGCGTGCTTGAGTTCTTCAGCCGATGCGAAGCGGTCGTCTGGATTTTTAGCCAACAATCTTCTTATCACTGCTTCCAACCCAGGAGCGTAATCACGCCCCAAAGCGGCTTCCTTTAGAGTCGGTGGTGTTTGCTCAATGTGCAAGTAGAACGTCTCCACTGCAGTTTTTCCGACGAAAGGGGGTGTCCCGGTCAGACTTTCAAATAGGGCACAACCGAGGCTATAGAGATCGGAGCGTTCGCTTAGTCTGTCTCCTCGAGCTTGCTCTGGGCTCATATACAGGGGACTTCCGATCATCTCGCCGGTGCGTGTCAGTGCTTGTGTTGCAATTGCGCCATCTTCCGAATCTATCCTTTTTGCAATGCCGAAGTCGAGTAAGATCGCTCTATTGATGCCATTTACACGCTGTACCATGATGTTGCTTGGTTTGATGTCTCTGTGCAACACGCCTTTCTGGTGCGCGTGGTTGAGTCCATCCAAAACCTGGCAGAACAGCTCTACTGCTTGCGCAGGTGGAATGACCCGTTCGGAAATAAGCTTGGACAGTGAGTTGCCTTCGATGTACTCCATGACCATAAACGGCTGATTTAGCCAGATTCCGAAGTCGGATACACGAGCAAGGTTCGGATGATCGAGAGAGGCCATTGTGCGAGCCTCTCGTTGAAAGCGTACTGTGAGCTGTTCGTTGAGGTAGTGTGAGGGGATAACTTTGAGTGCGAGAATTTTGTCTAGCAAAACTTGTTTGGCGCGATAAACTGTTCCCATTCCGCCTTTGCCGATCTCTTCAATGACCTCATATTTGTCGGCAAAGAGCGTATTGCCCATTCCATCTGCGTGGTGTGCTTCGAGTTTTGTGCCATCGTTGGGGCAAAAAGCAATAGCACTGAATATGGTGTCGCACTGAGGACACTTTCGCAGCAATGTTTCTTCTTGATTTGTTTGCAGGTGCTGTGTTTTATCCTGCTCCATTTTCAGAATTCACCCCCATAATTCCTTATACCCCGCGCCTGCGAACATACGGGAATACGGTGTTTCGGGGGTGGCGGATATTACTCGACGGTGACGGCAGGTTCGCTTTTTTCGCGCTGTCTTCTCTTTTCGTCTAAATACCATTCCTTGCGGTTGTAGTCTTGGTCTCTTGCCTTTAAGTAGACAAATTTGTTGCATGATTTGCAGCGTGACAAAAACTCATGAGCAAAAACTTCATCAACACCATTGATGTTCCGCACCAGGACTTCTTGTAAGTTTGGCATCGAGGAAAGGCGCATGACGCCTTCTTTTGAAAGCTTTGTCGCGGAGACGTTCAAGCGTTGCAATTGTCTCATCTTCAAAAGATGGTCTACGCCCTCATCGGTAATCGGATTGCGGTCTAGATCAAGGCTAACCAGGTGTTTGAGCGGCAGCAGGTGCTTCAGCCCGTCGGCTGAAATCTTATTGTGTGTGAGTATCAGTGTTTTGAGTCCGATACAATGCTGCAATCCAGCCAGGTCTTTATCAGAAAGGCGGTTCGATTGCATGTGCAGCGTAGCCAGCATTGGAATGTGTTGAAGCTGCGCAATACCTCTGCCTGCTACCTTGGTGTGACTGATATTGAGTGAGCGCAGCCCGACCAATGCTGATGTTTCTTCAGCGGCTTTATCGTCGATGAGTTTGCTGTTCTTCAAGGAGAGCTGCATCAGACTTGGCAGTTGTCTTAATTCACGAATTCCTGCCGCGCTAACCTGCGTGTTGCCCAGGTCCAACTGCCAGAGGAATTTAAGTTGAGTCAGGTGTTGCAGCCCTTTGTTTGAGACTGGATTTGCATTCATCAAAAGCACGTTGAGATAAATGTTTTTACCTACGTTTTTCAGGTCATCATCGGTCAGTCGGGTGTCGGAGAGTCGCAGCACTTGTACTTTGCTGGATAATCGTCCCAGCATTTCGTGCGGGAAAGTAGCACCAACTAGCCCCAGCACTTCAATGTTTTTGTTTTTTTCAATCAGGCGCACTTCTTCAGGGGTGAGAGATCTCCCCCGGAGCGGGAGAATCCGCTCGTTGCCGTGTATTTTGTCAGCGTATAGCGGCTTTTCGTCTTCCAGCTTGTAGTGAACGGGGTCTTCGTCGTCTTCTTCATCATCTTCATCTGTATCGGAGTTCTGAATTCTCTTCTGAATTTTCTGCTTTTGCTTTTCTAGGTCCTTGGTGAATATGCCATCAGCAACTGCCATTGCTGTCTTGTCCAACTTGATTGTGTCAGTGTCCACAGGGGGCAGCGCGGTTTGTCTCAGTGTACGCTCGCCCTGTGTGGTCAGATAAGCGGCGATTGAGATTGTGGCAAGCAATGATATCGCCCCTAGTATCACCACTCCTGGATTGACTGCTTGATGCGGCTTGATAGGTCCCAGGGCTTCTGCTCCACTTGTCAGTGCAAGTTCCAGAGCGCGCCTTGCTTCATCGGCAGATTGATAGCGGGCTTGTGGATTTTTCGCCAAAAGCGTGTTTACGACTCTTTCGAGTCCGGCTGGAAAGTCCTTGCCCAATGATGCTTCTTTCAGTGTGGGCGGGGGCTTTTCCATGTGCAGAATGAGCGTGTCGACCGTAGACTTTCCGACAAATGGAGGTGTTCCAGTTAGACTTTCAAACAATGAACATCCGACGCTGTAAAGATCGGAAGATTGTGTCATTTTTTCGCCGCGTGCCTGCTCGGGGCTCATGTAGAGCGGGCTGCCGATCATCTCGCCGGTGCGCGTCAGGGCTTGTGTTTTATTCTTATCCGCCTCACTTGATTCATCTTCGCTGTCAAATTTCTTGGCGATTCCGAAGTCTAGGAGTATTGCTCTGCTGACGCGTGATGCTTCTGTTTGGGCTTTCGGATTTAGCTGCATGATCATGATGTTGCTGGGTTTTACATCTCTGTGCAAAACGTTTTTCTTGTGCGCATGAGACAAGGCTTCCAGCACTTGTCCAAAAATGTCTATTGCCTCTTCCGGTCTTAAGGCGCCTTTTGAAATCAGCTTGTTGAGGGGAGTTCCATCTATGAATTCCATTACCATGTAAGGCTGGTTTTGAAAAACGCCGAAGTCTATTACACGTCCCAAATTGATATGGTCTAGTGCCGCCATCACTTTGGCTTCGCGCTGAAAGCGGCTAATTAACAGCTCATTGAGTGACTCCGCTGGAATGACTTTGAGTGCGCAGATTTTGTTGAGCATAATTTGGCGCACACGATAAACCGTGCCCATGCCACCGCGGCCGATCTCATTTAGTATTTCGTACTTTTCTGCAAACACCGCTGAAGAGATGCTGGCAGAGTCACTTTTCTCGAGTTTGGTTCCATCGGTTGTGCAAAAAGCAACACTGCTTGCATAAAGCGCCTTGCACATTGGACATTGCATGAGCGCATTTTCGGCAACTCTCAATTTTGAATCGAGTGTATTTTCCTGATCCATGATTACGGCAAGCCGAAGTCCCGAGATGTTATACCCGGAAACCCTCCCACTGGTTCGCTAAGGCGCCTTAGTTACCGTCGAGTTCTAATTCAATCTCATCGAGAAGTTTGCGGTCGGTAGCTGATAATTCCGCTTTTTCCAGCAGATCGGGACGACGCTTCATTGTCCGCATCAGCGCCTGTTTGCGGCGCCAGGTCGTGATTGCTTTATGGTCACCGCCACGAAGAATTTCCGGGACCTCCATGCCTCTGAACTCAGGTGGCTTTGTATATTGAGGAGCTTCCAGAATTCCGTCGGAAAACGATTCATCATGCACAGACGCGATCTTGCCTAAAACTCCAGGAACCAGCCGGCCAACGGCATCTATGATCACAAGCGAGGCCAGTTCTCCGCCTGTGAGGATATAGTCGCCAATACAAATTTCCTGCGTAGCTAGAGTTCTTATCCTCTCGTCAAAACCCTCATAGTGACCGCAGATAATGGCAATGTCCGTGTGTTCTGAAAGAGTCTGAGCGGTCTCTTGCTTAAATGGTTCGCCCTGTGGGCTCATGAGCAGGACTGGCATGGTGCCTTGTTTTTCTTCGCCGACAGTTTGGCAGATTGATTCGTATGCGGCGAAGAATGGCTCTGGTTTCAAGACCATGCCTGCGCCACCGCCGTAAGGCGTGTCATCTACCTTTTTGTACTTGTCCGCGCAAAAGTCGCGTGGATTGTAGGTTTTTACCGCTAGTCTATCTGCCTTGATTCCGCGACCAATGACGCTGACCGCTGTGTATGTGGTCAGCAGGTCGGGAAATAGCGTGACGATGTGAAAGGTGAGCAAGGGCGGCAAACACTGATGACACTGACGATTAGGAGTTTAGCAGATTGTAGATACGAAAGAATATAGTATAAACAGGCGAAAAAATGGAAGGACTGGGGTTTGAACCCGGCCCTTCCATCAGGTGTGCATCGAAAGAGCGCCTTTCCAGCTTTAACCGCAGGTTGCGCGCTTCATCTCTTCCAGGTCGAACTTCGGCGTGCGATCCATCTTCACAAGACCGTTTGCTTCTTGATACGTGTCGGTGAACTGCGTGTAGCAGAACCCCGCCAGAGCAGGCAGACGATTGATGGCCGCCATCAGCCGGAGGTAGAGCTGCTTGAGCTCGTCTTCGGTTCGCGCCACCGAATAACCCCATGCCGATTCGTCCGCGGATAGCTTGATGCCTCCGAATTCGGTGAGCATGATCGGGCGTTCGTCGTGTTGCAGCCCTTCGAGCAGCAGCAGGCGATGGCCCGGACGCTCGAGGCGCAGAGTGCGTTCGATGCTTTCCGCATCATTGCGATACCGCGCTTCCAGCAC
>DTSE01000096.1 GCA_012965515.1 Candidatus Melainabacteria bacterium | reverse complement strand
CATGCAGTGCTTGCGGTTGCCTATATGGGCTTGGCTGTGATTTTGATGCGGCAAGGTAAAAACGAGCAAGCGCTCTCGTATTTCAATCGTTCTTGTGATTTGAGCAAGAGTTTAAAGACGGATGAAACTCCGACGACCTTTCAGGACATTGCCCACAGCCTTCTTCTCCTCTCTCAGGGGCATTATCGTCGCAAGGAATATGACGAAGCAGAAGTTTTGCTGCGCCATTCGATGCTCATCGAAGCCCGCGAATTGTGGCCTGATCATCCGCTCGTTGCCGACAGTTTGAGCATGCTTGCTGATTTGTACCGCGCCCAGAGGCAGTTTCGCGAAGCCGAATTTCTCTACACCAAGGCTTTGAAAATACGCCAGAATACGCTTGGCGCCGACCATCCGATTGTGGCAACTTCATTGTTCTCTTTGGCGGATTTATATGCATCGCAGCAGCGCGATGAGGAAGCGCTGGAGCTTTTGACGCTGTCTTTGCAGATAGTCGAAAATGATCCGCGCAAAAATGAGGCGCAATTTGCGCAGAGCAAAACGCTGCTTGACGAACTAACTCAAAAGGCTAGGTCTAGATAAGCTTGGCCAGGCACTAATTAAGTGTTCTAGGAGTTGCTAGCGTCGCTCGCGTCAACGTTGAAGTGCATTTCTTTGGGGAAATTCATGCGCGTTTGAGCACGTCGTGCAATTCGCAGCCGGCGGACTAGCCGGGCAAAACTGCAACCCGTAGGGCTTACGGAGTTTTTTAGTCTTGTACTTATAACTCTTGCCTGAGTTACAAGCCATCTGTAGGTTCAAATTACTAACCTTCAACCTTCACTCCGGCCATAACCCGAAACTTCGAAAAAAATAAATCAACGCGCGCGTAAAAACCCTGCACCGTCGTGCTGGGACTCATGCCGCCTAACTGAAAGTAGCAAAGTATGAGTACAAAACACACAGACGCCAGAGGAGGGCACGGCGTCGCGGCTGCATTGCCGTTCATTCACCCTTCGGTCCTTTGCCTTGGACCGGTGCTTGTCGTCATGGACATGCAACCTGGTTTCAAGGCAGCGCAGGACGCAGTCACCCAGTATTTCGTCAGACAGGAAGTCACTCGCGCTCGCGAGGAAGGACGTCCAGTCATCATCGTCGAGTACGACCCGCACGAAATGGGACACACCTACGAGAGCATCACATCGCTGATTGAGGGCTACGAGCACTCCGACATCATCACCAAGCGTGGCGATGACGGTTCTGCCGAAATCCTCAAGGCATGCAGCGATAAGGGCTTCTCGGCGATGTCTTTCCGCATGTGCGGAGTCAACAGCGATGCTTGCTTGCTGGAATCCATCCAGGGACTGGTTGAGAAACTTCCAAAATGCCGCATCACTGTTCCGCAGGACGCCTGCAATTGCCTCACCGGCAAGAACAACGATGTCTGGTACGAGGACTATCCCGCCATCGCGCAAGTGACAGTAGAGCTGCACGGCGGCATGCACTAGTAGGGTGTGCCCGCATCACAACGAGAACAATTCGGTAAGCAGCGCCTCGGCCTGCTTGCCGAATTGTTTTAAACCCAAAGGAGGACACTATGAAGACTGTAGATAACGCCTCCCAGAGGGGGCGTGCACTTTACCATGCCATCTGGGCATTGGTGAATGTCACTTTCTTCGACACGAAGAGGCTTGCGGGCTGGGGCTCTTACGAGCACAAGTTCGACGCGCAGATCGTGGACGAGGAGACGGCGCTGAAGTTCGCCGACGAGATGCTGGCGTCCTTGGGTGACACCTACACCGAGCGTGTGGTGGCGCCTGCGACCTTCGTCTCTCAGCACAGTGCCGACGACAACACCAACGCAGAAACGCCGCCTGCCGATGTCAGCTCGGTTCTCACACCGACCGGCATCGGTTACTTGCGGATCAGCACTTTCGACAAGGAAGGCGTGATTGAGGAGATCGCAGCTGCGGTCGCCAAAATCGCTGACTGCAAGGGCGTCATTCTCGACCTTCGCCACAACAGCGGCGGCAGGATGTTCGAGGCGCTCGAGAGTTGCGGCTTCTTCCTCGAAGAGGGGTTGCTGGCGACAATCAAGTTCCGTTGGGAAGAGGGAGAGGGCATCAAGACGCGCCAGTACGCGGTCACGAAGGACGAGTTCTTCGCCAACGAAGAGCTGCCCGATGGAACGCGCACCGGACATCCCGGCACTCGACGCCCGCCTCTGCTTGCCGGCAAGCCGCTGGTCATCCTGATGAACCATCGCACTGCCAGTGCCGGCGAGCTGATGATCTGCGCGCTTGTGCAGAACGGCATTGCCGGTCAGGTGCTCATGGTCGGCAGCGGATCGACTCCCGGCAAGGGCATCGGTCAGGCTGAGTACGACGTTCTCGACGGCAAGGCCAAGGTGCGCATCACGCGTTGCCACTGGTTCGCGCCGGGCGGTGACTGGCTTGGCGACTGCGGTCAGACGGAGAAGAACTCGATTGAACCCGACGTTCTCGTCGAAGGCGATCGCGGACCGGAAGCACTGAAGGTGGCCGCAGACGAGCTCAAGAAGATGCTCGGCATGCCGGTCTCCGAAGCTGTGCAGTAATTGATGAAGCAGACGTGATGCGCAGGAGGCTATCCACCTTCCGCGCATCACTTTTGCACACGATTCTATTATAGGTTATAGCAGAACCTGTTTTTGCGGTAGGTATTCGGCGAGCACAGGTTATGAAACACTGATGCTGTCTACGTTCTCATGGAACGGTCGACGCATGGAGTTGACACTACATTGGTGAGCCTGCGTTGGCCGAATAATCACTTTTTGCGGTTAGCTAGGGTAGCGGGTAGATGGATCGATTGCGCAATTCTCAGATCGGTAGTTTCTTGAAAAAGACCACCTCATAGTCTTCCTTTTCTTGCTGTTTTGGATCGCTCATGGAATTCAATTTGCTTGAACGGCTGACCTACAAAAGGCTATGGCAGCGGGCTGTGATGTTAATTGTTTCTCAGTCGCAAGGGCGTACATTAGGGCTAGCATATGGAGTTCATGCTTGGCTTACTGCGACAATTAAAAGCGAGATTGAACCCTCCGGTATCAGCTGCACAGGCTGAAGATAAATGGGCGAGAATTTTTCAATTGCGTTCGCAATTGTTTGACGGGACGTACATTCGTGAAGCAATGGCGCAGACGGCTGATGGAATCTTTCACTTCGATGTTCGCGACAACATAATCGGCTGGTCGATTGCCTACGATGGGGTCTGGGAAAAGGCAGAAACGGACTTTGTCAAGTCTGTTGTTGAGCCTGGCGACTTTGTTGTTGACGTAGGCGCCAATATCGGTTGGTACACCGTCGTGATGGGGAAATTGGTGGGCGAGAATGGTCGCGTTTTTGCATTCGAGCCTGAATCTCGCAGTTACGATCTGCTCTGTCGCAATGTCCATGAAAATAGGCTTGTTGATCGTTGCCGTCTCTTTAACGCAGCTTTGCTGGAGCGCGCGGGAGTGTTTGAACTGGAGCAGGCTGCGGACAATTTTGGCGACAGCCGAATTCGGTTTAGCTCTGCTCAGGAATGTGGCCAGAACATGTATGGTGAAGAAAGCCGCCGGAGAGTGGCTGTGGAAGCGCTGACTCTGGATGAGGCAATGCAAGTCGCAGGAGCGGAGCATAGCCGTATCAAACTAATCAAGGTTGATGCGCAAGGCTCGGAAGTGGCTATTTTTGCAGGTGCGCAGAAAACGCTTGCACAGACGAATGTACTGATTACTGAGTATTGGCCATATGGTTTGCAGCGCGCGGGAAAGAAAGCGGACGATTTTTTTGATGCAGTGAGCCCGCATTTCAACCAGTACGCTCGTTTCGATTGTGGCTTTGAATTTCGCTCTATCAAAGATTGGCGGGAAGATATGAATGTCCCAGCCTCTACGCCTTGCGGCGAGACTGTTTACGTACTGAAGAAATGAAGAGGGCGGCGAGCAGACTTGAAGTTGAAACGATGGATAAAAAGAACTCGCTCTCAAGACTGATTATCTATCGGCGTGAATGATTTCCAGGTGAGGCAAGCCCCAGCATTGAATGTTCATGTCTGCTGCCATAATGCCTAAACCTTCGGTTTCCAGCTCGCCACGCTCTCCGGGAAGTCCTATGTCTTCTCTTGAGCGCACTCTGGGATTGTCCTTGCCGTAGAGGGAAGTGGGAAAAATCAGACCGGCGCGATGACAATCCGCCCTGATCAGCAGCATAGTTCCACCGACTGCGTGAAGTTCAGTGATCTCCCCTTCCGTGCGCAGGTCATGCATAAAGAGACTCGCTTGGTTGCGCCAGGCGTTCAGATCAAATGTTTGCCCGCCATATTTGAGGACGCAGTGCGGTTGGATGATATCTTTGCCGTATGACAGCAATCTCTGAATAACATCCGGCGGAAATTCCAATACGTCTGAATCGAGCCAAAGGACCCATTCTTCATCAGTGAGGGTTCGCTGCAACAACTCATTTCGGCTGAAGGCAAGTATGGAGCGTCGCTGATACTGTATGTTCGGCTGCCATCGTGGCACACCTTCAGGAATTACATAGCCGAAGTCTTTTCGAATGCAATTGATTTTAGAGAACTGCGTTTTGTGTTTTTCGGCAAGACTTTCGAATGCTGCAAATGTATTGTCCGTGCTGTCGCTCTCCAGAATTCCCAGGGACAACAAATGGCGTGGATAGTCCAGTTTCAAGAGTCTTTCGAAATAACCGGGCGCATCATGTGCTGCGTTTTTGACGGGAGTAAGAATTAGAATTTTGGGCAGCACCATATTCCTGGGAGGATCTTTGTGCGCTTGCAGCCTGCTCATGTTCATTCGTTCGAGCATAATCTTTGCGTCTCGATTAACTTCGAATTCGTCATTATTGAGGCAGGATCTCAAGGGTAGATAGGCTGCGTGACCAAGTTTTGCCAGTTCCATGAAACGATACTGACCGAGCAGCTCGTAAGCTTCGAGCACATCTCTCCAGTCTGGTCCCAGCTCGTTTGTCAGGTCAATGCCGCCTGCAAGTAGTGTGCGAGCGCCCGCTGCCCTGACTTCGCGATTGCAGTCCTTAAGGGATTTCAAAAGTTCAGCCTGGAAAAAACGGCAGTCGATTGTGCCTACTGTCTCGATTGTCCACTTGCGAATATCGGAATCTAGGCTACCCATCCAGTAGAGCAATCTTTGCGCAAATGTGCGATCACTCGTTTTCTTCCAGATTTCGAAAGCGGCATGAAGCATGTCCTTTTCAGGGTAGTGTAGAACTGGCGGTGTAGAACCTGATGCCTCGGGTAATCTGAAATTCGTGCTTTGCGCAGTTGCGCTCAAGCGTAGGAGATGGCTTTGCTGCGCTGTTCTTCCGTGTGGCTGCCATTCGGCCTTTTGCGAAAAAGGGGCCATAAAAAGACGAAACTTTTTGCCCATCGAGTAAGCGACGTGCATTGTCCAGCCTTCCACGCAAACTATAAGGTCAGCCATAGAGATAAAGTCGATATTTCGGCGCATGGACTGTTGAGTTGTTTGCCCATCAACATTCTGCACACTAACAGCGTGCTCTCGAACTGCTGTAGGCAGGTTTTTCAAGATTGTGTCGACTTCGTGCGTGCTACCCCAACTTTCCCGGCTGGAAATAATGACCAGGTCGAAACCTTCGTCGGTGATTTGATTTAGCAGGGCGGCCAGCCGGTGATAGTCGCGTGAATGAAACCCTTTCTGCAACTTCTGTCCACCGAATGGATTTACGAGCGCTACAGGGCGCGCTTGCCCTCCACTTCTTTGCTGAAGGCTTGTTTTCAGTGCCAGCCAAGCTTCGCGATTTGCTTGGCTGGGCGACGAGGCAAAGATGCTTCCAGAGCCCGGAAGGTTTTCACCAGTGCGAAGCGCCAGCCCCAAATGGTTGGCAAGTCTCATAGTGGTCTCGTAATTGAGCGGTAGTTTGCGTTTTTGCAGTTCCCACGTGTGGGCGTATTCTTTCGACTCCAGTGTGACCGATTCGAAAACGCTGTGATTGACGTCTTTTCTTGCCCATATGTAAAGGCTGGGTTGCTTTCTCTTCAGGCGTTCTTGAATCAATGGTTCAAGCTCGTGATTGAAACTGTTTTCCGGCAAATAAGGCTCGTAGAAGTTGATGATCCCATCCCAGTCTTTATCCAAATGTCTGTGGAAAAGATCCGTTTCCTTAATAGAGAGGGAGAGTATTCTCGGGTGATCGAACAAAAACGGCCGTTCGGTGAAAATCGTAATTTTTATCTCTGGGTGAGTATCCAAAAGCCCCTGCACAAGGGCGGCAGTCCGGAGTACCTCATCGCCGAAACCATCATTAATATTCTGGACCAGAAGAATGTTGCCTCCTTTTGCCAGCAGCTTTTGCATTGATTCGGGAGGTGTTCGTCTAGTGTAGACTTCTTTGTTTTCGTAGAATAGTTGTCTCTGGTAAAGTGCGGTTAGCCTTTCTGTGTCCGGATTTTTCTCCGCTGCCTTTTGCAGGGAATCGGATGCAAGCAATTGCGGATGCCAGGCGGAAAGATGCTCGATTAGTTCGGCTGGACAATCTTGTATCTGACTGCTTTCCAGCTTTTCGTTCAACCACTGCGCAACTGAATCTTTCTGGCTGGTGTAGAGAAGGAGCAGTGCGAAGTGGTGCCACAGTGCCCTACCCGTGTCACTTTGACGGATTCTCTCCAGCGCCGAGATCGATAAGCAATCACCATACTCAGGCTTGACCAGCAGCATGGCGGCAAGAATTGCCAGCGCATCCTTCTGCGTGTGTCTTTTGTTTAGAGCACGCACTGTCGCACTGACACTTTCGCGTGAAACTTCATCGGAATGCTGCATGGTATGCGCGACGTCAATTCTCTTGCCGCGAACAAACTTCGTTAGTCTTTTCAGTCTTGGGAGTATTTGAGCCCACATAGCGAAGGTTCATAGTAACATTTGAGCAATTCCAGCGATTAAATGAAGTTCAGTGTGAAGTTCTCAGAGATTTTCAAGTCAAAGAAGAAAAGCCCGACTATAGTTCTGGACGGCGTTTTCTTTCAGTTTGGTGATCGCAGCGGCATCTATCGAGTCTGGTCGTCTTTGCTTGCAGAGTGGGCGCAGAGCGGATTTGGACAATCTATTGTGGTGCTGGACAGGCAAGAGAGCGCACCTAAACTGGCAGGTATCAAGGCATACGTGCCTTACAAGCAGTACTTTTCCAGAGCGGCGGCGGCTGAGTCTTTTTTGCTGGAAGATGCTTGCCGGCAGCTAGGTGCTGACCTTTTTATTTCGACTTTTCACACTGTTCCACTGGAGACGCCGAGTTTACTGCTTGTGCACGATCTGATTCTGGAAATCTTCGGGGGCGATGAGACATGGCTTCGAGAAAAGCGTTATTGCACTCAGCATGCTTCCGGCTATCTGGCTGTATCTGCAAACACGCTTAAGGATTTGCATGAAGTCTATCCGTTTTCAGCGTCAAGGCCGGCACGCATCGCTCACAACGCTGCAAATTCGGTGTTTCGACCAGCGACCGCTGCGTCTGTCGCCGCATTCAAGAAAGAGCACTCTCTGGAGAAGCCATATTTCATGCTTGTCGGGAGACAAGACGGTCATAAGAACGGACAGCTGTTTTTCGAAGCTTTCAAAAGATTGCCCGCGAGTGAGCAATATTCAGTCCTCGTCACGCGCAGCGATGAAACGCTTGTTGAGACGAATCTGATGAAGCAAGCAGAGGGGCTGGATGTCAGATTTTTGGCTTTGAACGATGATCAGCTGTGTGCTGCTTACAATGGCGCGCTGTGCTTGATTTACCCTTCTAAGTATGAGGGTTTTGGTTTGCCTGTTCTGGAGGCGATGGCCGCCGGGTGCCCTGTTATTGCTTGCAAAAACAGCTCCATTCCTGAGGTTGCTGGCGATGCCGTGTTATACGTAAGCGACACTGATGTGGAAGAGTTGCGGTCCGCATTAGTACAAGTTTGCCTGCCTGGCATTCGTCAAAAACTTGCAAATGCCGGTTTGGCACAGGCGCGCAAATTCTCCTGGGAGAAATCAGCGGCTATCTATGCGGATTTTTGTCAGGAAGCTGGCGCAAAGAAAGTGACAGCCAATAAGGATTTGAATGAATGGCGTTTGCTGCGCAGCCTGCAATGCCAGCCTGATGCGTCTCCCGAACGGTTGGATTCGTTGGAAAAAGGCTGGGTTAAATCTCTCAGCCGATAGCTTATCAACTTGTTTTAAGGAGCCGGCGCAGCCGTCTGATGTCTCCATGCGCTGCGGTAAACTAGGCAGGCTTTTCTGAGGGCGAGCGTGGATACGCCACTTAAAAATCAGCCGCTGGTTTCCGTAATCATGCCGTTTTACAGGCAGGATGAGTATCTCATTGAGGCGGTAGAGAGTGTTAAGGCTCAAAGCTATCCGCATTGGGAGCTAATCATCGTTGACGACGGTTCGGATCGCCTCCGTGCCCAAGAAATTTTGCAAGAAACTGCAGAGGGTTTCACAAACATTGTCATCCTTCGCCACGAAACAAATCGCGGCGTGTCAGCTGCGAAGAACACTGCTTTTTCAGCGTCGAAAGGCGAGCTTATCGTTCCTGTTGATTCGGATGATGTGATTGTTCCGAATTATTTGCAGAAGATGGTGGATGCACTATTGAGCAGTGATGCAGATGGTATCTACTGCGATTTGAAAAAGTTCGGATTAGTGGAGCTTGAATGTTGTTCGAAAACTGATCCGATTCGCATCTTGTCCGGTTGGTTTCCTCCAAACCCCGTGCTGATTAAGCGCGAAGTTTTTGAAGCAGTTGGTGGATATGATCTGAGTTTTGACCTGGGTGAAGATGCCTGTTTTTGGATTGCTGCGCACAATGCTGGTAAGAGGTTCGAACACTTGCACGAGCCACTATATCTTTATCGCAGTCATGCAGAAAGCGGTACCAGCAGACGCGGGAGAGATTACCCGCTTATATTGACCAAGTTGGCGCGCAAATATCCCGAGTTGTATTCCGAAAATGTGATTGCCATTATCGATCTCCTGGCGGAGCACTGGGTGAAGGATATCGATGTGCACCGAAATCTGCTTTCTGAATTTCATAAATTGGAAGCCGAGTACAAGCACTTGCACCGCGAGTTTCACAATCTCTTGGAAAAGACCGAAAGTTCGCCGCGTCGCATTGGTGTGAAGGCAGCATTCCGGGCGCTGATGCGGGAAGTGAGATTGCGAAAGTGAGCGATAAGAACCAGTCGGATAGCATGACGGAAGCGCCGGTTAAAGGAGACGCCAGTATTTCTCGCCGCCGATTAGATCTGATCAAAGAGAGCGATGTCTTTGAAAATGGCAATGTAGTGCTTTCCTGCCGGCTGGTGTCAGATCGCGCTAAGGCGCACCGTATCTGGTTTGAGCTTCCGGAAAAGCATCTCAGTATGACTACAACCAGCATGGATCCTTTTCTGCTTGCTGCTATTTTTCATGGCATGCGGGAGCCGACGGATATCCATGTGCACGGTCCTGTTTCGGAAGTGTTGCTGCGCAATCTTGCCGAGTTTCAATCTGTGTGGAATTGCTGGTCGCCTCAAAAATATGTGCCCGTTGAGATTTTCGCCGAGGTTGTTGACGATTCGTGTCAGGTGAGGAAACATGAGGCGGTGGCTGCGTTTTCAGGAGGAGTGGACAGCACTTACACTGTTTGGGCTCGCACCATAGGCGGTGCAAGGAAGCGAGAGGTAGAGCTTAAGGCAGGCCTTTTTATACATGGTTTTGATATCCCACTAGAGCAAAACCTTCAGTTTGATCGCGCCGCTGACATCGCGCAGCAAACACTTGCAGATGCCGGTCTTGAGCTGATCCGCATGAAGTGCAATCTGTATGAACCGGACTGGGAAATGACACACGCCGCGGCCATCGCGGCTTGTCTGACATTGTTAAAGGGTCGCTTTTCCGAAGGACTTATCGCCGCGACATTTCCCTATGATAAGTTGTTCTTCCCTTGGGGCAGCAATCCTGTCACCGATCATCTTTTGTCCAGTCATGACTTTTCAATCGTGCATGACGGCGCATCAGTGAGTCGAGAGGCAAAGGAAGCGCATCTTTATGACTGGCAGGTCGGGTACAACAATCTGCGCGTTTGCTATGAGGCTGCCGATAGAGACAAGAATTGCTGTCGATGCGGTAAATGTCTTATGTTGTACTGTTCGCTTATGTCGCAGGGATTGCCTTTGCCCGCCTCTTTTGGCGAAAGAATGGGCGCGGAGGCGCTTCTTTCGTGTACCCGGCTGAACGAGGCGTTTTCGCGCGTATTCAATTTGATGGTCGATAAGTATCAGGCGCGTGGTTTTGGTAATGAACCATGGTTCCGCGCGCTTGAGCGCTGTGCGCAGTTCAACGACAAGCGTCTAATGCTTGAAAAGCCGGTGAAGAATGAATTTGGAAATTGGTTGCGGGTTCGACGCCTAAAGCGACTTCTCAGCGAGGGACCGTAAGAACTTCAGAATCTAGTTCTGCTGTCTGGTGTTGCACGGACCGGCGTTGGAAAAATCGGTTGACTTGGTTTTGTTGGTCAACTCAAGGTCTTGCAGGCGTTGTGAATCTGTATCTGAGCGCTTTTGCTTCTGAGCCAGAAGATAGGCTTCATAGTTGTCGTTGAATTTTGCTGAGTTTGACATTCTCCGGCTCCATTTGTTCACTCGAGCGACAATAACATATTGACATCGGGCGGTTTCTGTTCGGTTTCTTTTGTTACTGCGCATGTACTTTACCTGTGGTTTCTAGGTGTCGGACTGGAAGACCGGAGGTGGTAAAGACACTGGTAAAATCTTCAGAACGCCTGCCTTGGCGAGAAAGAGTTTATGATCCAACGCGTTGTCTTCGTCACACCTGTGTTTCCTTCTTTTACCGGCAATGGTCTGGCTATGCGTTCTGCTGCCGTTTTGAAGTTGTTGTCCCGCTGGGCAAAAGTCGATCTTCTCGTTATTCCGATTTACAACGCGCGTTCCACTGAGCCGGATTCGGAGGTCGTCAAGCTTTGCCAGTCATGGAAAACAGTGCCGAACCCAGACTGGAACAATTTTGACTTGCCTTCCCTTGATGTAGTCAAGATTGTCGGCGACGAAAAGAATATACCGAGAGAATGGAGATGGTGCAGTTCGCTTTGGCGCCAGAAGATCAAGAAGGCGATTCATAGCTTGAATCCGGATTTGGTTTTTGTTTTTCGCTTTTACCTCGCACCATATGTTTTGCCAAACATTGGCGCTCTACCTTGCTGGCTTGATCTGGACGAGCTAGAGTCAAGCTCTCGAGCCAGACTTGCGCGAGTTTATTCACTGTGCGAGAAAAAAGAGTTGGCTCGCGAAATGGAGCTTGAGGCGCAGGGTTATGCAAAGCTGGAGTCTCAGTATCTTGGTCGCTTCAATCGGATTTTTGCCTCTTCGAAGCGAGAAGTGGAAGGGATTTATTCCCGCTTCAAGAAAGCTTCTGTCCGCGTCTTGCCCAATTCATATCCAAAGTCTTTGCCTCATCCGCAGCGCACTGCTACAGGAAGTGCGCGTCTTCTCTTCGTAGGCAGTCTCGGATATTTCCCTAATGAAGACGCAGTTAAATATTTCAATCGCGAGATTTTTCCGCTTATAAAAGAGCGTTGTTCTGTGCCTGTTGAACTTGTCGTCGTGGGCGGCGGATGGAAGCAAGTGCTTGATCCTCGGGGCGTCGAGATGCTCTATGAGGGTGTCAAATTTGTCGGGGAAGTGGAGGAAACGACGCCTTTCTATGCCGAAACCGACATTGTTGTCGTGCCCTTACGGTCAGCCGGCGGTACACGTATCAAGATTTTGGAAGCCTTTAGCCATTCGCGCGCCGTCGTTTCAACAAGTATCGGTGCAGAGGGGCTTGATTTACTGGACGGAGTCCATCTGGAGATCGCAGATAGAGTGGAAGACTTTACCGACAAAGTGATCGCATTGATTGAGAACGCAGATCGGCGCACTAGTCTGGCAAAGAAGGGTCATGAATTGTTCAAGACGCAATATCTGATGAAGAATTTGGAATTGCACGTCCCGCAGTATTTCGGCTAATTGAGGACCCGATTGAAGATTTCAATTGTTGAGGGAAACTTGCTTGAGCAGCCCGTGGACTGTATCGTCAATGCGTGGAACCGAAACATTATTCCTTGGTGGATGTTGATTCCACATGGTGTGTCCGGTGCGATCAAAAAACGAGGCGGAGTGAAGCCGTTTCAGGAAATCGGCTCAACCGGTCCACTGCCGCTGGGGCACGCACGCAAAACAGGCGCGGGAAACTTGCCGTTCAAAGCGATTATTCATGTTGCATCCATAGACCTGTTGTGGAAAGCGAGTGAAGACTCTATTTCTCAATCAATCGTAAACGCAATGAAGATTGCCGAGGAGAGCGGTTTTAGCTCGATCGCCTTTCCTCTTTTGGGGACCGGCTCTGGGCGTTTCAATGTTGAGCAAGCTGAAGCGATTATGCACAAGACGTTCGAGAAATTGGACTCGAAACTCGCCGTAACTCTAGTTCGCTTCAAATAAACAACCGGAGCTCAGGGTGTACGAGCGAATATAGTATAAAGAGCAAAAATGTGAAGAGAGACAGAGCAGGCGGGTTTCACCCGACCATACTCGTCCCTCTTCGACATGCGTCTAGTTACGCCTTACGCAGTGCGCAGCCACCGAGTGGATTTCAGACCGACAGGCGCCGGCTGAATGCGAAGTTCGCCGCCGCGGAAGCCGATCAGTTCTCCGTCGGCCCACAAATCGATGGGCTGGTTGTTGCCGTCTTCGAAGATGATGTTGGCCTTGACGCAGTCGCCGTCCTCGAAGATGCCGAGGAATGCGTACTGCTCATGGCCTGTCGTCTTGCCGCCGACTCGGTTGAGATGCCGGGTGACGAGCGGCTGGAAGCAGAGGTTCGGACCGATTGCCGTGCGGTAGCCTTCCGGTGCCGCATATGAACCGAATTCTGCCAGCCCCTGGTCGATGGCGCCGAGCACCAGAGCGTTGCCGTCGGGCACCATCTCCGGTTTGAGGTCGCCATCCACGTAGAGGCAGCGATCGACGACGATGTCATTGCCTTCGAAGTGGGCGCAGCCGTAGCGGAGAAGGTCGTCGACTGACTTCACTTCGCCGTAGTGGTCTGGATTGACATGCACGAAATAACCGGGCTCTCCGTCCGGTTTGGCACCCTTGTGCAGGCGGATGCCGGCGGTGACAGTGCCACCGAGAGCTGTGTAGCATTTCATGATATTTCTCCCGTTTCTTCTTGGAACATCAGGGACGAACATCTGCGGCAACATGCCGCAGACATTCGTTTTCTCCCTGCTGTCCAACCGTTGGACACGCGCAATGAGAGCCGCCCAAATTGCTTCGGGCGACTCGATTGCTCACTTCACCATTGAGGGAAGCTGGGTCGCGAATACTCGCTTACAGCTCCAGACAATGGCGTTACTCCGCGATTCCATCGATCCACGAGGCGTACTCGTCGTGCGCGCGGCCGGACAGATATTTCCTCTGCCAGGTCGACGTCGTCGACAGTTCACCCGAGAACGTGCTGCGCCCGGTGTTCACCAGGTAGCGCCACATGAAGTGGCTGTACACGTCCATGATGTGAACGAAGTACGCCTGGGCCAACCGCTTGTTGCCGCGGATGGCCAGCATCGTCTCGTCGTTGGCGATGCCCGCCTTCAGACCCAGGTTGTCGCTCGCCGCACCCAAGATCCACGGATCATCACCGAAGGGGTCGACGACGATCACCTTCGAGTGAATGATGGCGTGAGCATCGGGCAGTTTGAGCAACTCCTTGTGCCAGTCTTCCCACCCTTCCTCGAACGCGGACGCAGCGATGATGGCCGGCGTCTTCTTGCGAGGACGGAAGAGAGCCACCGCCGGTTTGGCGTTGATCTCCTCGTTTTCGGTCGGGTGGTCGGACTTGAGAAGGCTCTCGATGGAGGCGTTGATACCCAGCTGGCGGAGTCGCTGAATATCGGGGAAGGCGTCATCCTCGATACCCTCTTGCTGCTTGGGCAGCGCCTGGGCCGAGGACACCGCGCCGCGGATGTAGAGGTTCGGCTTCTTCTTCTGCAGCCAGGTGGCGACGTCGAGAAACGACGGCGAGCCCGGGTAGAAAGCGAGGAAGTAAACTCCCTGCTTCGCCGCGAGCAACCGTTCCTTCACCAACTTCGTGCTGGCTGCCAGATCGAGCAGCGGGAAAGTCCTTTGGCCCTTTTCGACCTTCGGCTTGCTCCGCATCTCCGACGACGGCGAGAACACCGCCTGAACCTCCGTACCATCACCGATGTCGACCAGCGGCATCACTGCCGCATTTGCCTTGCGGTAGGCAGCGCTCTGCGACTGAACGTCGTCACAGTCTGCCTTGGTCCGCTCGTAGTAGTCGACACCATGCGCGCCGAATTCCGGCGATGTGATGTAGAGAGCATGGTTGGCTTGCGTGTAGTAACCAGTCCTCGTGTGGTTTGCGCTCTGCAACATCCACGAGACCGGCTTTCTATCAGGACCAACCAAGACTGCCGACTTGTTGTGCGGCAGATTCGACGACGGCAGCATGCGGTCGGTGACATCCGCACCAACTGCATGGAGCGCCTCGCGCGCCTCGGCGTTCGTCGCATCGTCCTTGCCAGCATTGCCGAGGACCATGCTCCAAACATCCTTGTTCGCTTTGAGGTACTCGACCATATCCGGCGATGAAAGCTCGTAGTACAGAGCCAACACGTGACCGGCGATGCGCTTCGCGTCCTCGTAAGGCAGCCGGGTGAAAGTCGGAAGACTCGCACCAAGCAACTTCGCGATTTCGCTGTTCGGATCCTTGATCGCTTCCACAAGCGCTGCCGGATCGGGTTTGCCGTCTGCCAGTTTGGGGAGCTTTTCAGCGACCCACTGGGTGGAAACGAGATGCCCGCGATTGAAGCAGGCCTTGACGTACGGACCGTAGTCGAATCCCAGCGTCACCTCGTTGGTGTAGATGGGGGTGCCATCCTTGAGGTTGCCGGGTTTGCCGATGCGGGGAACGATCTCGTACTTCACGGTGGCGCCTTCGTCGACGCCATCGAACCATTTGCAGCCCTGAATCGGGTGCGAGTCGGTATCACTCTCGGTGGCGTCGGACGTCTCGCCCTTGAATCGAACAAGGCGAGAGCTGAGAACCGTCTTCGTGCCAGTGGCGACATCGATCCGGCGGATCGAGAAGCCCAGGCAGTTCGAAATCAGTTCATCCCAAAGCCACACGATCATGACGCCTGCGTTGTTCGCCAACGCGATTGCCTTGATAGTGCTCATGAGATTCTCCAATTTTTAGATAGTTCTGCTCACCGGGATTGGTGAGTCAGCTCTGCTTCACGTGCCTGAGCGGCGCACGACGAGAGGCGAATTCGAGAAAGCCAAAGAGCGCGTTGCCCCTCTCGAATTCGTCCCTTGAATATCTGACTGAACGAGCCGACCCACGCGTTCTCCCGAACAGCTGGATTGCTGTTCAGGCATGCGTCGGTTGGTTTAGTCAGATGTTTATCGTGCGGGTTTTAGATGCTCAAGTTTGTTGAGAAATGAAGAGATAACCTGGGGTATCAAATGAGCTATGTATAAGACAACTGATGCTTGATCATGAGTGGAAGGCCTAAGCGCACGCTGTGATCAGAGTTCCGGGGTTTCATCTCTTCTCGCGTTTATTACTTCCGGTGAGCTTTAATCCAGATCT
>DTSE01000095.1 GCA_012965515.1 Candidatus Melainabacteria bacterium | reverse complement strand
TACGTGCTAGAAGGTCAAGCCTTGCTGGGTGGTGTACCATCGAAAAAGCTGATCATTGCCGAACGCTTTTTTGATGAAGCTGGTGGCATGCAATTAGTTATTCATGCGCCTTTCGGCAGTCGCATCAATAAAGCCTGGGGTATGGCACTCACCAAAAAGTTTTGTCGCAACTTCGATTTGGAACTTCAAGCACAAGCAACTGAGAATGGCATTAACATCTCTTTGTCGGAGAGACACAGTTTTCCGCTCGAGGATGTGTTTCAGTTTCTGAGTGTAGAAACAGTAGTAAATGTGCTCGAACAAGCTATTCTACAATCTCCGCTTTTTACAACTCGTTTTCGTTGGGCAGCAAATCGCTCGCTTGCACTTCTCCGTTTTCAGGGAGGCAAGAAAGTGCCACCACAAATTCAGCGGATGCGCGCTGAAGATTTGCTCACCGCCGTTTTCCCAAAAGCCGCGGCGTGCCAGGACAATATTTCAGGAGAAATCGAAATTCCTGACCATCCCCTCGTCAAGGAGACGATGAAGGATGCATTGACCGAAGCACTTGACGTGGAAGGGTTTATAGAACTTCTGACCAACCTGAAAAACGGAGAAATTGCCACACTTGCGATCGACACTCCGGCACCTTCGGTGTTTTCTCATGAAATTTTAAACGCCAATCCTTATGCCTATCTCGATGATGCGCCGCTGGAAGAAAGGCGTGCCAGAGCTGTCGAGTTGAGACGAGTATTGCCGGATGCGATAGCTTCTACGACTGGACGTCTGGACGAGTACGCAATTGCTCAAGTGCAAATGGAAGCTTGGCCGGACATTAGGAATGCAGACGACTTGCACGATTTTCTCTATACGGTCATTGCTGCGCCGCCGCATTTAGCTTTAGCCGTCCGTGAAAGCGGATTGACTTCCTGGAGTATTCATTTCCGTGAATTGATGAAACAAAGGAGAGCCGGAGTAGCCACTTTTGCAGGCAATGACTACTGGGTTGCGACTGAGAGAAAGGCTGCATTTTTGCAGATATTCCCAGAAGCGGCTTTTGAAGACGACCTTCCCGACATTCAGGAGAAAGAGCTTACTAAAGAAGAAGCCTTCGACTTTATGTTGAGAGGCTGGATGAGCTACCTTGGTCCGGTAAAAGCTTCGGCAATCGCCGAATTGCTTGCAGCGCCGCAATTCGATGTAGACCTATCGCTTCTTCGAATCGAGTCTCAAGGTTCAATATTGCGTGGAAAGTTCACTGGACTAGATGAAGAATGGTGCGATCGCCGTTTGCTCGCGCGCATACATCGGCTGACAGTGGATGGATTGCGGCGCCAAATCCGACCAGTTTCCAAAGAAGAGTTCATGCTCTTTCTTGCTCGATGGCAGCATGTCGCTCCTGGAACTCAACTGGTAGGTATTCGTGGTTTGCAGCAAATACTCAACCAGCTGCAAGGATTCGAACTGCCTGCAAACGCCTGGGAGTCCCAAATCTTGTCCAAACGGGTGAGAAAATTTTCTTCTGAAGATTTAGACCAATTGTGCATGACCGGCTTTATCGGTTGGGGAAGAATTTCCCCTCACCCGGCTACAGTTGCTGCAGTGATTCCACAGCCAAAACGCTTTTCGTTTAAGCGTTACGGTATGCCGATAAGCCGAAACATAAAACCGAAGAAAGAAGAAATCGAGTCCGTCGTTATTCTTTCCAGTTCCGATCCAACTATTAAGGAAGCCGGCAGTAGGAGGGTGATTCCCAGCAGCGTCTCTCCTATGACCTTCTTCGTCCGGCAAGAATGTGATTGGATTTCCTACTGCAGACGCTCTGCCGCAGACATTGATCAATACTGTTTGACCAGCAACGCTCGTTTGGTTTTCAAACACCTTACAGAGCGTGGAGCCTTGTTCTTCAACGACCTGACGAAGTTTACAGGATTACTTAAATCAGAAGTTGAAGCTGCGCTGTGGGAACTTGTCGCGGCCGGACTTGCCACCGCAGATGGTTTCGACAATCTGCGCTCTCTCATCGATCCAAAACGTCGCAGCGGTCAAGGTAGCGCTCGAGATTTACGTCCGAGGAACGCCACTGGACGCTGGTCTGTGCTTGGAGAGCTTACCAATGACGACGAAACTGACGCCATCGAAAGTGCTTGCATGGTCTTGCTAAACCGATATGGTGTGCTTTTCAAAGATCTTCTGACTCGCGAAACAACTGTTCCAACCTGGCGCGAAATGCTCACTGTTCTACGACGTATGGAAGCCAGAGGTGAGTTGCGCGGAGGTAGATTTGTCGCCGGCTTCTCCGGCGAGCAGTACGCCCTGCCTTCCGCACTTGAGTCTCTGCGCGCCAATCGAGATCAGCCAACTGATGTACTCAAATCTATTGAGGTTTCCTCAGTCGATCCACTTAACTTACGCGGCATCATTTTGCCGGGTGAAAAGGTTCCGGCAATCTCAGGTCGGTTCTTGAACCTTGGCGATGATAGAACCCCTTCCTTCGTCCGTGAAGAAGCTGAAGAATACCAGGTTTCCTAGTCAAATCGGCCGAACTTATTTCTTGGCGTGCACACGTTCATGCTCGCCGCGGATTTTGCCATAGACAACCCAGGAAGGATCGGCGGCCACGGTGAGGGCAACCTTGTAATCTTTTGGCACTTTCAGCGCAGACTCAGCATCTCGTGCAACTTTCTCTGATTCGACATAGAAGAGAAATTTACGGACACCGTCATGTGTCTGTACTGCGACGAATTTACCAGTGTCCTTGTGCGAAATCATCTGATTCAACTGGTCTTCTACTTCATTAGCTTTGGATGTTTCATCCTTTTCAGGACGTCCGTCCCTGGTTGGATGCAAAAAATTCATTGCGTACACCGCCCGATATTGAAACTTCGGATCGGCAGGTTTCACTGCCATATTGATGCGCACAAAGATCGGCTTACCATTTGCCTCTCCGCGCCCCACGGTCCACGACTCGGTGTTAGCGGCAGAGGAAGAAGCCGGAAAAGCAAGAATCATTGCCGCACAGGCTGAAAGTAATATTGAACGACGAGACATCCCACTAATTTTTTGCATGTGAATAGTTCCTGTTGGTCAACTATTTATATCAGTTCTCTTGGTTTCTGAATAATGTACATACCGATGCAAAAGATAATCACGGCACCAATGACAACAATGTAAAAGTGAGGACCGAAGCCGGTTTGAATAACGCAATCCCTGGGGTTAGACGGGTCGTAATAGGCTGTAATAGTTGACCCGAGCGGATGCTCTCTTTTGATGTCCTCATCTTTTGGTCCAAGAGGATCGATCGTCCAGGTGTAATTAACTCCTGCATAAGTGCCACCATTTGCGGTGAATACAAATGCAATTTTTGGGCGTCCAAAAAATTCGGGAAGAAAGATTTTTGTTAGTAATTCGTCTATAGCATCATACTTTGCACCTGATGCGATTGCGGAATTGAAAGTTACAGCTAATGAAGTAGAAGACCAGTTGAATCAGATGATTTCGCACAAGGACACTGGTGTCCAGGTTCGGCTGTTATGGGCTTGTTGAACATATACAAACTGGCTCACCATCAGGTAAATGGCACTCATCATGATCAGCCCACCCAAAAGTGGTCCCCAATCACGAAACAAGTATTTGAAAAACAAAACGAAACCCCATGTCAGAATGCTGAGCTGCTTAAATCAATGGCAGCTGTTTTTTTTCGAGACGATGCAGCTACTTAAATCTAGATGGTTCGCGCGGGGAATTCAAGCCAAATGCTGGAAGGCTGCTGCATCATGTAACCACGGTAGTGCCGCTCCCAATTGTGCATGAAATCTTCTTCCGCCATCTCTTTCACGACTGAAGCAGGCAGCTGCATGTCAATTTGTTTTCGCCGACCATCTGTTCGATACATCACCCGCGCGATGCGATTGTTTTGCGAATAATATGCAGCGATAGTTGTCCAAGACTCATAAATATACGCTTCCAACTTGATGTGAAATTCATCGGCATTTGTTGTCGATTCGTTGATGAGAACGCGGCAGCAATCAGCTAACTGGACAACTGCACCAATGGCATCACCGAGTGCTTCGGGTTCAAAAATAGCCGTATCTTTTTCTTTTTCTTCGACTTCCGGTTCTGCACACGCAAGAATTTCCGCTACCGCTTTTTTAGTTACTTCTTCCGCGTCAAAAATAATTCTCGGAGCTGGCGCTTCTTCATCGGGTTTCGTTTTGTTTTTCAAATACTTGTTTCGTGATTGGGGACCACTTTTGGGTGGGCTGACTCAGCAAAGACTACCTTCGGCATTTTCACCAAGTCCAGGTCACTCTTTGCCTGAGGTATTCTCGATGATGCGTCGCGGGCCATGAAATTGGCACGATAAACATCTTGTTCTTCCTGGGTAGGCAGATAAATTGACGTACCGGGCTGAATGTAAGGGACACGCGAGCTGCCGTCACCCATCATTTTGACCATCGGGCGGTTAATCGTCACCAGCAAACCGACAAATCTCACATCGCCAAGGCTTTTCTCGGCGATCTTCTCCAAGGTATCGCCGGACAAAACAAAATACTTAGCTCTGTTGAGCCCGTGACTATTTCGGAAGGATGACTTACGCTGTGCCCAACCGGTCAGCTTTTGTAGCGCACCCATATGCAAGCCGAATCGGCCGCTTCCATTCGTCGATGACATGCTGAG
>DTSE01000094.1 GCA_012965515.1 Candidatus Melainabacteria bacterium | reverse complement strand
AATTTACATGAGCGTATCTATTTCGGATTCACCAGCGGCGCTTTACTCGCTCACATTCATTGTGGGTGCGTGTGTTGGTAGCTTTCTCAACGTTCTGGCCATCCGATCGTTGGCCGAGAAAAACCTGCTGTGGCCGCCTTCGTCATGCCTCGACTGCGACAAAAGACTCGGTGCTTTTGAGCTTATTCCGATTGCCTCATATTTCTTGCTGGGCGGAAAGTGCAAGAATTGCAAGAAGAAAATCTCCTGGCAGTATCCGGTTGTTGAGCTATTTACTGCCGTCTGGTTCATGATTGTCGTCTGGCGTTTCGGCTTGACTCCGGAAGGCTTCGGCATGCTTTATTTTTCGTCGGTACTTATCGCTGTGACGGTCACCGACTTCCGCGAAAAGCTCATTCCTCACGAAATTACATATCCTTCCATTCTCTTGGGAATTATGTTCAGCGGTTTGGTTCGCAACGATTTCATAGGCACCATGGCTGGTATCGGCGGCAGCTATATACTTTTTGATTTCATTGCTTTCTATGGTCTGAAGATATATCCGCTATTGCACCCGGAAGTCAAAGAGGCAAGAGAAACTGCTCTTGTTGCAGAAGAAGATGACGACACCATTGACGATGCGCTTGGCGTTGGTCCCGATCCGGTAGAGGAGGAATTCGAAGTTATGGGCGGCGGCGATGCTGTTCTGGCAGCGCTGGTTTCGGCATGGCTGGGCTGGGAGCGTCTGGTAATTACTGTCATGCTCGGATTCATACTGGGCGCGCTTCTCGGTGGTTTCTACCTGGCAGGCGAAATGAAAAAAGCAGGCATCCTCGGACATTGCATTAAGTGGGGACTAATTTGCTTTGCGAGTATGGCTGTCATCGGTGCAGGCCTCTTCTACATGCTTGCTAAAGTATCCAGCCAATCAATATGGGAAGTGCAGTGGGCAGCCTCTATCGGAATTTTCGCCATCGGCGGCGGCGTTCTGGGCTTCATATGGACAGGCAAAAAAGTCTCGAAACCATTCCCCTTCGGTCCGGCGCTAGCAATTGCAGCCGGCATTTCGATGTTCATTATGCCCAACTCGATTTTTCCAGCTGAGCGAATGTAAGCAGCACGAAAGTAGTACAGATTCAGTAATTTCCAGCTGGCAACGATATGGGTCTGGCGGATTTCAGGATCATATTTATGTCCGTTACTATGACCGTTTTTGGACTAAACTTGAACATGTAGACCGATATCAGGATTGGGCACCCTGGCGAGCAATGAGAAAAGGTACTGAGAATTGTTCGGTTTTGGAAAACGCAAAGGGCCAGCGCTAGGGCTGGATATAAACAGCGATAGCATTACGCTTTTGCAGCTGGAGAAAACTCGAGCTGGTATTGAAGTGGCGCGCTTTGCCTGCCAGCCCACTCCTGCCAACGCCGTTCGCGAAGGTTTAGTCGCCGAACCCGAGCTGATTGGCGAGGTCGTCATCGATTTGATGAACGACGCCGGCTTGCCACCATCCGGGCAAACGCCTGTTCTCAACATTGTGGTTCCCGCGCAAGCGGTCGTGATTCGTCTGATGCCGGTTCCGGTCGGTATGCCTGAAGACGAATTGGCCGATGTAGTTACGCAGGAAGCGACGAACCACGTGCCGTTTCCAATTGCTGATGCCAACCTCGACTGGGCTGTCATGCCTGCAACGGAGCGAACAGACTTCGACGGCGTGCGAAGAGTCGACGTTATTCTTGCAGCGATCCAGCGCAACATCGTTGAAGCATATTGGCGCATGGCTGACGCAGCCGGAGCAAAACTCGGCAGAGTCGAGGTTTCCTCCCTGGCTGTGATTCGAAGCATGGCACTGTCCGGCTATCTCGGCTCGTCGGGACATCTTTCAATGATTGTGAATATGCGACAAGATGCCACCGATATCAATATTGTGCGCAGTTGCATGCCGCTGTTTGGCCGCTCGGTGATGTTGGGCGTAGAGACCATGACCGAGGCCGTTTCGCGAAGCTTGGACATTCCCTTCGATCAAGCCCTCGACATGCTTCCTGAGATTTCAATCTTCAATCCAAATCCGGCCGATCTAAAAATGGGTCAAGCGGCACAAGTAGCCCGCACCATATTTAGTGACATAGCCGACGAGCTTTCTAAGTCTCTAGAATTCTACCGCTCGCAAGTCGGCGACGTAAAAATGGATCAGATCGTCCTGGCCGGACCAGGCTGCATGGTGCCCGGACTCGATCAGTTCTTCTTCAATAAGCTGAACATTCGCACGGTAATCAGCGATCCGATGCGCGACATAAGACACGACGAAACAGAAATCGTCGATCGCATGCGACCGATTCTCGCCGCTCTCGTGGGCTCGTCCATTGAACCGAGCTGGAACCCTTCTTACACCGTCGATCTCGACTTGAACAAAGAAGGACGCGTGCCATTGCTCTTTGACGAGCGCGCTACTCAAACCATGACCAAGGACCTATCCATGGGTCCACCGCCCTGGCAAAAGCCCGTCCTTATAGCCGGTTCAGCGCTGCTTGCACTTGGTTTGGGTGCCTATGGCGTGATGCGTTATGTCGATCTTCCGCAAAAAGACCGAGAGATCGAAACGCTGTCCAATGAAATCATGCTCGGCAACCGCCAGCTCAAATCTATGGCGAACACGCGTCAGGAAAACACCGTTCTGAGCGCAAGAAAGCGGGTACTGGACGTGCTTTTGAAGAAGCACAACCGTTGGTCAGCGCTCTTGTCGGAATTGACAGTGGACACGCCGAAGGGTGTTCAGATCGATAGAATCACACTGCGTGGAAAAGAAATGAAAGTCGAAGGCATTGCCATTGATTTCAACAGTGTCTCCAATCTTGCCATCAACATGGGCGAATCAGTCTATCTTCAAGACTCGCAGGTGGACTGGGTTACACGGCAGGAGAAGACACCAGAGAGATTAGACTTTTCAATCTCGGCAAAACTTTCTGATGCTAACGCATCCGGTTCTACAACCACCAATCCGTCTCAGTTGGTTCCAGCGGAGCCCTTGAAGACAGGCAATTCAGCAAGTACTCAAAAGATTGCTGGACTAGAAGGCGGTGACAAATATGCTCACTAAGTTTCAGTACGCGACTCTTGCAGTGATTTACGGGCTTGCCATCCTGGTCTTCGCAATGCTCGTCTACCCGGCGGTTACTGAAGAGTCTGCAAAACTAGTCGATCTCGCTCAGCACAAGCAACAAAAAGAGCAGCTCGATATCAAGTTAAAAGAAAAGCTCAGGATAGATCGAGAGAAACAAGCGCTGGTCGCTGATATTGCCTCGTTGCGCAACGCTGTTCCAAAAGAAGCAAATATCGATTTGCTTTTAATTGATCTGGAAAAACTGGCAAAGGAAGCCAATGTTGATTTGATTGGCTTTGAAACGCCGGGCACAGAAGATGTGAAAGAAACTCACAAAGAGATGGTCGAGATGCTCGAAGATCTCAAAGGCAAACAGGCAAAAGCAAAACCCAAGGATGCGAAGGCGGCTGCCGCTCCTGTCGGCGCAAAACCAGCAGATGTCGGCAGCGAATTAGGTCTCAAGCAGATAGACAAAGAAGTCTATGTAACAGGCAGCTATTCTTCTCTGGTGCAATTCGTCCGCAACATTGAAGCCTATGAGCGCGTGATGGGTGTTTCACATGTTGTTATTGCCAATCCAAAAGAAGAGGCGAAGGCAGAGACGGACAAAGCTTCTGAGCGCGCCAAGAAGCTAAAGCTAGGTCAGCCGGTGATGTGTTTCCTTCTTTCGGTTTATTATTTACCTTAGATGCTATTGCGCTTGATACTGCTAGTAACTGCCGGTGTGCTCCTTATTGGAGGTGCATTCCTGTGGATCAATCACATAAATGAAGAAACGAAAATGGCCGAAGAACTCAACAATGTTCTTCCGCCTAAACGCGCAGCCCAGAAGGCGCCTGTATCTGCCGCAGGAAGCACAACAACCGTAACCACGACAACAACCACAAACATCATTTCGGATTCGATTGCCGGTGTGACAAAATCGGCTACTCAAGCAATTGATCCAAATGCAATTGGTTCGAACATCGCAAAACTGCAAGATTCCTTGAAAGACATTCCCAAACACTTGATGCCGGCAGAAGAGCAGAAGAAAGCCGAAGCGACCGAGATAGCCGCCACGAAGCTGGCGCTCTCAACTCAATCAGCCTACGCATTGCCGGCAATAACACGTCAGCAGGCAGCGCCAATTGCTCGGGAGAGTGCGGGAAAGACCGATCCCCTTGCGCCGATTGTTGGATATAAATCCTTTCCGACCTTTGGAGAACGAAAGAACAAACCCGAGGCTGGGACACACGAGAAAGGAAAAACAGGACTCATTCCTCCACCTCCGGTAGACGCCATCCCGCCACCGCCTCCGCCGCTCTTGCCTGGTCCTCAAGGCGAGTCTCTGCCTCTGTCAGAGCTGCCCACACCGCCTGAAAAACCATCCATTGCCAAACATTTGAAGCTGGTCGGTATTCTGGGTGACAAAGCTTTCATGGCTGTCACTGACCCAAATTTGAGGAGAACATACCGCCTGCCCAAAACGCTGGCAGTATCACCAGGAGACCGCGTAGATTTTCTCAGCGTCGTTGCCGTAACTCCTTCCTCAGTTACACTTGAGGAAGACGGCGAGCAAATGGTGAAGCATCTGTCCGCTCTTCGTTAGCATCGGGCACGAATGATAAACTAATCAATGCGGAAGTCTCGAACAGTACGGCAGTGACCGCCGGAATTCCCCGAAAGCAAGTATCGACTTGCCAAAGCTATGCCGAAAAAGGAAAGACGCAGAGTCGCAGAGGAGGCGGCTCGGTTCATGATTGAGGGCGCTGAAGCGGAGTATCTGCACGCAAAAGAGCGTGCAATATCGATGCTCGGTTTATCCAGCAACAGCCATCTGCCGTCCAATAAGAAGATAAAGGAATGCATCGCACAACTGACGGCGAGCCAATTAGGACACGAAGAAGTAAAACGCCGAGTCAGAGAAATGAGAGAAATTGCTCTTGAATTGATGGAAGTTATCGAAGATGCAGATCCGTTTCTCATCGGCAGCACCCTCACGGGACAAATTCGCAACAGCTCAGACATCGATTTACATGCCTACAGCAACGATTACGAATGTATTCAAAACCAGCTAGTTGACTGGGGTTATGAGGATATCGACGTTGAACTCGTTGATAATCGCAAGGGTCGCTTCATTCATTTGAAGTGGTTCGAGCGAAACTATCCAGTCGAAATTACAATCTATCCGTGGAGTTGGAGAGACGTCATTCCCTACTCTTCAGTAACCGGCAAACCAATGAAACGCGCTGATACCGCAGCTGTCCGCGCCCTGTTGAAGCAGTCGTAAGATCCACTCTCTCTGTAGGTTAGTCGTCCAAGCTACAAAATACTGGTCTTCAAGATTCGGATCCGCTCTCAGTATCTTTTTTGCGGCTTAGGATAGTTTTGACATTGTCATTGCGGTTTTCATCAAATTCACAATCCCCCATTTGGTACGAATTGTTTCTTCACCCATAAGTGTCAACCGCGCGGCGCAAGGAGCTAAATACCGCAAGGTTTGTCGGGTTTTTGAAAGTTTCGAAAATGAATCACCGCTCTCGATAATCACCGAAGAGAAATCACTCTTTCTGGTAATAGGCGGCGTATTGGGCTGTGAGCTATTTTGACCATAAGGGGGGCAATTGCGTGATTACGAACTCCCGGGGCAAGAGTACTGCAATCCACGCAAGCGATCAATAAACATGGGCTACTTACTGCAAGAGCCGGATGCTCAGAAGAATCTGGGCGCGGTATTGGACAATATTGTCAAAATCAACAATCTAATAACCCGGGCATCGCAACGCAGCAATGTGTTCGCACCCAGTGATTGCCCGCAAGGGGACCAACTCCTGTCGCCTTGCTATGCTCATACAATTGTTGACGCAAATGTAGATGATGGGATTTTGACGGACAGCGATATCGACCTTTTGATGCTGATTGGTGAAGGTTTGAGCCGCCAACAAATCAGTTCTGAGCTAGGGGTAGATACTTCTCAAATCAGCAAATGGCGTGACGAGATCGTTCGCAAAGCCAGACTGCTAGATACATAACGTCGGTCATGGAAACACCGGTACGGTAGTTCGCACTAGTGTGGTGCGATATTGCCGCTGTTGTCCGGAGAGAGCGCTTGCTTCTCCGGACCTAGCTTTTTGTATGCCCAGAGAAAACCCAATAGCATAAGGAAATCAGCTATACCAAAGGGTTTCCACATATCAGGCATGTTGCCGCCAACAAAAGTATGCAGCGCAACGACACTGCAATATGATGCCTTGAGCAAACAGCCGTAAGGTATCAAATTTCTCTTGGCTCTCGGATTTTCAGCAATCTGGTAGAACATGATTCCAAATAGAATCAGCAGCAGAGCCGGAAAATGAATGTATCCCCAATGGTTGGGCGGGTCGACTACAAAGACACGGAAGAACCAGGGAGCAACCAGTAAGAAGACTGCGCCGAGCACAAAATCGTAAGCAGAACTGAAATAGAAAAGTGCCGATATCGTCTTCAGTTCCTTTTCGCTCATATTGCCTCTCGGTGCGCGCGCCTCCGGCAAATTATATTATCTTTCCATTGGCGCATGAAACCGTCCCGGCGATGTTTCATCATCTCATCCCCGTACAATTCCACGCCGAGCTTGCGAAAGCCCGCGGACAACTCGTCGGCTGTCATGTTCGTCGGTCTGAAGTTGACATCAAAGAGAGTACATTTGCTCCAAGCTCTTGGCTCGATCAAGCGGCCGTCAGCAAGCAGACGGCGATAGTATGGCGTGCCCGGAAACGCCGTCGGAACAGTAATTTGCACATCAAAAGGAGTAGCTTCGCGAACGAATTGCAGGATAGCAGGGAAGATCTCCTCGCCCTGTCCATCAAGACCAACCATAAAGCAAGCGATGACACGAATTCCGTGCGACTGTATCCGGTGAATTGCCTGTTTGTACTTCTTCCAGCGCTTCGCTTTCCAATTCGAATTCAGTTCTAAGCCGTTGAGCCCCTCTTCTACAGGGCTCTCGAAACCGATGAGCACTTGCTTGCATCCCGCCAATTTCATGGACTCGAGCAGTTCGGGATCGTCGGCTACAGACACGTCAGTTTCCGCAAACCACCGCACATCCTGCTCGGCAATCTCAGGCAGAAGAGCTTTCCAATAGCGCTTGTCGACGAAAGCATTGTCATCTACAAACTCGATAAAGGGGCGTGGAAAGAGTGCTTTCAGCTGCTTCATTTCAGCAATCACAAGGTCTTTCGGCTTCTGCTTATATCGCCTCGTGTAGAGAACCGAACTTGCACAAAACTCACAGCGCATCGGACAGCCACGACTGGTTTGCAACGTGACTCGATTGTACTTAGCGGGATCAAGCAGTCTGTACGCGGGCAGAGGCGAGTCGGACAGATCGAAATTGCCGAACATGCTGCCATAGGTTTCCTTCAAACAGCCGGCTTGAGCGTCCGCGAGCATTGACTGCCAGAACAACTCGCCTTCCCCAATCATCACACAATCGGCGTGCCCGAGCGCCTCTGCAGTTTCGCTCGAAACATGATTTCCGCCCATGACCACCTTCGTTCCAGCCGCTCTCAGCCTGTCAGCCAGTTGGTAGGCTTCCTCGATCTGAGCGCTAAAACAAGAGATAGCCGCCAGGTCGTAGCCCTGAGGCAGGCTTGCCATCTCATTAATGTCAGGAACTTCAATATAAGTCTGCTCATGCTCCGGGGGCGTAAGGGCGCCCAGAGTGAGCAATCCGAGACTGGGGAGCGACGCGATCGCGCGGCTGCGTTCGACAAAGCCAGGCAAATTCAAGCCAAGGCGCAACAACTCTTTGTCGTTGGCTCGAATTCCATTCATAGATATAAGTGCGATCTTCAAGTCTTTGGCCCCTGAAAAATAGCGACTAAAACTGCCGATGCGCCAATAATAAGGCTGAGCACGGGGATGAAAAACAGGTTGCGCAACACTTTCTTAAGTGATGCTCCATAACAGATTGTCGGCATAGCGATCTGCGCAACGATGAAGAGCACGGACGCCATTTTGACCAAATCGCCCGTCAAATTGAGGTGTCCGACCGTGAAGGCAAAGGCTAGATTGACAAAGGCAATGCCGAAGAATGACACATGACCCAGGCGCATTAAACGCCGCGGCCAACTTGAATAGCCTCCCATCCATTCTTCGTCATGAAAGAAAAGTCCCGGAATGACGCCGGCGAAGAAACCTACAAGGATGGCAATCCAGGCAGCGATTATGTTGGCCTTTTCCATGTTTCTCCTGGTTTCTCATATTTATGTATCCAGCAGGCGCGGGCACCCAGCCTCTTACCGCACTTTAGCGCACAATGAAAAAGAAGAGAGAATGGAGCAAACAGTTCACAAACCTATTGGCAGCGCAAGGCTGCTATCATTTTCTTCTTCAATCTACCGGGCGCATTCGGTGCCATGAGGTTTTCATCGCAATATGACTCAGTCAAAGTCGGATTCGAAATGTGAAACTGCCTCCAAGTGCGAGGCTGACACGCTTTCCTCATCGGAGTTGACCAGGTACAGCCGCCATCTTTTGCTTGAGGAAGTAGGTAAGGACGGACAGCTCAGATTGAAACAGTCGCGTGCGCTAGTCATCGGCATGGGCGGTTTGGGCTCGCCAATCAGCTTGTACCTTGCGGCCGCAGGCGTTGGAACCATCGGCATCGTTGATTTTGATGCAGTGGAACTCTCAAATTTGCAGCGGCAGATTTTGCACTCGACAGAAAACGTAGGCAAGAAGAAAACGCAGTCAGCGAAAGCGCGATTGCTCGAAGTCAATCCGGAAGTCAACGTAGTCGTGCATGAGGAGCGCATCGCGGTGGATAACGCGTTGAAGTTGATTGCTGATTACGACGTCGTCATCGATGGAACGGATAACTTTCAAACTCGCTATCTCGTCAACGACGCGTGCGTGCTAGGGAAGAAACCGCTGGTGTACGGATCGATTTTCCGCTTCGAGGGTCAAGCAACTGTCTTCTATCCACCGACAGGTCCTTGCTATCGTTGCATTTATCCAGATCCGCCCGAGTCTGGTGCAGTGCCAAACTGCGCTGAGGGAGGAGTTCTCGGAGTTCTCGCCGGCGTTATTGGCTCTATCCAAGCAGCAGAAGCGATTAAGTTGCTGCTCGGAAAAGGACAAACTCTAATGGGTCGGTTACTTCTGTATGATGCGTTGGAAGCAAATTTCGACACTTTGAATTTGAAGAGAAACGACAAGTGTCCACTGTGTGGAAAGCAGCCAAAAATCAAGACCTTGGAAGAAACGAATTTCGTGTGCGCGACCGAGGCAAGTTCTAAAATGGAAACCGGTGACAAGGCAAAACCAGAAGTGACTAACAAAAAGCAGACACTCAGTGATGAGGACAACTTCCCCACAGCAATCACTGCAACTGAACTGAGTGAACTTATAAAAGCAGGCAAAAGCCCTTACCTACTCGATGTTCGTAGCATCGAAGAAACGATGATTTGCAATCTCGCCAATTCGCATTTGATTCCGCTGCCGGAATTAGAATTCCGCCTCAAAGAATTAGACAAGGAAGAAGACATCGTTGTTTACTGCCATGCCGGTGTTCGCAGCCATCACGCTGCAAGCGTAATGCGCAGAAACGGTTTCAAAAAAGTCCGCAACCTCACCGGCGGAATCACCGCCTGGGCCCTCGACGTCGACCGCTCAATGCCACGGTACTAACCTGAGATTGCCATTCGAAGGTAGCTGTGCACTATCTATCGCTGTAGTTAAGGGACCATTATGGGAATGTCTTTCTCGTTCAGGCGTATTTCCCTGACGAACTTGTACATGTTGTTTAGATCATCACCCTGAAGCAATAACGCTGGGAATTTCCTGCCTGGGTAGCGAGCAACAATCGCGTTAACAGTTTCGCTGTAGACTTCAATCTCGACTTTGTTCAAACAACCTCCCAATACGTTGACTTATCCTCGGAAGATGTGAGGTCACCCTAACCGAAGTGAACGAGAACCACGTTTTTGTCATCAATTAGTTTCAGATATTGATAGAGATATTTGATTCCGTCTAACATCGCCTTGCCACGCTCTGGAAACTCTTCGCGTCTAGACGGTCCTTCTGAAAGTAGTCGCTGAGCTTCCTCTTTGCCAAGTTCTTGCTCCAACTTTTTGATGACGTCAGGTGTCATTCTTTTTTTGAACTCAATCGCAGCAGCTTTATACATGCGCTCCTGAGATCGTTCGTAAGCTTCTTTTAGTTGGGCTTCCTGGTACTTCTTGGGTTCCAATTTTTCAATGACCTTATCCCTAGTGTCCTTATCAAGGATGTACCAGGTCCAATCTGACTCCTCGTCTAGGATTTTATGAGCAAGCAAATCAATTCCCGTTTCTTCCTGTATGTGCGTAAACACATCGGCAAGCACACTTCCTGACCATTCATATTTAAATGGCTGTTTTCCATTGGTTCGTAAGTATTGCCAAAGGCTACGGTAATAGCGCTGCTCTTTCTTAAAGGAAGGTGTTCGCATTTCAGCCACAGAAATAGCATGCACGCCAGGCGTTCGATCGGTCATCCACTCCTTTTCCTTCGGAGCAAGACGGGAAAGTTGGCAAAACTTGTCGCACTTCTCTTTGGGAATCAGGTAAACAGATTCGTGTACAGAGGCAAAGGACGGTGGAATGGAGAGTAAGAAAAATATCAACAGCCACAAAAACACATATCTGCAAATAGTTGAATTCAAGTCTGGCATGCCAAAACCTCACGGACTTTTTCTTAGGATCAACCTCCCGACAAAGCGCAGATGATGTGCACTTCGTCGGCAGACTTTAGTGGTGCTTTGACTGTGTCAACGGTTTCCTTATTCACGAAAATCTTGATGTGCTGGCGCATGCGACTGTGTTCGTCGATCATTCGGAATTTGATTCCGGGATATTGTCTATCCAAATGATTGAGCAATTCGTCGACGCTTGCGCCGTCGGCATCAACTTTAGAAGCGCCTTTCGTGTAAGACCTGAGGGGGCTAGGGATATGTACTAGCAAATGTTTCCCTCCTAAAAGACTGAACCTGAGTTATGCCAGTGTTGCGGTTATTGAATAGATTTCGGGCAAATGTCTGACTATGCAACTGTAGCTCGCACCTTCATCAAGGCTTCCCCATATTTCACCACCAGTGGTGCCGAAGTACAATCCCAAGGGCAATTGCGCATCAGCACACATTGCTTGGCGTTTGACAGTGAAATAACCGTGCTCGGGCGGCAACCCAAGATCGTGGCGGTGCCAAGATTCGCCACCATCTCTTGTTTCGTAAACAGCTGGTCTTCCGCCGACGCTGGTGCGCGGCCAAACATCGGTTCCATCCATCGGAAACACCCATGCCCGCTCGGTGTCATGCGGGTGGACAACAATTGGAAATCCGATATCGCCGATTTCATTCGGCATGTTCTTGCCGATACGAACCCAGTTTGCATCGGCTCTGTCCATGCGATAAATACCGCAATGGTTTTGCTGATACAAGCGGTCCGGATTTTTTGGGTGCATCACGACGAAGTGCGGATCGTGGCCATACTCGACAGATGGATCAGGAATCCAGTCTGCCTCGACGCCCTTGTTCAGAGGTTTCCACGATTTGCCGGCATCAAGAGACTCGAACGTTCCACCAACGGAAATTGAGACATACATGTGATTCGCATCGCGAGGATCGATAAGAATTGAGTGTGTTAGTTGTCCGCCCGGAGTCGCAGACTCTCCATGCAATCCTTCTTTTTCTTGGCAGTAATTGTTGAAGCCATCTACAGGCGCCCAGGTGTCGCCACCATCCGTGGTGATGAACATGCCGGGCGGTGCGGTTCCGGCATACCAAACGCCTGGTTGTGTTTCATGTCCAGGAGTCAGCCAAAAGACTACTTCGACAGCATTCTTCTTGCCGTTGTCGCCCTCCTTGCCGGTTTCTCCACCCTTGTCCGCTTGCATCTCGGCGAGATCCTTTTCAGGGTCTGGATTGCCTCCATCTGTGTCTACGCCTTTTGGGAATTGCGGTGGCTTCGAAGATTCCTTCCAGGTTTTTCCGCCATCCTTGGAATAGAAGACAGTTGGACCTAAGTGCCCTGCCTTCATCGCCATTATTTGCGAGTTGGCGTCCCTAGGGTCGACCATGAAATGGTGAACGATATGACCCAGGTAGATCGGTCCCTCCAGATTCCAGGTGGAACGCACCGGATCAGAGGTAAGGGTGAATGCTCCCTTACGCGTGCCGATCAAAAGCTTGACCCTATTCCCATGTGGCTTTGCCATTACACAACTCCCTGAAGTGGAAGCAAAATTATATAAGAGTTGGCAGCGGATAAAAACCGGGCGACGCATGGCGTCGCCCCTACATTACGAGCGGCGTTCGGGGAGAATGGAGACGCCCATTCCTGCTCTTGCGATCACGCGGGAATAGTCCTGCGGTGTATTGATGTTGAAAAACGGCGGCAAGGCTTCGGCATCCTGGCGCTCCGGCATCCATTCATAGATGCCTGCTTTTAGTCCCGACAGAAAATCTTGGACTGATAGATTACCGGCAAAGAGTGACTCTTCAAGAGGTTTGATGCAGTTTTTAGAATAAACACCGAACAAGGGTTCGATTCCTTGTGGGTGCGAAAGAACGACTACATCGTTGTCTTGACGGCGTGAAACCAGCTCGCGAACGAGGCGCTTGTCGATGAGCGGCATGTCGCACGCCATGACGAATGCGTAGTGATTGCTCGAAGTCATCAGACCCGAGAGAATTCCACCCAGTGGTCCGCGGTGCGGCAGGATATCTTTTACGACGTCTACTCCGAGATCTTCAAAGCTTTCCACTTCATTGGCGACGATGAAAATCTCGTTGAACAGATCTTTTATTTCGTGAACGATGTGCCCAATCACTGTCGAGCCTTCATAGGGAAGGAAAGCTTTGGGTCTGCCCATGCGCTTGCTCTTGCCGCCTGAGAGAATCAACCCTGTCACCGGAAGTGGCAGCGGTTCGCGCGTTGGAGAGTCGATGAGGAAATCCAAGATTATTCTCCTACATAAACAGGCTTTCTCTTTTCAGCAAACGCAGCAAGACCTTCGAGACGGTCTTTAGTGTTGAGCAACGTCAAATAAGACTTGGTTTCCAGAGCCAGACCAGCTTCCAGATCGCGGTCATAACCATTGTCGATAGCTTCCTTGGCAGCAGCGAGCGAAAGCGGCGCGCCGGTCGCGATCTCTTTAACCCACTCACGAACGGTCTCCATGAGAGCAGGATTGAATTCTGCATCTTCTGGTCCTTTTTCAGTTACGACCTTGTGAATGAGACCAAACTGTTGCCCTTCGAATGCATTGATTGGAGATCCGGTGAGAATCATCTCTTTGGCCTTGGATTTTCCGATCAGACGCGGCAGGCGTTGAGTGCCACCAGCACCAGGAATGATACCGAGTTTCACTTCGGTAAGACGCAGTTGTGCTTCCTCGACCATTACTCTGAGGTCGCACGAGAGCGCCAATTCTGTTCCACCACCATATGCGGAACCGTTGATGGCAGCGATAACTGGCTGCGGCAATGTTTCGATTGTCCGCATCGTTTTTTGAATCAATGCGAGATAGTCGAGCGTTTCAGCTTGAGTCATGCCCTTGCGCTCAGCCAAATCTGCGCCGGCGCAAAATGCCTTTTTGCCGGCGCCGATAATGGCAACGACGCGAACACTGCGGTCTTTTGCCACTTCGTGACAGGCATTAATCAAAGCATTCAAGAGCGGGCGATTGAGGCAGTTCATCACCTTGCCGCGATTCAGCTTGAACCAGGCGATATCACCTTCGCGTTCTACCAACAAAACATTTTCGCTGTCCAAGGACTTTTCCCCGCTGTTTACTGCTTCACTGCACTGGCTGCGCTCGCCTTGCTGCAACTCTCTTTTTCTCTCGTCGACAGGCATGCTCGCAAATACCTCCCAGGAAGTTTCTTCTCTAACAATTGTTCGGCAAGACTACCGGCATCCACCAGTTTCTCCAGATCAACACCTGTCTTCACGCCCATGCCGTCGAGCATGTAGACCAGGTCTTCGGTAGCAAGATTGCCTGCGGCGCCGGGAGCATACGGGCAGCCGCCCATGCCTCCGAGGCTGGAATCGAATATTGAGATGCCCAACTCCAGGCCAGCAAGAACGTTAGCCAGAGCGGTACCTCTCGTGTCATGGAAGTGCAGTGCCAGTTTGGAAATATCGGTGCTACGCAAAACTAGTTTGACGACGTTCTCAACCTGCCGCGGTGTTGCCGCTCCGATTGTGTCGCCCAAGGAAATTTCGTCGACGCCCAATTCGACAAGCTTGTCAGTGATTCGGGCAACCTGGTCAGGCGAAACAGTACCTTCATAGGGACACTCAAACACAACAGACAAATAACAGCGAACCCATTTCCCGTCGGACTTAGCTTGCTTAGAAAGCTCACCCAGTGTGGCAAGCGCTTCATCCACCGACTTGTTGATGTTTTTCTTGCTGTGGGATTCGGTGGTAGACATGAAAAGCGCGATGTGGGACAAACCAGCTTCATTAGCCGATTCGTAGCCTTTCATGTTAGGAACCAGTGCGGTTTTTATAACATCATCTGGTAGTTTGACTGAGCGGCAAACATCCAAACCGTCCGCCAATTGTGGAATCCACTTCGGACTAACGAATGACGTCACTTCGATATTTTTCAATCCAGCCGCAGCAAGCGCCTCGATAAGGCGCACTTTGTCGGCAGTCGGAACGTGTCGAGACTCGTTCTGCAACCCGTCTCGGGGTCCGACTTCCACTATCTTTACTTGCTTGGGAATGCTCTCGAGCATGCCGCGCGGTTCCTCACTTAGTGTCGTTACTACTTATTATTCAAGGTCCATGAGCGGATCGCCTTCATTTACGAAGTCTCCAGCAGCAACTTTGATGTCTTTGACTGTGCCTGCGGTGTTGGATTGCACCGGCAACTGCATTTTCATCGATTCGAGAATTGCGACGTCCATGCCGTCGGAGACTGTGTCTCCTGGCTTGACGAGGAGTTCGACAACGACGCCGGCCATCATGGAAGGAATTTGTTTCATTGGTTCTGCCGTTTGAATTGGGTTGGGAAAAACTGCAAGCGAATTGCAAATAAGCAATCCAAAATACGCGACTCCGGGCACAGGAGTCGGAAACCGCTCATATGCACGTGCGGGCGCATATGTTATCAAAGCGGCTCGAAAGTCTCATGATTTCTATGTAAGCGCACGAATCATGATTTCTGTTTTAGCGAATTTCAAAAACTGATTTAGCGGAAAAGCCCGCGCAGAGCATCGTTGATGTCGCGGACCGTTTCTTCGTCCTCTTCTCCCTCTGCGGCAGCCGGAGCGGTTGTCGGATCCGCAGCGGGAACCCCTGGTGCGGTCTCAAAACCTTGTGGCATGGCCACTTGTGGTTGAGGGGCAGGAGCAGAAGCAAATGGATTGGCGGTAGTGTCCGCTTGCAATGGAGACGGGGGCGGAAACGCCGGAGCAGCCGGAGCCGCTTGAAATGGTTGTGGGGAGGCGACAGGCTGAGGCGCCGGTTGCGCTGGTGGCGTGGCGACTGCCGGGAACGAACCGGAAGCAGTCGCTGGAGTAACAGGCTGAAATGCACCAGATGCCGTCGCCGGGACGTCACCGGGCGGCGGGGAAGAGAAGAGCCCGTTGGCTATTGTAGTCGGGACTGCAAAAACGCCCGAAGAAGTCGGTGAAGTCGGTGCCAGTGCTGGGTTTACAGCGGGTGCCGGAGC
>DTSE01000093.1 GCA_012965515.1 Candidatus Melainabacteria bacterium | reverse complement strand
CCCCGATTTCATATCGCTCTTCGACACCATCCCAAGGATTAGATGTTTTCTGTTTTAGTCCGAGCGCGATTTTTTCCTTTTGCATATTGTCCGCTTTATCATTGCCTGTGACTGCAGGAGATGGCGTTAGCACCGCGCAATTTGCTTTTGATCCCGAGCTTTATCCAGTGCGCATGATAATGCGCGACAAGAACTATAATGCCGCAAGACCGCTGCTAGACGAGTATCTGAAGAAAAAGCCAAATAATTCGCTCGCCCTTGTTTATCGAGCACGCTGTTACGTTGATGAGAACAAAACCAAAGACGTTTGCATCGCGCTGCCACGATCAATCCAACTAATCCTGAGATTTACGCGGAGGAGGCGAACATTTACGCGACGCAAAAACAGCATCAGAAGGCGATTGTAGCAGCATCAACCTCGCTCAAGTATGGAAAAGGGAACAGCCAAAAGCATATGTTCCATTTGCGCTCAATGATGTATAGCGCCATGGGGCAATACAAAAAGGCGATCGAGGATATGAATTCGTATCTTCAAATCGATTCGGTGAAGCATCGCCCCTTCAGCTGGAGAGCGACTGCCTATGAGCAGGATGGTCAGCTCGACAAGGCTCTGGCCGATTATCGCACAGCGATGCAAAAGAGCAATAATTATGAGTATCGCTTCCACACTGCGCGCGTTTTGCAAAAGCAAGGCAAGATGGAAGATGCGGTGTCCGAGATGACGGCTATCATCAAGGTAAACCCTGAGGAAGACGAGGCTTGGAATAAGCGCGGTAATCTGTATTTTTCGATGGGTAAGTATAAGGAAGCCGTTAAGGATTTCACGGAAGCACTGGCAACAAATTTCGGATCGAACGAAACAATTTATCGCTCTCGCGGCCGTGCGTATGAAAAACTAGGGCAGAAAGATCTCGCTCAAAAGGATTTCAGAAAGGCTGAAGAGTTGCAGAAGAAGCCGACCGTATCGCCAATATGATCATGCGAAACTATCTGAATCTAGTTTTGTCAGCGACTCTATCTCTCGTATTTGTCTCGCCCTGCAATGCGCAAACCGTACAGCGTGCTCCAGGGATGCGGCCTCTTACTGTGGATGGAGTGTGGCAACACAATCCACAAACAACTAATCGTGATGCGCTGCGCTATCATCGACAGGGAGTCAATCTGTACGATCACGCCAAGATGAAAGATGCGATTGCCCAATTCAATGAGGCGATAAAACTCGAGCCGAAGGTGGCGGAGTTTTACTATCGGAGAGGCGACTGCTGGATTGAACTCGATAAGTTGAAAGAGGCATATGCCGATTACACAAAGGCGATAGAACTGGAGCCAAATCACTATCCTGCGTACAAGAGGCGTGCCAGGATTGATTATGAACGCGGAAAACTAGAAGACGCCGTAAAAGATTACGATAGCGCTGCAAAGCGTTCTCCCAACAAAATTGAGCGTGCCGAAATCATAAAGTTGAAGGCTAAAATTCACTCCTTTATGAATAAGCACGATCTTGCGATAGAAGATCTTACTCAGGCGGTCGCACTCAATAAGACAGCGCACGCGCTCATGCTGCGTGGGAATTCGTACTTCTCGTTGAAGCAGTACAAGAAAGCTATTGATGATTACACTGAGGCGATTAAGTATAAATCTCCGAAGTTGCAAGAGCGATTGTTCAGTATGCGCGCGGATGCTTACGAAAAGATCGGGCGTTTCGATCTGGCCAAAAAGGACCGTAAAGACGCCAAATCAATTGTCGATGATTCATGGGGCGGTGTGCTGCAAGACATGGACAAGCAGACGAAATTGTGATGATGAGTTGATTGCTACTTTGTTTGCAGAGTGCTCACTCCGGATAGCTTTTCTTCTGGGTTTGCCATGCTGTCACCCTTCACATATTTGTTGAGAAACTCAAGAGAATAGTGGCAGACGAGATCTTTGCGATGTGGACTGACATTCAAATTTGTCCAGGTAAAGTGTGAAGCGTTATCAAATTCTACGTAAACAGAAGGAGATGGTGTCTTGTTGAAGGCGCCATTTTTCCCTTTGACAAACATGTTTATCCAGATGTCTCGCGTTCCACACTGATACATTACTGGGACATCAATTTCTCCCAGTGTCTCTCGCTTTAAGTATGGATTTGTGTAGGGTGCAAGAGCAAGAACAGCTTTGATGCCTGGAAGTTTCCAGCTTGGCCAGGCACCGGCAAGACCCAGCACGGTATACCCACCAAGTGAATGCCCGACCAGAGCCAGTTTTGACCAATCTATTTTGGCGCGCCAGGTCTCGTCGTTTCGCAAGGCGCCAATCAAATGTTTTATGTCTTCCTCGCGATCCTTATATGTATTCTCGGACCAGCTATCGGGCTTTCCGAAACGTATTTGCTTCTTGGTGAAACCGTTGGAAAGCGCGTCCTTATGATTGGGTGCGACAACCAAATACCCTTCCTGTGCGAGCGCTTTCATAAGAAACACGCTCAGGGAATTGTCTCCGTGATAACCATGAGAAAAAATAACCAAAGGTGCAGGTGAAGAAGCTTGTTGTTTCAAGCTCTCGGGTTGCCAGACAATGACGTTCAATCCCGCAAGAGTCATTCGCTGCCCGCCACCCAGCCTTGCGCTACTGCCTGATCGAGAGCGAGCGTTGAGGAGTGGGTGGCTCGCTTGCATGAAGGCATGATGCGGCGACGCGTCAGTCGGACTCCGGCTATTATTGGCAAAAGTAGGCACAGAGACTGTTGTGCAAGTCAGGCATATAAGTAGGTATTGAATCGTTTTGACCATTTGCACTCCACTCTCATATGGCTACGCTCCTTTTCTTTGTACACGGGAGTTAGTGAATAAGTTGTGCATTAAAACGCAACCGAGGGATTGACTACCCGAATTAATGAGTGTATACTCACTCATTAATGGAGGTTGAATGGCTCGACCGAAGAGCGAAGAGAAGCGGAATACCCTTTTGTCGGTCGCCACGCAAGTATTTGCTAAAAACGGACTAACAGCGTCTACCGCCTCAATAACGAGCGCGGCTGGTATGGCTGAAGGCACGCTTTTCATTTACTTCAAGGGCAAAGATGAATTGATAAACGCGTTATACGCCGAGATCAAATCCGATCTCGCGGACTCGATGCTCGTCGGTATCCCAAAGACTGGATCCGTGAAGGACAAGATGCATCACGTATGGAACAACTACGTTGATTGGGGTGCGAAAAACCCCGAACGCATGACTGTAATGCACAAGATCAAAGTTTGGGAAGGTTTGAAGCCGGAAGTGCGAGATCAGCTGATGATGCGCTTTTCCGAGCTTCACGAACTGATTGAACTCGCCATAAAGGAAAGTGCGAAGGAAACACCCTACGATTTTCTGATGGCAGTTTTTTCCGCTCAAGCCGAGACGACCATGCAATTCGTGAAGCAAGACCCTGGGCAAGCGGACCTATACAAAAATCGCGGATTCGAAATGTTTTGGAATGGCGTCACCACAAAGTGAACGCGTAGTGTAACCACAAAAAGTATGTGCGTTTGATTCGGATTTTGGAAACAAAATCCGCAAGTTGGACGCGTAATAAAAACTGCACGAAGCAGTGAAAAACTGCAAACAGCAAGAGACAACACAACTTCTACAAAACTAAAAGAGAAGAGCAAAAGACAGAACAAGGAGTTCGACAATGAAATACAAAACCCTCGGCGACACCGGGTTGCTGGTGTCTACGCTTTGCTTTGGCGCGATGACCTTCCATGGAGGGCAAGGTCTCTTCAAGTTCATGGGCGGCACGCAGCAAGACGAAGCTGATGAGCTGATCAAAAAATGCGTCGACAAAGGCATCAATTTTTTCGACACCGCCGATATCTATTCTGAAGGCGGCAGCGAAGAGATGCTTGGACAGTCGTTCCGTAACCTCGGCATTCAGCGCAAAGATGTGGTGATTGCCACCAAGTGCTACGGCAGAATGGGACCAGGGCACAACGATATCGGAGCCTCACGCAAACATATTATGGAAGCGGTTGATGCAAGTCTTCGTCGATTGCAGACGGATTATATCGATCTCTACCAAATCCACGGCACCGATACCGTAACGCCTTTGGAGGAAACACTGCGTGCGCTCGATACACTCGTGCAGCAAGGCAAGGTTCGCTATGTCGGATGCTCTAACTGGGCAGCGTGGAAACTTCAACGCGCGTTGGATGTTTCCGAGTTTAAAAACCTGGCTCGCTTCGATACATTGCAAGCCTATTACTCTATCGCCGGGCGCGACCTCGAAAGAGAACTCGTGCCGTTGATGGAGAATTCGAAAACTGGCTTGCTAGTCTGGAGTCCTCTTGCGGGCGGATTGCTTTCCGGAAAGTTTGATCGCAATAATCAGAAACCAGAAAACAGCCGTCGCTCTGAATTCGATTTCCCAATCGTGGATAAAGAGCGCGTTTGGAACATCATAGATGTGATGAGACCAATCGCCAACGAGCACAATACGACGGTAGCGAGAATCGCGCTTGCCTGGTTGCTTGCCAAGCCTGTTGTGACTTCGGTGATCATCGGCGCGAAGAATATGAAGCAGCTCGAAGACAATATTGGCGCTGTCGATATTGAGTTGACTGACTATCAGATCGCAGCGCTCGATGAAGCAAGCGAATTGCCGCCCGAGTACCCGGGTTGGATGATTCCTTTCCAATCAGCAGATCGCCTCGACCCGACCTACGACAGATGGGCCGCAGTCAAAGAGCAACTCACTGCTACGAAGTAGACAAACCGTGGGGGCGCATTGCATGCGCCCTCAATTTTTCCGAAACCGTGGGGGCGCATTGCATGCGCCCTCAATTTTTCCGAAGCTGTGGGGGCGCATTGCATGCGCCCTCAATTTTCTTTGCCGGCTGGAAGCCAGCGCGCCGGCGGTTTCTCTAAACCTTCTCCAACTCGAACGCGTCGTGAATTAGCTTTGCTGCTTTGTCGGCTTGACCGCGCGACACTACGCAGGTGATTTTCATTTCGCTGGAAGAGATCATTTTGATGTTTATCTTCGCAGCGCCTAATGTTTCAAACAATCTTGCAGCGACATCCGGTTGTCCTGCCATGCCTGCGCCGACTAAGCTGACTTTGGCTATGTCTTCATCGGCGTGGACAGCTTTTGCGCCCATTTCAGTTTTCAATTCTTCGAGCGTTTTGATAGTCTGCGGAAGGTCGGTCGATGCAACTGTAAAGGTGATGTTGTTCAAGCCGGCCGTAGGGTGGAAGGCTTGCATAATCATGTCGACGACAATAGTTTTCTTTGCCAAACCGCCTACGACGCGGGCTGCGATGCCCGGTTGGTCCGGAACATCCATGATCGTGACGCAAGCTTGATCCTTGTCCGTCGCCACGCCGCTAATGCTGCGGTAGATTTCCATGCCTTCTCCTCCATCAATGCTTGTGCCTTCGTGGTCCGGCTTAAATGTGTTGCGTACTCTCAGAATGACACCGTATTGCCGCGCTAGCTCGACTGCGCGGGGGTGAATTACCTGCGCACCCAATCTTGCCATCTCTACTACTTCGCCATAAGAAATTCGCTCCAGCAATCGGGCTTTCGGAATTTTGTTCGGGTCGGATGTGTATATCCCGTCAACGTCCGTGTAAATGTCGCAGTATTTGGCTCCCGCTGCGGCTGCCAGGGCGACTGCCGTAGTATCGGAACCGCCACGGCCCAATGTTGTGATGTCACCATTGGCAGTGACACCCTGAAAACCCGCTACGACTAGTGCGTCACAAGTTTGAAATGCTTCTGCGAGATTGTCGGTTTTGATATCGATGATGCGTGCTTTGTTGTGCACATTTTCGGTGAAGATCCCGAGCTGATATGCAGTTACGGAGCGCGCCGACACATCCAGCGACTTTAACATCATCGACAACAATGTGATTGATATGTGCTCACCGGTAGAGAGCAGAGAATCTAGTTCGCGTTGATCTGGAGATTTCGCGCACTGATGCGCGAGCTTCAAAAGATAGTCAGTTGTATCGCCCATAGCGGAAACAACCACGAGCACTTTGCCGTGTTTCAGCCGTTCTTTAACAATTTCCGCGACGTGCTGAATGCGCGCTATGTTTTTGACTGACGTTCCGCCAAACTTGAGAACAGATACAGAGGGGAGATTCCCTTTTGATTTCGCCTGTTCTTTCTTTGTTTCGGTGCTTGTTGTTTGACTCATGTTTCGCTCATACTTTTGTACTAATTGAATGATTCAAAATCCGCTCTCAATCCCTTTGTGTCTACATCAAGGTTTAGCACCTTATAGCCCTCACCTTGACGCGCGCACCAATCGCTCAGCTCGCTCATCATGTCGCGCTCATCACGCTGATTGACGAGCACCAAAACCGACGAACCGGCACCGCTTAGAACGCAGCCGAGTCCATGAAAGCCGCGCACCAATGCTTTCAATTTATTCAATTCTGGAACCAGCGATGTGCGATATGGCTCGTGCAAATTGTCAAACAACGATTCGCGCAGAGCGTCATCATCTTTCGACGTCACTGCCGCGACAAACAGTGCCGCTCGCTGCACATTGGCAGTGGCGTCTTTCATTGGAATTTTCTTGGGCAAAACAGCGCGAGCTTTGTCGGTGGATAGTTTGTACGGAGGAACGACAACAATCGTTTTCCACTTTTCCGGCCACGCAAGTTGTTTCACAATTGCTTTGCTTCCGTGAATGGACGGAGCGCAGACCACTAAGCCGCCGAACAAACTCGCCGCGACATTGTCCGGATGTCCTTCGATTTCAGCTGCAGCGGAGAGGACGCGCATGCGCTCCGGCGCTCTGCCTTTGAGGATCTCTGCCGCCCACAATGCGCTCAACACGGCAGTTGAAGAGCTGCCCAAGCCGCGCGCCAGAGGAATGTCGGTCTCAATGGTAATGTTGAGCCCCTTCAAGTCTTCTTCGTTTTGACCAAGCGCATGCAGTAAGACGCTCAGCAAGAGATTGTTTTTCTTATCGGAAAGATCACCTGCGCATGAACCCTTCGCTTCGATCTTTAGGCTGTCGCCTTCGGTGAAAAAGTAAGTGAACCGGCTATACACATTCAGCGCAAGTCCGATGGCGTCAAATCCTGGACCGAGGTTTGTCGTGCTTCCCGGAACACTGATAACGAGCCGTCTTCCGATGAGGGTGTTGGCAAACTCTGGGATGCTTAGCATGTAATTAGATTCCCATGACCTTTCGAAGCGTGTCCAAATTCGCTTCGACTGGATTCAAATCAACCTTATTTACTTTCTGTGGGGTCTCCGGATCTTTCAAGCCGTTGCCAGTGAGAACGCAGACAGCGCTTGCGTCTCCACGGATGAGCCCAGCCTTCAGATGTTTGATCAACCCGGCGACGCTCGCGGCACTCGATGGTTCGCAGAAAATACCTTCGCTTGATCCCAGAAGTTTGTAGGCATCCAAAATTTCTTCGTCGGTGACCAAATCGATTTTGCCGCCTGAGTCAACTGCCGCTGCCTCAGCTTCTTTCCAGCTGGCAGGGTTGCCGATGCGAATGGCGGTGGCGATTGTTTCCGGATTTTCGATCGGCTTGCCCTGCACAATGGCTGCGGAGCCTTCCGCTTCGAATCCGTGCATTTTTGGTGCCGATGCAACGCGCCCGATCTCGTGGAAGAGTTTGAATCCTCTTCTGTAAGCGCTGATGTTGCCTGCGTTTCCAACAGGGATGCACAAGTAGTCCGGTGCTTCGCCGAGTTGTTCGATCACTTCAAATGCAGCAGTTTTTTGTCCTTCCAGTCTGTATGGATTAATGGAATTGACAATTGTGACAGAACACTTGTCGCCGATTTCTTTTACGAGTTCGAGGGCGCGGTCAAAGTTTCCTTTGATTTGCACGAGCTTGGCGCCGTAATGTATTGCCTGGGCGACTTTTCCAAGCGCAACGTGTCCGTGCGGCAAAAGCACGAAGCAATCCAAGCCCGCTTTGGTTGCAAATGCTGCAGCTGATGCGCTGGTATTACCAGTGGAGGCACAAATAACAGCGGTAGCTTTTTCTTCGACCGCTTTGGAAATGGCCAGGGTCATTCCTCTGTCTTTAAAACTGCCTGTAGGGTTGAGACCTTCCAGTTTGAAATAGAGATTTAAATTCGGAAAACCCAACTTCTTAGGAAGTGACGAAGCCTCGACCAGTGGCGTGTTTCCTTCGCCCAGCGAGACGATTGGAGTGTCTAGGGTCACCGGAAGAAATTCGGCGTATTTGTTTATTAATGACAAAACTTGTGGCGCTACTTTATGCACTTTGAAAGTCCTTGCTGCGGTGAAACGAATTACGCACTCCTGAAAATTCTGATCGCATTGCCGAGAGAGCTGAGGAAATCGCATTTTTTCAATTCATCGAGCGCGGCGTCCATGTCTTTGCCCAACACATCGTGGGTCATGATGACGACTGTCGCTTCCTTGCCTTCGACTCCGCGCTGAATGATCGTGGAGATGCTGATGTTGTGTGTGCCAAAGATGTTGCCGATTTTTCCGATAACACCCGGTGTGTCTTTGACGACAAGGCGCAAATAGAATGGGCACTTCCATGCCAATGGCGGCGTTGCCGAGGCGGGAGACGCGTCAATCGTGGGCTGGAAATAGCTTGCGAAATCCGGCAGTTTCAAGGCTCCTGCCAAGTTCATCAAGTCACCGACAACTGCCGACGCTGTAGGCAATTTGCCGGCGCCGGGACCAATCAAAGTGAGCTGTCCGACAGCATGTCCGCGAACAAGAATACCGTTGTTTGGTCCAGAAACGGAGGCGAGCGGATGATCGAGGGGCACAAGAGTAGGATGCACGCGGACGTCGAAACCGGTGTTGTTCGAAGTGCCGTTACTGCTGCCCTTTGCCGCCGTGCCCAGAAGTTTAATTCTGTAGCCGAACTCTTTTGCTAGAGCCATATCCTCTTCGGTGATATTTCTGATGCCTTCTTTGTAGATGGTTTCGGGTTTGACGAAGTGTCCAAAGCCGAGTGCGGCGAGCACGGAAAGTTTGTACGCGACATCGAATCCATCTACATCGGCGGTCGGGTCTGCTTCTGCAAAACCCAGATCTTGAGCTTCTTTCAATGCTGCGGCATAACTGTTGCCGGCTTCCATATTCGACAAAATGAAGTTGGTAGTACCGTTCAAAATTCCAGTCACGGATTCAATTTCGTTGGCTTCCAATCCCTTGTGAATCGTTGACAGAAGCGGCACACCGCCTGCCACCGATGCTTCGAAGAAGATTGCCACGCCGTGCTCTTTCGCCAATGCAAAAAGGCGCGGTCCGTGTTTTGCCAGCACCTCTTTGTTTGCGGTGACAATGTGCTTGCGCTTCTTAATCGCCTGTTCCAAGTATGAAACGGTTGGATTCTCTCCGCCCATAACTTCGACGAGCACTTCGATTTCCGGATCGTTGATGATCTCGTCAACGTCTGTTGTGAGCGGACAGGATGGCTTTGACGAGCGTTCTTTATCGAGGCTTTTTACCGCCACTTTTTTGAGCGTCAGATGTCGATGTTTGCTCAGGAGTTCGACAACCCCTGTGCCCACTGTTCCTAGCCCCAACATTCCGAGCACAACTCGTGCCATATTTCTCCTTGAGCGCAGCGCGCCATTGTCCGAGCGTTGCGAAGCGCTGTTTGCTCCGCATCCGTGACCCTGCGTGCTGCCCTGAAGCAGCCCGACCGGCCGGAAGGCAATTATCCCTTAGAATGCCGCCCTATTTGGCATTTGCGAACTCGGCTGTAACGCCCGGTTACACTTGACTTGGTATTTAGCTGAAATAGACGCCAACGGCGCCGGTGACGCGTCTGACCAGCCGGACGGTCTCGAATTCGATCTCCTGTCCGTACTCCAGTTCTTCGGCGCCTTTCTTCTTCAAAAGGTCGATGACCATTTTGCGCTCTTCCTCGCTGAGGGTGATGCGCTTGTGATGATTGTCGGCGGCGAGCTTGAGAAGCTCCTCGGTCTTTAGGTCCGCGCTGATTTCAGCCATCTTTCCTCTTGAAGGCGAAGTTTCCTTATTGGGACCCCGTTGCCCTATTTTACATGAGGTTGGTTGAAACAAAGTATGGTATTTGACTACCCCAAAATAGAGGACTGCGGGTTTTGTTATCTTGGCACCTCAATCAACGGCAAGGCCGCAGACACATTACCTTGTTTCTGGGCGAAGAAAGACTTTGTTTGTGATACCGCGGATAGTGCTACGGCAATGTGCGAAACGACAATTGATATGACAATGCCAGTCATGCCTTCATTCAAGTGAAGCGCTAAGTACGCCGCCAATGGAGTGCGAAGGAGAAACAAACCTGCCACGATGGCTAGCATTGGTTTCAGTGTTGAACCTGCTCCTTCAAGGGCGCCGAAAATCGTTATGTAATACGCCGTGAGCGGATAGACAATAATTGAAACGACCAACAGTTCTTGAGCATAGATGGCGGAAAGCGCTGTCGAAGCATAATCTTCCGCAAGGTAATTGCTGTTTGCAAAAACTGCCAGTCCGACAACCAGCATGACTGCGGCTGCTGCCAGAGATGCTTTGCGAGTCACTTTAAATGCGCCACTGTAGTCACCGGCGCCAACTCGCTGTCCGACAAGCGAAGCGGCGGTCATGTTGAAGGCAAGTATGGCTGGTGTGGCGGCAATCTCTTCGATCTTCAATCTGATCGTCCAGGCTGCTTGTGTTTCGTTTGCCGACGGCATTTGAGAAAGAATCACGTACATGAAAAAGTTGGAACTCAGCCAAGCGGCTTCAGTTGCGGCAATCGGCAAACCGAGCAGGAAAATTGCCTTGACCTTTTGGGCATGCTCTTTATTGAATTGGAGAAATTGAGAAAGGAGTGTCGGCCGCTTTTCTGGTTGTCCACCTTGTTGTCTTTGAAACAAAACATAGCCAAGTTTCTTCAATTGATTTTGCCCAACAAACATTCCTGCGATTGCGCCGATGTTCCATGCCAGGGCGATGTACTCTAACGTGTGTGTCGCGCCGTTTGGCATGAGCTGCGGAAGGGCGAGTGATAGAACGATGCTGAGAATGGCTGCGACAAACCATGGAAGTATTGTTGAGAAACTCTTTCCTGATGCTCTCAAAATCGCTGATTGTGAAAGCATCAAACAGTATGGTGCGTTCGCTAGCGCGCAGAGACGCAAGTAGATGCTGCCCGCTTCGCGGACGCTGCTGTCCCTGCTGAACATGCTGAGCAGAAGATCTGCCCCGCAATAGGTTGCGACCGACGCGGCACATCCAAATATCAATGCTAAGGACAGCCCCGCATATGCAAATAACCTTGCTTCGCGTTCGCATCCTGCGCCTGTCGCGCGTGCAATTAGAGAGCCTGCTCCTTGCGCGATTCCAGTACCGAGCAGCGCGGCGAAGAAGAGAAATTGATCGCCGATGCCGACTCCTGCTTGCACGGCCGGGCCCAATGCTCCGGCGAGGTGTACGTCGACCAGTCCAATTGTGGCTGCCAAACCGACTGCAACGCAGACAGGAAGTGCGTCTTTGATAATGAGGGCGAGTTCTGTGACTGCTTCTAACCGTTTTGTACGGATTTTCATCTAATAGTCCTTTGGTGCTTGGCGAATTTGGTCGCACCCGGTTAGCCGAGCGAGAAAGCGCTCGGTTTGTGGTTTTCAATAGTTTTGGCTTTGCGGATAGCTAAGAACTGCGCCAGCTTCGTGAAAGGAAATCGGCGGGTATAATTACAACGTGTAATCGTGGTAACGATACCACGGTGAATCGTGGTAGTCAATTTGGAATTTCCAGAAAACCTTGAAAGTGCCGAAAATGCAGAAGTTTCAGAAGTTACATTGGGTCGAGACACTGAACGAAGAGACTGGGTGGAAGTCTGAGGCGGATGCGCTGGACTGGTTGTTTCGTCTGACCGGGCGCAAACTCTCGGTATCCGCTTCGGATGTTGGTTCATTTTTCGATCAGCTGAATTTCATGCGCGAACAGATAACGTGCCTGCATTTTGGTGAAGCTCTGGCGCTTGGCGCATTGCAAGAGCGGTTGAACGGGGTTGCTCTTGCCATTCATGAGGGTTATGCCAATGATGCTTTGCCACTTTTGATCGCTCGCAGGGCAAGCAATTCCGACACGGACGTATTAAGATCTGTTTGCGATACGCTGCTGTTGCAGTTCGCTGCCTTCTTGTCGGAGGCGGTCGAAGCCGAGTCGACGCCCCGAATAGTCCGCTGTGAAGGGCTTTTCCGAGAAGGAAAAAGAGAACGATTGGGCGCCCTTGTGAACGAGCGAGAATCTGCCTGGCGGGCGGAACTGTCTTTGCTTCAAGAAGCAGAGCCGGAAGTGGTGGATGAGATTCAAAGGTGCGAAGATTTCTTCGTCTATTCCGGGAAAGCCAAGTTTTGTTCTGATGCTTGCCGGTTCAGTACCTTTCAGATAACAAAACAACTGAAAGATCCCGGGTACATGAAAGAAAAACAGCGCCGATACCGAAACCGAAAAGAAAAGCAGTAAATGGACGTCAACAAAATGAAATTTCTGAGTGTCGCAAATAAGTCGCTTGTTTTTGTCCTTTCAATGAGCACTGTTTTTGCAACAGCAGCTCAAGCGGTTCCGCGACCGATTGTGCCGGAGCCCGCGTTGCGACTGCACTTTGCGTCGCATCAGCCGAAGTATACGGTGAAGCAATTGCCGTCCGGCAAGAAGATGAAACTTCATTTTGTCGGCCCATTGATTTTTGCCGATGGCGATCAAGCGCTTCTTCTGAGCTACGAAAGCGACTTCAAACTGGACGATATGTCGAAGCTGAAAAAAGAAGTCGAGGAAATTTGGACTTACTTTAAACAGGATGCGTCGCTTCAAGGGTTTAAGCATGCCGTCATCACGGTGCGCGAAGAGCCGGAGGGTCCGGCTGCGAAGACGGCAAGAGTGAAAAACTTTTTGTTCGAGCAGAAAGACACCAAGTGGAGTTGCTTGACCGATCCAGATGTTGGTGCGCCCACTCCTGAAGAAGATGAATGTGACAAGGCTGCGGATTTTGCTAAGGACGGCAAGTTCGAAGAGGCGATTGCGCACTATACGAAAGCGGTTGAGCTGAATCCAAAGAGCATCAGCGCTTTGCTAAATCGGAGCACTGCATACGAGACAATTGGCGAACACAAAAAAGCGCTGGCTGACCTGAGCGCGCTTTTGGCAATTTCACCGAATTATGTTGTAGCGTATGTCAATCGTGCCTGGTCTCATGGACGTCATAAAGAGTTTGCCGAAGCTCTCGAAGACTGCAATAAGGCGTTGGCAATCGATCCGAAATGCGCTGCTGCGTTCAATAATCGCGCTGCCGTATATAACGATCTCGGTCAATACGATAAGTCGCTCGACGACAGCACAAAAGCTATCGACTTGGCACCGCATCTCGCTGCCGCCTATGACACGCGCGGTGTTGCTCGGCGTCATTTGAAACAGTTTCAGCAGGCAATTGACGATTTCAACAAGGCTCTTTCTTTGAATCCCAAACTTGGCGAAGCCTATTACAATCGTGCTCAAGCATATAAAGCGATTGGTGATACTACCCACGCCACCAGTGACGAAGCCAAAGCCAAGGAATTGGGATTCAAAAAAGAATAGATTTAAGTCATCAAGAGGAAGCGGGATGGGAACGATTACTGGTCTGTTGCCGTCTGTTTCGGGCGGCTTCTTTTAACTAATGTATGTTTTTCACTGTTCAGCTAAAGTGGTCTTAGTAGCGTTCTCGTATCGTTGAAAATTTGGCAAGGCATCGGGCGCAACCCGATTTCATTGTTCAAAATTTGCGTCCTAATCGGAAAATTGCATCATGAAATCTCGATTGTTTTACCGCTCGCTCGTTTCGTTGTGCGTTGCGGCGCCATTGCTCACTAACCCGGCGTTTGCGGGTGCTAAAGAATGGGGCGATTTCATCGCGGACGGCGAAAAGTTTTACCGCGCCAAGAATTTTGGCGAAGCCGAAACAATTTTCAGATCAGCTTTGAAAGAGTGCGAGAGTTCTGGTCTGGACGACGCTAAATTGGGCATTACGCTCAACAACCTGGCGCTGGTCCTCGAGTCACAGAATAAGGACGAAGAGGCTGAAGCAGTGTACAAACGAGCTTTGGCAGTGAAAGAAAAAAGTGTCGGGGCTGAAGGTTATGCTCTTGTGCCGAGCTTGAGTAATCTTGCCAAGCTTTATTTCAAAGAGAAGAAATATGAGGAGTCGCGCCAATCATACGAAAGAGCGCTGGCCATTGCTGAAAAGGAAAAGGGAAGAGAAGATACTGTTCTTATTCCTTTGTTGAACAGCCTCGGGCGCATTGCTAAAGTCGTGGGAGATACAACTGGCGCCGGCAAATACTTGGAGCGTGTTGCTCATTTGGTGCCGAAAACTGGCAACAGCGACGCCGAATCGGTCTCTCTGAACAACCAGGCTGTTGTCTTGCGCAGAGAGAAAAAGTACACAGAAGCAGAAGCTCTCTACAAGAAGGTCATCGAGCTGCGCGAAAAGGACAAAGGGGCGGACAGTCCTGACGTCGCCGCCGCGTTGAACAATCTTGCCGGCATGTATCGCGAGCAGGAGAAGCCGGAATTAGCACATCCGCTTCTGGAGCGCGCGCTCAAGATATTGGAGAAGTCCAATAATGAGGATGCCATCGCAGTGTGCCTCTCGAATTTGGCAACGTGTATGCGAGAGGAAGGAGATTTCGCCGCAGGTGAAACGGTTGCTCGCCGCCTTTTAGCAATTCGCGAAAGGCACGAAGCAGATCAGCCGCGTGCACTATTGGAGGCGCAAACGAATCTGGCGCTGGTTTTGGACGCCCAGGATAAGTACGATGAGGCGAAGCCTTTGCTTCAGAAGGCCGTTGCATTGGCTGAAAAACTGGAGGGCGATCAGAGCTTGCTTTTCGCCACTTGCTTGAACAACCTGAAGGAAGTCTACCTGCACATGGAAGACTATCAGGGCGCAGAGGACATTCTGAAGCGTGTCATCACGATACGCAAAGCCAAGCTCGGCGATACCAATCCTGAGATTGGCAAAGATATGAACGATCTAGCTCTGATCTATAAGCAGCAAGGCAAGCCAGGTGATGCGGAGCCTTCCTTTAAGGAAGCTGTAGCCATCGATGAGAAGGCCGGCGGAGCAAGCCTTCCTGAGTTGGCAAACAGCCTCAATAACTTGGCTCGTCTTTATCGTGACGAGGGTAAATATGCCGATGCAGAGCCGCTTTACAAACGCTCGCTTGAGCTAAGAGAACAACTTTACGGAAAGGAAAACCCCAAGGTAGCGGCAAGTTTGAGAAACTACGCTGCGTTGTTGCGCGACATGGGACGCGGTGATGAAGCCAGCGCGATGGACAAACGGGCAAGAGAGATCGAGAGCAAAGAATAGTTTCGAGCAGCAGAAGATTCCATAATGAGGAGCTCACCGTGAGCGAACTGACATTTCTTGCCGATATGGAAACCTTGAAAATTCTGGAAAAGGTCGGGCTCGACAAGAAAGATGATTTCATCAATCGGGCGGTCAAGGCTTATGCCACCGGTGGTGGTGCGTTTGAGTATGCGTCCGGGGGAGCGAATTCCGGCTCTGCGTTGAGTCTTTCTGCTGGATTGACTGCTGGCTTGGGCGGCGCTTCCGCAAGCCTTTCATCGCTCAGTCCAGGTGGCGCCACAGGCGGTGTTGTCAGCTCAGATCCAGTCTCGCAACTCAATGCTGAACTGGAAAGACTGCTGGGAGCAGGCAGCGGTGTTGCTGCTACGCTGGTTGCTGGAAACCCTCAGATGGTCGAGTTTTTCCAGAGCGGTTCGAAGATTGCCAGACTAGAATTATCTGAATGCCAATCAATTCTCAAAAGCTTGCGTCCGCCGATCTCTCTGTCAGAAGTCGTTGAGATGCTTACGCTGATGAGCGTTGGTTAGCTTTTCGATGCTTTAGCTCGTTTTCAAAGCCGTCAGCTAGCTTTTCTTATCGTCGTCGTCGAGAACCATGCAATCGACGAAGGTTACGCCTCTGGAGATAGTGCCCAGCTTCATGGCGCCGCCTTTAGACAAATCCATTACTCGTTTGGCGTGATAGGGTCCGCGATCGTTGACTCGAACGACAACAGTATTGCCAGTGCGCGGATCTTCGACTAAGACTTTTGTGTTGAACTTCAACTTGAGATGAGCTGCCGTCATCTTCATCATGTTGAACCTCTCACCGCTGGCGGTCAGGCGTCCGTCGAATCCTGGTCCGTACCAAGAAACGTTTCCACTGAATGTTTTGTTCTTTCCGCTCGCCTTAACTTCCTTCTTGGAATCGTCGTCGGATGCAGCGATCTGCTTCACCGATGATGCAGCGTTTGCTGCAAGCGCTGCGTTTGAAAAACCTATCAGGGCAAAACTTGCCACTGCTGTCACTAGAATTTTTTTCGAGACTTCCATTTCGTTGATACCTGAAAATGCATGTCATTTATCGATAACAGTCTTTGTTGTTTTGATTCTACCCACCACAACCATATTTTTCCTTCCCGCGGGATGACGAAGCACATGTCTGTCTGGTTCCAGAATTATGTAAAACCAATAAAAAATCCATATAGCTCGGGTACTATACGGCTTTTCCGGTCGTTCGGCCCCCGCGTTAGAGTCTGTGACCAGTTGAAGACAACTGTTTAGGCTTCAAGGGTGAGCTTCTTGATCGTTCGGTGAAAGCTTCAAGAGAGAGTTCAAATGTTCGCTATTATCCTGGCAGTTTTATCGGCAATGTTATTCGCTGGCGCAGCGCCTGCCGGTAAAGCTATGCTTGCTACTTTGCCGCCCTTTCAGTTGGCAGGACTTTTCTATTTGGGCGCAGCACTCGGTGTGGCTCCGCTGATTATTAAGAGTGCTGCCGCCAAAGAGCCATGGTCGTTTTCCGCTAAGACTTTCAAGCGCTTATCTGTCGCATTGATTTTCGGCGGTGTGCTTGCTCCGGTTTTCCTCTTGCTCGGTTTGAAAGCCGCCAGCGCTTCTTCGGTTTCGATGTGGCTGACTCTCGAGGCTGTTTTCACAGCACTGATCGCACGGCTTGTATTTCGCGAGCATTTGGGCAGAATCGGGTGGATCTCTGTATTTATGGCCACCGGCGCCGCTGTGTTGCTGTGCGTTCAGGAGGGCACAAGTGGGCTCTTGGCCGGCTGTTTGAGCGCGTTAGCTTGTCTGTGCTGGGGGATCGACAACAATTCGACTGCCATTATCGATGGTATCAGTCCCGCGCGTATTACCTTCCTGAAAGGTTTGGCTGCAGGCAGCACCAACTTCATTTTGGGACTGATATTCGAACCGCACATTCTTTCGGTGCCATCTGTCGCGCAAGCGCTTCTAGTAGGAGCGTTGGCTTACGGCTTGAGCTTAACTCTCTATATCACTGCCGCGCAGCAGTTGGGTGCCACGCGCTCACAAATGATTTTTGCAAGCGCGCCGTTTTTCGGCGTAATTTTCTCCGCTGTTTTTCTCAAGGAAGCGCTGATGCCCATGCAGATTGTAGCCGGGGGCGTCATGGGGCTTGCCATTTACCTATTGATGAACGACCAGCATGCCCACCACCACGAGCACGAGGAGATGGAGCACATTCATATGCACAGCCATGATGACGGGCATCACAACCACACGCATCCCGGGCAGCCGGTAACGCTCCGGCATTCACACTGGCACCAGCATGAGTCTCTTTCTCATAGTCACCCGCACTGGCCGGACCTCCATCACAGGCACAATCACTAGTCGCAAATCGTGGTGAGAAACGACCGGAAGGCTAACGGGCGCTGGGATACAGGATTCTTGGCTACAGTTAGAGAAATTATTGCTCCAAAGCTGTATATTTGCTCTGGGCAGTCGTGTTTACGCTTGCACGTTTTTAAGAGGAAGCAATGTCCGAAGGCACGCAACCAGTCGATAATGAAGCTCACGCCCACGCGATTCTTGATGCTCTAAAGCGCCAGAAGCTTGGGGACCCGAATGCTTACGGCGGCAGACCGGATATTCTCGATCGAGTTAGGGATTATGAAAAACGCGATCTGGAAACCATTCAACAGACAATTAGTATTGCCTCTGCTCGCGGCGAAGATATCGAGAAGCTGGCGCTTTTAGATCCGCTGACCGAACTCTACAATCACAGAACCTTCTTGAAAGAATTGAAGGCCGAACTCAGTCGTGCCGGAAGATATGGACAGCATGTGGCGTTAATCATGCTCGGCGTAGACGGCATTGAAGGTATTCGCGCGCACTACGGAACCCTGACGGTAGATGCTGTTTCGAAAGTCGTAGCAAACGTCATTCGAGAAGGGATTCGCGAGGTTGATTTAGCGGCCAGATACTCAAGCAATGAATTCGTGCTTGCCCTGCCGCAAACCAGCACTGCTGGTGCGGCATTGCTAGCGGAGCGTTTACGAGTGAGATGCGGCAACCAAGCTATAAACCACAACTGGCAAGCGTTTTCAGTCACGGCCAGTGTGGGTGTTGCAACCTTCCCGCAAAACGGTGGCGTGTACGACCAGTTGATTGCACGTGCATGGGAAGCGTTAGACTATGCAAGAGCCCGTGGCGGCGATCGAGTGTTTTGTGTTTGAGAAGAGCCGATGCGGCGCGGAATCCTAATTTCAATCGGTGCAGTTTCGATTTTAACGGCGGTGGTTTTTTCCAACCGTAGCGATGCAAGTACGCGCGAAATTACATACCAGGTGAAAGAATCTGATCACAGCTTTGAGGTGCGGGAGTACCCAGCGCGAATCGTTGCCGAAGTGGAAGCCTCCGGTACACGCGAGAAGGCTCTTAGTGAAGCTTTTCAGACTCTGGCAGGCTACGTTTTCGGAAAGAGTCGCCCGCAAGATCCGGTTGCTTTGAGCAAATCGGTTTCGGATCGAAACGCCAAAGTAAAGCTCTCCATGACCGTTCCTGTAACCACTCAGTCAGTGGGCAATGATGGTCGAACGATAAGAATGCGATTCTTTATGCCACCCGAATACAGCATGGACAAACTGCCAATTCCTGACGACAAGCGAGTGAAGGTGTTCGAGCTGCCAGCACAGAAGATTGCGGTGCTTAAGTTCTCGGGCTCGGCACGCAAGGATAATTTCGACAGGCATCTAGTAACGCTCAGAAAGATTTTGGACTCTCGCGGACTTTCGCCGAGCGGCGAGCCTTATGAGGCGTACTACAATCCGCCATTCACGCCGATTTTCTTGAAGCGCAACGAAATCTGCATCCCTTTCTAAATCGAAAGCGAAAGTGCGGGGCGCATTGTGCGCTTCCGGTCGGCACCGGGCGCCGCCAGAATGGGGTCGTCCCTGCAGCAAAGTTCTACGGCTCGCCCCAGCCGCCGCCGCCTGGCGTTTCGATCTGGATGCTGTCGCCGCTTTCGACTTTCACTGTAATTGTGCCGGGCAAGACTTCTTCCGTGCCGTCTTTTTTTATCCATTTGTTGACGCCGCGCTTGCCGGGCTTGCCTCCATGCAAACCGAAAGGCTCGACAACTCGTCTTTGTGAGAGGATTGAAACCGTCATCGGTATAAGGAAGCGTATGCGGCGGATGGTGCCGTCTCCACCTCTATTCTTTCCTGCGCCTCCACTGTCGGCGCGAACGCCGAAGTGTTCAAGCAAGACCGGATATCGCAGCTCCAAAATCTCTGGATCCGTAAGCCTGGAATTGGTCATATGCGTGTGCACGGCGCTGCTGCCTGCATACTCTTTGCCGGCGCCTGCGCCACCACATATGGTTTCGTAGTATTGCAACTCGTCATTTCCGAAAGTTAGGTTATTCATCGTGCCCTGAGCTGCAGCCATGAGATCCATGGCGCCATAGAGCGAATCGACGAGAATCTGGGATGTTTCTACATTGCCTGCCACCACCGCTGCCGGAGGTTTCGGATTGAGAATACAGCTATCAGGAACCGAAAATTCTACAGGTTTTAAGCACCCATCGTTGAGCGGTATATTGTCATTGACTATTGTGCGGAAAACATAGAGCAGCGCGGCTTTGCTGATTGCACTCGGCGCGTTCATATTGCCCGGGTGCTGACCACTGGTGCCGGAAAAGTTCACCGAAACAGTTTCGTTTTTGCGGTTGACTTTAACCTGGACTGCTATTTTTGAACCATCATCCAGTTCGCCGCAGAACTCACCTTCGCTTATCTTTGAGAGTGCTTTGCGAACCGACGAAGCGGCGTTGTCGCGCACGAATTGCATGTACGACTCGACCACGCCTAAGCCGTAGCGGTCGCAGAGGCGCACCAGTGCGTCAGCGCCGCAGCGGTTTGCGGCGATTTGGGCAGTAAGATCGGCGATGTTTTGTGCTGGGTTGCGCGCCGGATATTTGGCGCCGAGCAATTCTTTTCGCAAAGCATCTTCATTGAGCTGACCCTCTTTGGCCAGGTGGAAATGGCTGAAAACCACGCCTTCTTCATCTATATTTTTGCTAGCCGGTGGCATCGAACCCGGTGTGATTCCGCCAATGTCGGCATGGTGCCCGCGCGACGCGACAAAGAAATCTGGTGCTGTATATTTGCCATTGCTGCGCTTGGCGAAAACAGGTGAGATCGCAGTGACATCTGGTAAATGCGTGCCGCCTAGAAATGGGTTGTTGATGATGAACGTATCGCCCGGTGCCAGCGCGTTTGCTTTCTCTTGCATGAGCGATTGTACGCTTTCGCTCATAGAACCAAGGTGGACGGGGATATGCGGAGCATTGGCGATCAGTCTGCCCTGTCGATCGAAGATGGCGCACGAGAAATCCAATCGCTCTTTGATGTTGACGGAATGGCTTGTGTTTTGAAGGACTATGCCCATTTCTTCGGCAATAGACATAAGTCGATTGCTGAAGAGTTCAAGTTTGATTGGGTCGGCTTTGGTTTCTGAACCTCCCCTGGCAGTGGCGGAAGAGTCGGAGGTTTTTTGTTTTTCCAGGATGAGGAAACCTCGTTCATCGATTCTGGCAGACCAGCCCGGATCTACGACTGTTGTGGCTGTGTCCTCTGCGATGATTGCCGGACCTTCAATTCTGGCGGATTGCGTCAGCTGTGAGCGAACGAAGACATTGGCGTCTCTCCATCTGCCACCGCAGAATAGCTGAACGGTGTCGACAGCCTTCAAGACACCATCTTTGTCTATTCGGCTGGATCCGCAATCGGCATTTTCTCCTTTTGAAATCACTTCAGCCGATATGCTTTCTATTACGATCGGTTTGTCGGTGATAAAACCGTATCTTTTGTGGTGCAAGGTTTCGAACGTCTTACGCGTTTCCGCTTCGCTCTTCATTGGGACAAAAATCGCTGCATCGGTGCCGCGATAGCGCAGATGCAGACCAAAGGAAGTTTCTAGATTTTCTGACTTCAAGCCGTGCGATGCGAGTGTAGCCGTCGCTTTGGCTGCCAGCTCGGTTTTTGTTCTTTCCAGATTCGCCAAATTCTTGGTGTTGAATTCTTCTTCCACGGCCGCTTGTGCAATCTCAACCGTGTCTGCAATGCCGATGCCGAACGCCGAGAGTACTCCAGCCAGTGGGTGAAGCAAAATAGTCTTGATATTCAGTTCATCGGCAATCTGACAAGCGTGCTGTCCACCCGCTCCGCCGAATGCGCTAAGTGCCGAGCCCTCTAAGTCGTGACCTTTCTCTGTCGAGATTTTGCGAACAGCGCTTGCCATAATCTCTACGGCAATTTTCAAATATCCCTCAGCCACAAGCTCGGGTGTGTTCAACACTCCTTGCGATGCTGATTCTTCACCTTCATGATTGCTCGCGCCGGCAGCGATGATTTCTTCAGTAAGAGCGGCGAATTTTTCTCTTACCGCTTGTGTGTCCAGCGGCTGATCGTGATTCTCGCCGAATATAGATGGGAAAAACTTGGGTTGAATCCGACCGAGCAACAGATTTGCATCGGTTACAGCCAGAGGCCCACCGCGTCTGTAGCAGGCCGGTCCTGGGTTTGCGCCTGCAGATTGCGGTCCAACCCGGCAGCGTTCACCGTCGAAGGCAAGTATAGAGCCGCCACCAGCTGCGACCGTATGAACGGCCATCATCGGCGTGCGAATCTTAACGCCCTGAATGTCGGTTTCGGAAGTGCGCTCGAAATGACCGTCGTAGTGGCAAACATCGGTGGATGTACCACCCATATCGAATCCGATTACGTGGTTGTATCCAGCCAGCGCAGAGGAGTGTGCCGCGGCGACGACGCCACCGGCAGGTCCCGAAAGTAAGCAGTCCCGCCCGCGAAAATTCATGGCTGGAGTCAGACCGCCATTCGACTGCATGAAGTAAAGGCGAGAGCCAGGCAAGGTTGCGGTGATTGTTTTCAGGTATCGATTGAGAAGAGGAGTCAAATACGCGTCGACCACTGCCGTATCACCGCGACTGACAAAGCGTATGAGCGGACTAACTTCGCTCGAGGCGGAAACCTGCTCGAAGCCAAGACGCAGCGCGAGATCTTTGACAGCCTTTTCGTGCTTGTCGAAACGATAGGCATGCATAAAAACAATTGCTATCGATTTGATTCCAGAGGCGAGCAGTTCTTGAAGTTGCTTTTCCGCGTCCGCGAGATCAAGCGGCTCGAGCTCATTGCCTTCTGCGTCAAAACGCCCTTGCAGCTCTACGGCTTTCTCGAAAAGCATTTCCGGTAGTTTGATCGCCAGTGCAAAAATGTCCGGGCGGTTTTGATAACCGATGCGTAAGGCGTCCTTGAAACCGCGATTAGTGATCAAGGCGCAACGATCACCGCGCTTTTGCAGCAGCGCGTTTGTGCCGATTGTTGTTCCCATTCGGGCGACAGCAATTTTGCCTTCCAGACCTGAGCCAGTGTCTGCATCATGGCCCTTTTCGGCAAGCGCAATTAATCGCCGCATGCCCTCGATGGTTGCATCGGCGTACTGACCTGGAGATTCCGACAGTAGTTTGGTAACGAGAAGAAGTTCGGGTTGTTTTTTTGATCGACCGATGACATCGGTGAAGGTGCCACCACGATCGATCCAGAACTCCCAGCTTTGAGAGTCAATGATGTTTTTCGCCACGGCCAAGTCCCAGAAAGGACAAGTAGTTTATCTCATCTGTCCTCATTTGGACGTGAGAAAGAGCGCGGCGAATTAGCCAATGTCATGAACCAGTTGTTGATGCTGCTGCGAGGTTGTTCAATTGGCTTGCGACACAAGAAAAGGCTGCTGAGATCGCCGGCGACAATTTGCCTGGAGCAAAAGCGAAAACGCAAGCAACGAGTACAGCTACGAAAGCCAACATCGCTGCATACTCAGTAATAGCCTGTCCCGAACGCCTGTTTCGTCTCTTGGTAAATGATTTAGATCTAGATTTCATATCTTCGAACTCTGGGGACTTTGGTAAGTAAAAGCGGGGTTTTCGATGTGGCGAGCGGCGGACGCATAACCACTATGACATAGCACTGAGACTTTATGGTTTTTCGGACTAGAAAGTTGAACGCGAAAAAATTATGCCGGGGCATTACCGGACATTGCTTGGGACTCAGTGGAGCAGGCTGTGACGACCAAAAAAGCTTTCAGGGTAGTTTGGCACCGAACTCGGTGGTACCCATCTGCGTCTCATCAAAGCACTTTTTTGACAAAATCACAGCCGCGATTCTCCACCTACTCTTGTCGATTGACAGAGCGTGAGTCGCAAATTGATTTGGTGGGATTACGGCACTAATAGATTTGTGCCCAACTCCCCTATAAAAGAAACGCCGGTGCACGTACTTTCTGTTTTTCAAAAACCTCATCAAATGAGGCTTTCGGGAGACAGTCCCGGGGTTTTCAAATTAAGTATTGGTAATAATTGTGGACTCAGGCTGAAATTGGCAATTTCAATTGCGTTGCCTTGGCCGCATAAGAGCCGATCGCGGAGCCGCCAGGTGTGTGTGTGCGGGAGGCTGGCGGCGCCGCAATTGCCCTATTCGAGGAACGTGGTTGAGGAAAAGCTTTAGCGATTTTTTGCATCGTCATCAAGTAAGTGACCGGCTGGAAAAAGTCTGCATATTTGACCAGCAATTCCGGACTGCGGTTGACCTCCGGCCAACGCGCTTCGTCTATCCATACACGTTTGACGTGGGGTGAAAGGAGTTCGATCAAACGGTCGGTATTGTGGGGAAGGAGCGGTGCCAGGGAAGCAAAAACTTCTACTCCGGCACCGCTGAGCGCGCGAATAAGCTCTAGACGTCGGCTAATCGATGGAGCCTGAGGCTCGAACTCTCTGGAGATTTCATCGCTGTCGGTGGTGATGCTAACTCCAACCGAAACGCGATCTCCAAATGCGGCAATCAGGTCTAAGTCGCGCATCATCAGGTGACTGCGCGTGTGTATGGTCAGTCTCTTGGGCGGGTAATTGAGCAATTCTTTAAGGCATGCTCTTGTGACGCCATACTTCAGCTCTGCGTATTGATATGGATCGGTTGCCGATCCAAAAAAGATGCGGCTGCCAAAGATGCGAGCGCGATCTTTATGAATAAGTTCTGCGGCGTTGGTCTTCACCTCCACCCAATTTCCCCATTCCGACAAGGTGTGTCTTGCGTTTGGGAATTTCGGAACGTAACAGTATGAGCATGCAAATGCACATCCCGCATAAGGATTGAGCGTGAAGTCATACCCGGCAGAAAGAGAACCCACCTTCTGCGGTGTCAGTATCGATGTGGCGGTAATTTCTCGCACGAAAACCAAGCCGAATCCACCCCTTCCAGCACCTGCTCAATTTCAAGCTGCAAAACAAATGTACCATATGAACGTATGGTATGCAAGCAGATCCATCAAGTAGATCTATACTGTTGGGCCTGGCGCCCGTCTTGTTGGCTGCCACTTGCCGGCAGTAGCCGGATCGACCGACTGCCAAGAGCAGCGACACTACCCATACACATACAAACGGACTGAGAAAAATGGCTGAGGAAACCCCGACCGCAACAGAGCTGGATTTGGAAAAAGAACTGGCAGACTGGCTGTCGGTAAGCGAACAGGGGCACGCCGCATACGGTCGTCGCAAACTTGTGCCTGCGGAACTGAAGTTTAAAGAGGCTGTAGCGATTCTCGAGAAGGTCTGCAACGAGCCTTCCTATAAAGATGATGAGGAACTGAAGGGCAAGCTCGGCAAGAGCTTGAACAACCTGGGAGCGGTCTATCACGCTCAAGGTAAATTCGGTTTAGCGGAGGAGGCCTATCAGAAGGCTCTCGACCTGAAGATACAACTGTTCGGGGAAGAACACTTTGAAACAGCGCCTTGCTATCAAAATCTGGCGGCCGTACACAGTGCTCGCGTTCAATACGACAAAGCCGAGCCGCTCTATCTAAAGGCGATTTGTATAAAAGAGAAGCATTACGGAGAAGACTCGCAAGAGCTTTTGACACCTCTGAAAAACCTGCTCATGCTCTTTGACAAAATGGAGCGTAAGGAAGAGGCGGAGCCGCTTAGGGAGCGCATTAAGAAACTCGAGCCACCGCCTGCAAATCCCGGCGACATCTGGCAGAGCGTTCAGCTAATCAAGAAAGACAATTAGATTAGCCCAAAGGCAGCGAGAAATAGACGATTGTGCCCCGACCGGCGCCTGATTCCGCCCAGGCTCTCCCGCCTACGCGCTCTACATTGTTGCGCGCCAGATACATGGAAAGTCTTGAACTGTAAGTATCTTCAGAATGCTTGCCTTGGATGAAGCCGGAGAATACATCGGCGATTTCTTCTTCTGGTAGCGACGGTCCTGAGCTGGAAACACCGATACGCAGCTCGCTTCCTTTCGATTGCGCCTCTACCCGAACCCGCCCGCCGGGCGCCGTGATGGTGATCATTTTTTCCAGCATCGGCAGGAGAATTGCTTTGAAGGTCTCCTTGTTGCCGCTTATATTGGGCAGTCCCGGCACACTCTTGTAGTCGAGAGCCAACTGCCGATCGCGCGCCAAAGGTGCCGATTCTTCCAGGCACTCGGCAATCACGCGCGTGACCATGATTTGTTCTCTTTGCATTTGCACTGCAGGCGGTGGCACGAAACCGCCGTACATCATGAGCAAGCTGTCCACGACTGCCAGTAGTTGTTCATAGTGAACATGCAACTCTGCCAACGTCTGTCCGACTGAAGGATGCATGGATTGCGCAGCATTGCTCAAGATCACGTTCCAGCGTTCTTCACCGGCGACCAGCGTGGCGCGGATATTGTCATTGAGCATGGCGACGATTTCTGTCTTCAGTTGAGTGTTTTCATTGCGCACTGACTTGTCGCGCAAAACCATGACGTAGCCTTGAATGCTGTTGTCGTCACTGACAATCGGCTGCAGGTGCGCCAGAACTTCTACTTGCTTGTTTTCCCAACGGTGGAAGACAACGCCCTCGGGATAAAACTGGTTGATCAGGGCGTTTGGATCGCCTCCGTGTGTCGCAAATACTTCGCCTTGAGATTGGCTGTTTCTGGTTTCTCCCGGACGTCTGACCAAATCAAAGCACAAGCGCCCGGCAATCTCTGCTTCTGTAACACCCATCCAGTGCAGGAATACTGGGTTTGCCGAAATTACATTACCGAATTGGTCGAGGATCAAAAATCCTTCCGTTGAAACTTGCAAGATGCAATCGAGCTTGTGCTGCAGGATTACCGCCTGTCGATTGGCGAAGTTTATCTGTTTTGAAACTTCGGACAATTGTTTTGCCTGAGTCGAATATTGGCGATTGAGCGTTTCCACCTGCTGGTTTGCTGCATCGAGCGAGCGGTTTTGCGCTTCGACTTCTTCAGCTTGTCTTTGAATCTGCGTTTTTAGATTCGAGACGGTTTGGCGCATCGAGACGACCGATGTGTCGATCAGTTCGCCCAATTCCAGCCAGTCTCCCGAAAGTCCTTCCAGAGCCGGTAAGACCTGCCTCTGGCTCGCTAATTCATTGGTTCTGCGAATGAGGAAGCGCAATGGCTTGTTGACGCCTTTTGAGATTCCAGCGGAGAAGAGAAGTGCGACAAGGAATGCCAAGGCGCCGCAAGAAGCAGCCAAGATGCTGACGTTGATGGCACGCTGAACCAGGTCGGCGACCGGAGTCGTCGCCAAAATAACCGCAATGCTCTGGTTTTCGTTGAGGTCTTCCACCTTCAATTCGCGCCAAAGCCGCCCGCTTTCTTCGAATCCCGCATTGGCATTGGCAAATTGGGCGAGTGGACCGGACTTCGAGGGCAGCGCCTTGATTCCATGCTCTTCGAGATTCTTGAGGAAAGGTGTCGATTTCTTGACCAGTCCTGGGGAAACCGCGATCAGTTGACCGCCCTTGGTTGCCTTGCTATTGCAAGCCACCAGAGCCAGATCGATGCCCGCCAGGCGCGCCGGATCCATCGTCTGGAGCTTGGTCGTCATGCCGGTAAGAAACTCGGTGTTGAGTGTCTGGCTGGCGATCATCACGCCTGCGACTCGATTGCCGAGGCGGATAGGAACCATGCTCGAAAGACCGAGGGTGCCGGGTTGTGTGAAAGAGGCTGCCCCGCCGTATGATTTGTTGTTGCGGAAGACAAAATCGACGCCCGGGCTATTTGCTCTGGCGTCGTAGCCGGACTGTTTGGGCGAGTCCGAGCTGTAAAAGACTTTTCCTTTCTCGTCGATAATCGTCACGTAGCCGCTGAAGCCGGTTTTGAGGACGACATCTTTGAGCGCGGTTCCGAAAGCAGTCTTGTCGCCGCGCGCGAATGGACCCATCAAGCTCTGATCGCCCACCATCTGGATTGCAAAGGCTTCGTTGGCCTTCAGAATCGAGCTCAGGTCAACTTTTACTTGCTTGATGGCTTCACCGAGCTTCAGTGAGGCTGTTTCGCGGTTGTTCTTATAGTCGTTGAAAGTGGAACTTATGGCGTGTCCGCAGACCATGAACATGATCACGAACAGAAAGCCGAATGTAATTTTTGCGCTTAGTCCCAATGAAAAATTACGCTGTCACGCTGAGGTAAAAGCCAAAGGAACTTTTTATGAGAAGCCCACAAAAAGTTTTCCCATTAGAAGTTTATCCACTTTCTAAAGTATCTAAGCGTGATCAGCAGAAAAACGATGTTTCTCTGGACAGATGTTAAGTGGATAGGGTAAACCTTGTCATTGGGGTTTACCCGGAATCTCTTGATAATGTCGACCTGGAAATCTCGAGCAATCCCCGAGACTCTCGCACAAACTAGTCTTCGGACGGTGCCACTTTGCGGTATTCAGACTGCACTTGAATTCCGCGGATAAGCTGGTTTGGTCCGCAGTAGCCGAGTTCCAGAAGAATTTGACCGAGGGCTTTCTGTTCCAAGCCCTTGGCGTTGTCTTCACGCTGAATCTGGAGCGCTTCGTCGAGCTGATAGATGGTTATGTAGCCCAGCTCCACAAGAATTTGTCCCAAAAGCGTTTTGTTCTCGGAGGAATCGCCGGACTGTTTGGGCTCTTTCGAATTTTTTGACGCGCTTTTCTTCATGTTCTCGCCTTGGCGACCGGGTTGTTATTACTGGCTACTTCCAGAATAGGACAAAATCAAACCGCTGGACACACCCGTAGGTATCAACTTATGGCTGCTGGGTTTCCCCCCTGACCAGGTTCGTCGGCCTACGCCGCGCCCAGCGATCTGTAACCGTGAATTATAGACGATTTCGCGAAATAACGGCCCTAACTGTAATGGAAGTGATCATGAAGTATCAGCTTGACGGCAGCTGGTTCTTGTCAGCTTAAAACTAGATTGTGCGTGAATTTTGTTTCCTCTCAATCTTGTAAAATCTGACATTGCAGTCGGCTGATTAGTGCGTGTGCTTGTTTTTGTTGCACCGCATATGATGGCATTTCTCTGTCTCATAGACGGCTGCTCCACTCCTTGTATTTCGGTTGCCTTGCGGAGGTCCCATGACGCTTGTGAAACAAAAACCGATTGTGCCGCCGACGCAAATCAATGAAATTATGTACGCAATGTGGCCGGCTCAGGCTCTGAAAGCCGCTACACAGTGCCATCTTTTCGAAGCCTTGGAAAAAGACGCGAAGGAGGCACCAGAAGTTGCCAAAGAGTTGAAACTCGATGCGCGCGCCACTGAGCTTTTGTTGGACGCGATTGTTTCGCTTGGTTTCTTGAGCAAAGCCGGTTCTCCGCCTAAGTATTCGATTGCTGCAACGGATGTGGGCGAACAAGCGCGCACTTATTTAATTGCCAAAAGCCCTCTTTATGTAGGTCCGTGGTTTGCTTCCGGTGAAGAACTCGGCAAGATGTGGCGCAATCTCGGCGACAACATCAAGTCGGGAAAGGGCGTCATGGAGGTCAATAAAGACCATGAGGCTGTCGATATTTTTCCCAAGCTGGCAGAAGCAATCTTCCCGATGAGCTATGCAACAGCGAAACAGGTAGCGACTTTGCTGAAGACAGACAAAATCAAAACCGAGTGGTTGGTTTTGGATTTGGCGGCCGGCTCTGCCGTTTGGAGCATTCCATTTGCGGAAGCAAGCCCCAAAGTGAAAGTCGACGCTCTTGATTTTGATGCTGTCATCAAAGTTGCGAAGCACTTCACTAAGAAGTACGCCGTCGAGGATCGCTATGCGTACATCGCCGGAAATTGGCGTGAGGTGCAGCTCAAAGAGAACGCATACGACATTGTCATCCTCGGGCACATTCTGCATTCCGAAGGCAAAGAAGTCAGCAAAGCGCTGCTCAAGCGTTGTTTCGAGGTGATGAAGCCGGGTGGACGTCTAGTCGTCGCTGAGTTCATTGCCAACGATGAGCGCAGTGGGCCTGTGTTCCCGATCATGTTCGCGTTAAATATGTTCCTCGCCACATCAGACGGATGTGTTTTCAGCGAAGGAGAACTCAAAGGAATGATCGAGGAAGCCGGCTTCAAGAAGCCCTATCGCCTCACACCCGATCACGTCGTGGTCATCGCCGAAAAGCCCTAATTCTGTTCTGGAGCTATTTGCGGCCGTTCATTTTGGCGTTTTGCTATCAGGATGCTGCACTTGCTTCTGTCTATGCGCAGGATGACCTTGCCGTCCTTGCGGAAGTAAGTAAGAAACTCTTTGACTGCGACTAGTCTCCGCCGCCTGCGGCGAAGTCGGGACCATTTTCAGTCATGTTCCAGCGCAATAGTTCGCGGCGCCATTCCAGGTCTGCTTGTGCTTCTTTGACGAGACTCGACAATCCTTGGAAGTCCGCAAAAGACAGGTCGATTGCCATGCCCAGGTCGAAAGTGAGTTTTACTCGCTCGCAATTCGGTGCGCAGGACATGCAAACAATGTGGTCGGGACCGCAGACTTCGATGACTTTGCTGTCGTCGCACTGCAATGGGTCTTTCTGCCAATTCAAGTATTCAACGAATTCTTCGTTGTCCTCAACACTTTGCTGAATGAGCAAAACGAGGGCTTGATACTGAATGATCGTCAGATAGACTGTGACTTCCTGACGGCGAAAGTCAAGCGCGAACTCTCCATTTTCCTTGTCCAGATATAGGTCCGCAAAAGCATTAGCGAAGCTTATTTGATGCGGGCTGCTAGTTTTCATCTATGCGGGTTCCTCTGAGCTATCGCAGGCAGACGGTAATAGTGTTCACTCTTCTTTTAGCCAGTTCGCGATGTCACGTGCGTGATAAGTGATTATCATGTCGGCGCCCGCGCGGACAACCCCTGTAAGGGTTTCGAGTACCACTCGGCGTTCATCGATCCAGCCGTTTTGAGCTGCAGCTTTAACCATCGAGTACTCTCCAGACACATTATAAGCGGCAATCGGCAGATCCGTAATTTGTCTGGTTTTGGCAATTATGTCTAGGTAGGAGAGAGCCGGTTTGACCATAACAATGTCAGCGCCCTCGGCTATGTCTTGTTCAATCTCTCTGAGCGCTTCGCGTCCGTTGGCGGGGTCCATTTGGTAGGACTTGCGGTCACCGAACTGGGGTGCAGATTGGGCTGCTACGCGGAAAGGACCGTATAGCCCCGAAGCAAACTTGGCTGCGTAAGACATGATTGGAATGTGATGGAAGCCGCTTGCATCAAGGGCTTTGCGAATAACGGCTACACGCAAATCCATCATGTCGGACGGAGCGATGATATCCGCCCCTGCTTCCGCTTGAGCTACCGCGGTGCGGGCGATAATCTGCAAAGTCGGGTCGTTGAGCACTTTTCCGTCAGCGATGAGACCACAATGTCCGTGGTCTGTGTATTCGCAGAGGCAAAGGTCGGCGACGACGACAATGTCTGGGAAGTGTTTTTTGATTTCCCGCATTGCTTTTTGAATGATGCCGTCTTTATGCCAGGCGCCGGAGCCTTCGGAATCCTTGCTATCAGGAATACCGAAAAGAAGAATTGACTTGATGCCTTGTTTTTGAACTGCTTCGACTTCTTTGAGCACTTCGTCGATCGTCTGTTGATAGATGCCAGGCATGGAGCTGATTGGCTTCTTCTCTTTTTTGCCTTCGATGATGAAGAACGGGTAAATCAGCTTGTCCGTGCGCAGATGAGTTTCCCGAACCATGTCTCTTAGCTGCGGTGTTGCTCTCAAACGGCGCATACGATGGGCGCCTTCCGGAATTAAGTCATTGAGAGAAAGCTTTTCAATCGTGGCTGTAGGGTCGCTCATGGAAGTCCTCAGAGATACTGTTTCGACCGCTGGCGGTTTTGCCCGGCGCGGTCCCATAACTTGAACGCATAAGTATAACCAATAAATATATTCTTGTTGAAAAGCTCGGATGTCTCGGGTCGGGTGTTTCGGCGCTGAGATGCCAATACTGGCAGATATTTAATGCTCTCAAAGGCTGACCTGGACAGGGCTTGTGGGTCACAATGCGGTAAAAATCGTGAAACTTATTTTGCCCACCTCTCAGACGCTACAAATTTACAACTTCCGTTATGCCAACCGACCTGCCCAGGCAAAGAAGAAAGACAGAACGCATTACCGCTGAGTTCGCGCTACCCGGCAGCAGCTCGGGAAGAGCTCTTCCGGGCGGACAGGCACGCTTTCCTACAGTTACGTTAATTGCTTATGGTCCGGACGGTTGCGAGGAAAGAGAAGTCCGCGAGCCGGCGGATCTGATCGGCTATTTGGCCAATTGGCCTGTTTGCTGGATCACCATCGACCCGCCGGGTGAGGGATACGAAGCCAGCCTGGCCATTGAAAATTTCGCCAAGCTCTTCAATCTCCACGAACTTGAAATCGAAGATATCGTCAACGTTCACCAACGTGCAAAAGTTGAAGAGTACGGCGAGCACCTTTTCGTTGTTACGCGCATGCTCATCGAGACGTCCACTGCAGAAACCGAGCAGCTGAGCATGTTTCTGGGGCGCAATTATGTATTGACTTTCCGAGAAGTTCCGACCGATTGCCTGGAACCGGTTCGAGAGAAAATTCGCAAAGGGCGCGGAAGAATTCGGCAAGAACAGGCTGATTACCTGATGTATGCGATCATCGACGCGGTTGTGGACAGTTATTTCCCATTGCTTTCGGAGTTGGCAGAACAGCTCGATCACATGGAAGACAACATTCTCGAAGCTCGTGGAGATGAGGCTGAAGCCGCTGCTTCCATGTATCAGATTCGTCGAGACCTTCTTTCTATTCGGCGCGCGATTTGGCCGACACGCGAACTGCTCAGCACGTTGACGCGCGACACTGTGCCACTGGTTACAGAGACGACGCGGCTTTACCTTCGCGACTGTTACGACCATGCAGTTCGCATTATCGACCTGGTTGAAATGTATCGCGAGGTCAGCACGGCGCTTATGGAAGTTCACTATCAGCGCGCCAGCAATAGGCTCAATGAAGTAATGAAAGTGTTGACGGTAATTACAACGTTATTCATCCCGCCTACTCTTATCGCCGGTATTTATGGCATGAATTTCGAGCACATGCCGGAACTCAAATGGCCTTTCGGCTATCCGATTGCTCTTTTGACCATGGCTCTCGTTTCGCTGGTTTTGCTAGCTTTTCTGCACATGAAGGGCTGGTTGCGTACTAAGCCTAAAACGCGACGCTAGAATTTTCTATGGCGCTTCCGTCGTTTCCTCAAGCAATGGCAATGACTGCGGTGCAGCTTTCCATTGTGTTTGTGCCTATCGCAATTTATGGAGCGGTGAAACGCGACAAGGAAATTTTTCGCGTTTCTGCAATGACTTTGGCGCTTGTGTTTATGCAAGCGGCAGTTCTCTTTACGGTGAGCTTTGGTTGGTTCAAGACACTTCAATTCAATTGGCTGCAAAAGTTTTTCGTCTTTATCAGCGCAATTTTTCTCTGCAAGCCCTTAGGCGTGACAGCAAAGGAGTGCGGTTTTCTCTTGCCGAGCAGCCCCAAAGCATGTTTGTTCGCCCTGGCGATCGGTTTGGTTTATGCAGGAATTGATTTTGCCGGCATTGAAGAACATTCTGTTCCGACACTCGAAGCGGTTCTCTTCCAGCTCTCTATGCCGGGTTTGCAGGAGGAGCCATTTTATCGAGGCTTGCTATTGAGTATTTGGGATAAACAATTTGGACGTCCCGTGAAAGTTCTCGGTGTGGATTTTGGTATCGGATGTCTCGTCACTACCGCGATTTTCACGATTGGTCATCTGGTTATGCTTGATGACAATTGGACGTTGATTGTAAATCCAAACATTCTTGAATGGATCAACTTTGTCGTCTTTTGTCTGGTGATGTGCTGGCTGCGCTACAAGTTTGAAAGTGTCTGGCCATGCGTCCTGGCGCATAATTTTGACAATGGGTTTGTAAGACTGTTGTCCTGGTTTGTTGCGACGCATCGTAGCAACTAACAGTTTCGCCTTATTATTGAGAAATTTTCTGAACGCCTCTGGCGACCGCGTCTACAAGACCGTCGATGGTAAATACCTTCGCTTCGATATCGACGCGCCCGAGATGTTTTCTTGCAGCAGCTGAAGTTTCCGGTCCAATCGTGGCAATTACGACACCTTCCAGCGCGTAGGTAATACTGTCAGCTCCGACGGGCACTTCCAGATTTCTATCGCCGAGTTTTTTGCTCAAGCCATTTGTCAAAATTGCCTTCAGATTGCGAGCGCTTTGCGCGCTGGCTAAAGTAATTACGTCGATAACGTTCTTCCACAATAAGGTGGTTAAGCGCTCGGCAATTTCTTGCTCGTTGGCCGGAAGCGAGGTGTGATAAGCCTCAACGACATCGACTTTGGCCCCTGCTTCGGTCATTCTATCGAGCACATACGGACGTCCTACATTGGTGCGCGGCCAGAGAATTCTTTTTCCCTGCAGGTTAGGATAATCAGGAAACTCAGCCACGAGTGTTTCTGCAATGAAAGTCGAAGGACAAAAACTTGGCTTTAGTCCGCGCTCTTCAAGTGCGTTGGCAGTACCCGGACCAATGACGGCAAACTTTGTGTAATCAAGCTCTTCCTTGCCAATGCCGACTTCGTCTGCGCGTGCAACGAAGGCATCGACTGCGTTTGCTGAAGCGAAAAGCACCCAATCGTATCTTTTGATTTTTTCGATGGCTTCGTCTAATGGCGCCCATGAATCTGGTGGCGTAATCGAGATCACTGGAAATTCATAGACTTCCGCGCCCAACTCTCTAAACTTAGAAGACAAGCCTGCTGCCTGCTTCTTCGAGCGGGTTACAACTATTCGTATTCCTTGCAGAGGCAGGTCTGTCATCTTCTTGATCGCAAACTTTGCTTACGGGGCTGATACCACATTTGGTGTTTGACGTCTGAGTTCTTCCATGATTTTGTCGCCACCTGCGTTCAACATTTTGTGCGCCAGGTCGAGTCCGGTTTGTGCGGCTGTCTCAAGGTTTCCCATTGCTTTGCGCGAGATTGTTTCCCTCAATAATTCTTTCCCGTCCAAAGAGGCAATACAACCTGTAAGCGTAATCGTTCCATTCTCAATTTTTGCGCTGGCGCCTACCGGCACCGAGCATCCTCCCCCCAGCGTGCCCAAATAGGCTCGCTCGCACTCGGCTTCCATGCGGGCGTCCCAGTCTTCGACCTGTCTCAGCAAATCGATTAATGCTCCATCGTTGCTTCTGCATTCGATGGCTAACGCCGCTTGCCCGGCTGCTGGTGTGACCACACCGACTTCAAAATAGTGGCTGATTCTGTCTTGCATTTCCAGTCTGTTCAATCCGGCACAAGCAAGCACGATCGCATCGCAGTACCCTTCGTCGAATTTGCGAACACGTGTCGGAACGTTGCCGCGAATATCGACAAACTCGATGTCTTTGCGCAAATGCAGTAATTGCGCGGCGCGCCGGCGGCTGGATGTGGCGATGCGGCTTCCGGCTGGAAGTTTCGCAAAGTCCAAATTATCTTTTGAAAGCAAAACGTCGCGCGGATCGTTTCTATCCAGAACTGCAGCCAAACAGAGACTCGGCGGCATATCGGTCGGCAAGTCTTTCAGGCTGTGGACAACGAGATCGACTTCATCGCGCAAAAGAGCTTCTTCCAGTTCCTTTACGAAAACCCCACGCCCGCCCAACTCAGCAATCGGGCGATCGAGCACTTTGTCGCCTTTTGTCGTGATTGGAACAATCTCGATCTCGATACTGATGCAGTTCTCCTTCGAGCCTTCATCAGGCGCCGAAATCGCCTTCAGGCGCGCCTGGACGATATCAGTTTGCAGAAGGGCTAATTTGCTTTCTCTGGTCCCGATTCGAATTTTGCTCGGCGTTTTAGCCGTTTTAGAACTTTGCATGACCAGTCGTTTGCATCAGAATTACGTGTCGCCGGCTTACTAGTCGCCTGCATGCGAGCGCTTGCGTCGCTGAGAGCGGGCAGCGTGCGTGCACGAAAGTGGATCGAGGCTAAACAGCGTACGCAGTGCTTCTGCTTGTTGTCGCAGGATTTCGTAGTCTTTCGTTGCTTTCAATTGGACAGTGGGCTGGTGAAGAATTTGATTAACGATTGCACGGCTAATGTGTTCGATTTCTTCCGGGTGTGAAGAAGAAGTCCTGGCCGACGACGTTTTCACCATGTGTTCGAGACGGATCGATTCGATCTTCTCGCGCAGCTCTGCAATAGTCGGTCCGACGAGTTGCGAGCGTTGCCAGCCGTGGAAAGCGTCGAGAGCCTCGAACACAATTGCTTCGGCTCCGGCGATGCAGGCTTCTCTCTCTTCCAAATTGCGCGTCACAATGTTCGACAGCGCATCGGAATTGAAGAGAGAGATGTCCTCAATTTCTTGAACGCGCGGGTCTACGTTGCGAGGAACGGAAATGTCGATAATGCACGTTGATTTCTTACCGTGTTTTTCACGCGCAGCGTTGAGTTCGTCCAAGTTTAGAATGGTCTTGGGCGCGCTCGTCGAAACAATAACAAGATTAGCTTTTGCTGCTGCTTCATAGCGATCGTCAAAACTTACTTCTGTGTTCAGCCTGTGCAAATTGGGCAAATTGTTTTTGACAAACTCTTCCAAGCGCTCAGGTGTGCGATTGAGCAATTTCACCGAGCCCGTGCCTTCCTCGGAAAGCAAAAGTTTGACGCAAATTTGCGCCATGCGTCCGGCGCCCACTACGGCAACATTTAGATTGCCGAGTGCACCCACCTGTCCACGAGCCAATTCGAGCGCCGCAGAACTTACGGAAACAGCACGTCTGCCCATCTCCGTCTCGCTGCGTACTCGTTTGCCGCAATTGAGTGCCAGCATGAAGAGATGGTCGAGAATGGGACCGGCAGTTTTGGCTTCAAGTGCCGCCTGGTGAGCTTCTTTGACCTGAGCCATGATTTGGGCTTCGCCAAGAACCATGCTGTCCAAGCCGGCTGCAACGCGGAAAAGGTGAACCGCCACATCTTCGCGCAGGAGCTTGAAATTCGGCTTGAGCGCGCCGTGGTCGCCTATTTGCTGGGTGGAAGAGAAGAAGAAATCGATTTCACGCCAACCTGCTTGAACATCAGAGACAACGGCGTAAACTTCGGTGCGATTGCAGGTTGACAAGAGAACCGCCTCTGTCACATGCGGCAATCTCTTGAGTGCCTCAAGCGCATGTTTTAGGCAGGACTGCGGAATTGTAAAGCGCTCGCGAATGGCTATCGGCGAGGAATGGTAATTGAGTCCGCAGACAACGAGATGACTCATTCGGGTCGTTGTCCTGAAAAAGCTGGGGATACCTGATATTTCATGCCGCAGATTATATCTGTAGAGATAAGGTGAATGCTAGAAAGAGATCAAAGGGTAAAGAAACAATTTCTAATCACAAGCTTTTCGAGAGTTGAGGCCGAGCCTGTTCGACAGGTGGTATTCGGGCGGGTGAAAACATAGAAAGTGTCCCGGCATACCTGTAAATTTTCCTTCTTCAGGTACTCGGAAATTTTGAGTTTTTCGGAGTGAGTGCGAGGCGCGAAAAGCCCATGTGATGGGGATCTTAAATTTGCCTCAGACCATTGAACTCTCTGTTGGATCTTGAAAGCCTCACAGGTGCCGGAAATCTGCTCGCGCATGTACTCCGGAAATTGAGTTTTTCAGAGTACATGCGAAGGTCTCATTTTGAGGCTGTTCGCGAGAGTCTTTCAGACCCCCTCTGAAGTGTCTGCGAAATTTGCTGCGAAAAGTCCTTTGGAAAGTCCTTAAAAGTACCTATTGCACGTTCATCGAGCAATAACTGGACCGCCACTTTGCCAATCGCGGCTTTAACTCTGGATGAATTTTGATTGTGAGCCAGTACAAACCATCTAAGACTCCCATCGTTGGACGCGATAACATGTCATCCTTGGGCAGTGGCGAATAAAACAGCTTGCTCTCTCGTACGGCTCTCAATTTGTTCCAGGGGAAGCGCTTGAAGAGAGCCTGATCTTTTGCATCGTAAGGCAAGATAACAACATCAGGATCCGCTAATATCAAGCGTTCCGCTGAGAAGTGGGGATATGGTTGTCCCATGTCGGCGGCAATGTTTGCGCCACCGCATGTGGTGATGATGTCGTTGAGAAAACTGTTCTTGCCAACGGTAAGCAGCGGCTGAGCCCAAGTGCAATAAAAAACTTTTGGCTTGCTACTGGCACCATTGACGATGGCACTAAGATCCTTCAGCGCTTGGTTGAATTTGCGCGAGAGAGCATCCGCGTTTCGCTCCGTTTTGCTCAATGCTCCTACTCTGTGGAGGTTTTCGGGAATGTCGGCAAGTTTGTCATTCTTTAGTAAGACAACGTTGAAGCCCTTCATCTTTAACATGTGAGCAATTGCTTCTTGCCCGCTAACGAGAAGAATCGCATTGGGTTTTACGCGAATAAGTCTTTCCAAATTCGCCGTGACGAATGTTCCGACAATTGGAACGTTTTTCAAGTTTTCATCGGCGTTTGGAAGCACCTGTGGGCAGTTGGTGCAAACACCGGCGAGCACTTTTCGCGCCCCCACATTGAGCAAGAGTTCCGTATTCGAAGGAGCGAGCGAAACAACGGAGGCCGTCGGTGCCTTTGTTTCCGCTGCAAAGGATGGGGCTGTTCCGATTAGAAACGACAAAACAATCCCAAAGTAAGCGTAGGGGCGACGCCGTGTGTCGCCCGGTGTGAATTCTGAGAGCGCCGCCAGGACGGCGGCCCGGACAATTCCGTTCATTCCATCCACGCCAAGACTTCCTTAACGCGTGCGTTGTTGTCCTTGTCCGTGATGGTCAGCGTTTTGTCCCACAAATTCCAATCGTACAATGTCATACGAATGATACGGTCCATCTGCTTTTGATAATCCGCCTCCGTCCAGCGAAAACCATCGTCGACGGGAGGAAACATTGGCGGCACGTAGATAACGTGAGTGTAGGTCTCTGCCTGGCTGCGCGCTTTGTTGTACACGTGTTCGGTGTCGTAAGTCATCGCCGAGTTCTGGTTCCATCTTTGCCAGAGCGCCCAGCAATCAATTGCTGAGCGATCGGATACAAAGTTTCCCAAACGATTTTCTTCTTCTATTTGACGATCCAAAACTTGCTTCTTGAATCCTTCTTGATCCGGAATACTTCCTATCTTGTCGTATCCCGCATCGAGGCACATTTGTCGCGCCAGCTCGGGGATTACAGGTATAGAAAGCAAGGGAGCCAGCAGCTCCACTAGCGTGGTTTTGCCGACTCCGCTTGCGCCAGTTATGACAACCCTAGTTGTTGACTTTGGGTTTGTTGCCATCCTCCAGCATCACCTTTCTGTCGCGCTTAAGCGCTTCTGTGAGATCCAGTCCGGTCAGTCCTTTTACAAGGTGTACGCTTTGAGCGGCCATGTTGAGGATGTCGGAGCTGATTTTGCTTGCGCCTGTCGAATCTCCACCGGTCGAAACAACTGTCATGTTGCCGATCTTGGATAGCGGTGACGATGCGGCGGCTACGATTTCGGGCAGCCTTTCGATCATCATGCTGGACAAGGCAGCGTCATTGTATTGCTTAAAGGCTTCAGCTTTCTTGAGCATTGCTTCAGCTTCGGCTTGACCTTTAGCGGCGATGACAGTAGCTGCTGCCAAACCTTGGGACCGTTCGGCTTCCGCCTGGGCAAGACCCATGGCTTTCGTCGCTTCGGCTTCAGCGATGGCTCTCAATCTAGTCGCTTCTGCTTGCCCTGCAGCTTGCAATTTAGCTGTCGTGGCATCCGCTTCAGCCATCATTCTGCGTTTTTCCAGTTCTGCTTGCGCTAACAGGCGAACGCGTGTTTGCTCGGCTTCTGCTGGTTTTGTGATTTCGGTTTCCAAAGAAATCTGGCGCTTTTGCACTTCAACTTGTTGCAATTCAACTTCTTTCTGTGCTTCAACGATTTTGATCTTCTGAGTTTCTTCAATCAGTTTTTGTTGAGTTTGCGCTTTAACGATTTCGTACTGCATGTCGGATTGCGCTTTGGTTGTCGCAATTTCCTGTTGATACTTGGCTTGTGCAAGTTGGAAGTTCTTCGATGCTTCGGCAACTTTCGTGTCGGCGATCAGCTTCGCTTTAGCGCCTTCTTCGGCAGCTTGTGCTTGAGCGATTGTTGAGTCTCTCGACGCGGCAGCTTGTGCAATCGTTGTTTCCTTG
>DTSE01000092.1 GCA_012965515.1 Candidatus Melainabacteria bacterium | reverse complement strand
ATCAAAGTGATTTCCAGACCGGAAGCTTGCAGCGCGCGAGGGACCAAACGCCCAACAAAGAGCAACGCTACTCAAGGAAAGTGAAATGGAGAAATTGATGGAACCGCTGAAGATCAAGTGTCTCGAAAATAAAACGGGCGCCGATGGATCGATCTACGGCAAATTTGTAATCGAGCCTCTGGAAAGAGGATACGGAACCACCTTGGGCAACTCGCTTCGTCGCGTTTTGCTTTCGTCACTGGACGGCTCGGCAGTCAGCGCAGTCAGAATTGAAGGCATCACTCACGAATTCACCACCATTCCTGGTGTTGTCGAAGACGTTATCGATGTAATGCTCAACCTCAAAGGTCTCGTCGTTAAGACCTTCAGCAACGATCCTCAATACCTCCACCTCGATGTCGAGCGCACCGGTGCAGTCACCGGCCGCGATATCATCTGCCCGGCTGATGCCACCATCATCAACCCCGACTGGCAGCTCTGCACATTGGCTGAAGGCGGCAGAATCCGCGCTGAAATCACAGTTGAACGCGGTCGCGGTTATGTACCGGCCGATTCGCACAGCCACTACAAACAAGCTATCGACGTACTGCCGATCGACGCAGTATTCATGCCGGTAAGAAAAGTAAGCTACCTGGTTGAACCAACCCGCGTTGGCGAGTCGACTGACTTCGACAAACTGACAATGGAAATTTGGTCCAACGGTTCTATCGACGCTACAGAAGCTATTTCTCAAGCTTCGCGTCAAATCATCGAACACCTGGTGCCGATAGCTGAACTCTCGGGCAAGCCGATGGTTCCAGCTGCGACACAACCGACACAGCAAGACGGAAAGCACAGCTCAATCTCTATCGAAGAGCTCGAGTTGTCCGTTCGCGCATACAACTGCCTCAAGCGGGCTAACATCAACTCGCTCGGCGAGCTCTTGAAGCTGACCTACGACGACCTGATGAACATCAAGAACTTCGGTAAGAAGTCCGCCGATGAAGTCATCGAGCGTCTGCGTCAATTCGGACTCACTCTTGCCGACACTCCCAAAGACAAATAGTTTGCGGGACTTGAAAGCAATTGCTTTGAACGCCAGCGTTTTGAAGACAATCGCTTTTGGGACAGAGAAACAGGAAAAACATAAAAAGGACTTGGAATTATGCGTCACCGCAAACCTGGAAATCGTTTAGGCCGCCCAGCCGATCAAAGAAAGGCTGTATTGCGTTCTCTGGCGACCGAACTGCTCCGCCATGACGAGATCATCACCACGCTTGCCAAAGCGAAAGCAGTACGTCCGGAAGTGGAACGCTTGATCACCAAAGGCAAAAAAGGCATCATCGCCGATCACAAAGCATTGTCTGAAAAGGCAAAGAAAGGCGATGTACAAGCTGCTAAAGAGCTTGCGCATGCAGTTCACCTGCGCCGCCAAGTTGCTTCATTCATCTATGATGGTGAAGTTGTGAAGCGCGTCTTCGACGAAGTCGCACCTCGCTACGCGAAGCGTCCGGGTGGTTACACTCGCATTCTCAAAGCAGGAATTCGCCGTGGAGATGCTACTCCGATGGCAATCATCCAGCTTGTCTAAGTCCTTTGGGAGCGCCGGCGGCTTGCCGGCATCGGGCGGCAAGAATGCCGCCCCTACGGTGTCGAAGGAGGCAGCAATCTAATTGCCTCGCATCGCCCTATTAATCGAGTATTCGGGAAGACTCTTCCACGGCTCACAATTCCAGATTGGTGTACGCACCGTTCAGGCAGAGCTCGAGAAGAGTCTTACTGTTTTGTGTCGCCGGCCCATGAAGGTGATTTTCTCGGGGCGCACTGATACCGGCGTTCATGCCAAAGGTCAAGTCGCTCATTTCAATATCGATGAATTCGATGGCGATTTCTACAAATTCCTTTGGGCGCTAAACGGCATTCTGCCGGACGATTTGTCCGCTTACGAAGGCGCGATTGTGCCTGACGATTTCCATGCTCGCTACAGTGCAACGGAACGTATCTATGTTTACAGAATTCTTAACCGGCAGCAGCGGTCGCCGATTCTAGCCGCAAATCATTACCTGGTCAGGCAGCCCCTGGATGTGGAAGCGATGATAAGCGCCGCCCAGTGCCTTTTAGGGACACACGACTTTACTTCCTTCCGGGCTTCCAATAGTGACGAGACTTCACCCCTGTGCTCCGTTCAGCGTGTGCAATTGTTGAGATTAGGTGAAGGGCAGCTTGAATTCTGGATTGGCGCCAATCACTTCGTGTACAATATGGTGCGCATAATCGTCGGGACCCTAGTGGAAATCGGGCTCGGCAAGCGAGCGCCAGAGAGCCTCAGCGAGGCTCTGTCTGGACGAGATCGTAATCTGTCCGGTGCGACGGCGCCGGCTCAAGGGTTGACCCTGCAAATGGTCAAATACCCGGAGAGCCTCAGGCTCTTTGAAAAAAGTACTGACAAAGACACTAATAGGTTCCTTTCGGAACCCCGGCTGCAAATCTAAGCAGCTATCGAGATGACCAGAAGAGAGAATTGGAGAAGCCGCTCGTGAAGACATATCTCGCCAAAGACGGCGACATTTCGGATAAATGGTTCGTAGTAGATGCCGAAGGCAAAACCTTGGGTCGTCTCGCCACCAGAGTCGCCGACATCTTGAGAGGCAAGAATAAGCCTCAGTTCACTCCCAACGTAGACACTGGTGATTTCGTAATCATCATCAATGCCGAGAAGATCAAAGTCACCGGCAAGAAAGAAACCCAAAAAGTTTATTCGAGGCATTCCGGCTTCCCTCACGGCTTCAAGCAAGAAACTTTGAAGTCCTTGAGAGAGCGTCGTCCGACGGCAATCGTCGAGCGTGCAGTTAAGGGAATGCTCCCCCACACCAGACTCGGCGCCAGACAATTCACCAAGTTGAAAGTTTACGCCGGCACTGAGCATCCGCATGCTGCACAGCAACCGGAAGCATTGACCTGGTAACCTAAGGGTGACCAAAAGTCAGCACCAGTAAAGAAACCCAAGATAGGCACCATCGACTAAGCGGTTAGGAAAAAAGCAGATGACAAGCGTTATTCAGTACTACGGCACCGGCAGAAGAAAGTCAGCTTCGGCAAGAGTCCGTCTTATTCCCGGTACAGGTCAGGTAGCGATCAATGGTCGTACATTGGACGACTATGTCGGCGGCCGCCCCGGTCTGAAGAAAGAGTTTCAATCACCGATCGTCGCTGCTGATGCAGCTGGCCGTTTCGACATGATCGTCACGGTTAGAGGCGGCGGTATCATCGGTCAAGTTGGCGCCATCCGTCACGGCATCGCCCGTGCACTGGCTGAAGCCGCTCCGCAAAATCGTCCGGCTCTCCGCGTCGAAGGTCTGCTTACACGCGACCCTCGCGTCAAAGAGCGTAAGAAATACGGACGCAAAAAAGCTCGCAAACGCTTCCAATTCTCGAAGCGTTAATTGCAATTTCTGCAAAGACAAAGTCTCGAAAGGCGGTGCTATGGCATCGCCTTTTCTGCGCATACCCTTTGCGATTTCTAGTTTTTTCTTGTTGGATTTTTCTAGAAAATTCCAACGATTTATTGGAGCGGGAAGTAGGCGCTGCCCAATTTTTGTGAAAAGTCTATTTCCCTCTCCGCCAACTAAGGTTTGAAGTAGTCAATCTGCGGTTGTTTCTCGTTTCCGTCTATGTTGGATTTTCCAAGATTTTTCCCACATAGTTCGAATTGTGATTTCAGGGCTGCTCTCGACAGGCAGATGTCTAGTCAGAACGATTTTGGGCATATTGGCTTTTGTCGGAAAAAATTCCCATGACGGAAGGGCACCATTGCTGGTGCCCCACCGCTGCCGTGCCGAGCAGAAATACGTAAGAGAGGTGCTCGTACCCCAGCCTACAATCAGTGTCTTTCTCTAAGTGTCAGCGTGCTTGAATTTGGCGGTTCATTCAGAAAGACGAACTTTCAAATGCCCACACGAATCTAAGTGCTGTGTTTGGAAAAACCTATTCCAATTCGAAAAGCAGTGTTTATGCTTGTTTGCTAGCAGCTGCTTTATCTTTGTAGTTCTTCCATGATTTTGCCAGCGCGATAATTACTACCGGCATGATCAAAACAGGAACCAGAACCCAGGGATTTTGAAATAAGGAAAGGTCCATTTTTTTCTCCTCGATAAGCTGTCGACTGTTTATGGTAATTTGTCCATTACTGGAAATCAGCAAGCCCGAGGCCAAATTCGCTTTTAGCGAATCGACACGCTAAATCTCAGGGGACAATTTCAGTCTATTCTAATTGCTGGAAGTCAATAGTATAGGTTCCTTATACAAACGTACAGTTAATCACATAAATTTTTCTGGCTCGAATCTCTTGATCGCCGTGGTCCACGGGATTTCCAGGAATTCGCTCGGTGCGATACTCTGCCGAAAATAACGCTTTCGGGCAAGAAGTTTTCAAATTTAAAAACTCTGTCTGAGGTCAAAAGCAAAGAGGCTTATGAGATGCGCCAGCTTCTGCTTAAATCAGACCTGTAGGGGCGGCATTCTTGCCGCCCGCAGGACTTGGCTCTAGCGAGCGGCGGTTGGTGTTTTTCCCGACTCCGTGGCAATTTCAGCCCCGGATGCTGCACCTGCGATTGGCCCAGGGACGACTCCAGTGGCGCCTGCAGGGATACCCGCAGTGACGGCGTCCGCCTCTTCTGTCCGCTCCATTGTCGTTTCTTCCTGGACTTCGGCCTCTCCGGAGGCTTCCGCGCGACCGATCACGCCTTTAGCGCGATAGTTGTTTTGAAAGCGAATGAGAGCGATAAAGGCGCTGACGATAATGGTGAAAGCTACGCCCAGGAAGGCGTAACCGGGGCTTTTGTCTTCAGTATAGAAGACCATATACATTCCGCCTGCCGAAATGACGCAGGCTATAAACAGAGAAAGCGGTATATACAGCGCTTTGACTGACTGTATGAGCGCTGCCCGCTCCGCTTTGATCAACTCTTGACTCACGCTAAACCGCCTCTGAAGCCAACGACCATAATATTATCACTCATCTCCTGGATACCTTTTGTGCTGTGGAATTGTATCTAACGTCTATCTTTGCATCGCGAAAACCCTCACGGCTAGCCGCCTTGCACCCTAACGATCGAATGATTGGATGGTGCTAAACTTGAACTGACCGCCAGTACAGGGTGTCGCGCAAGTCAAGTGGGGATGGCGATTTGACACGGCTGAGTACAACTTCCAACCGAGTTGAAGAATTCGAAATCAGAGCAACTTTGCTCAGTGACTCGCTTGGTGTCGAGGAATTCTCAGAATCCGCTTCCTCGCAATTCATGCTGCGTTGCCCAAGCTGCGAGTCTGAGACTTTTGTTGGTGATAAGTTCTGCCAGGAGTGCGGCTGTGTACAGCCGGCATTCGCGGAGAAATCGCGCCTTTCGTCGGAAGCGTTTCTCAGTGTGTTGAGCGAGAATCGCAAGAATCTGTACCTGTGGGTAGGCGTTTGTGTCGGTGTTCTCTTCGTTTTGATCACTTCGGTTCTTTACCTGGCGGTGCCAGGTGATCTCGAAAAGGCACTGTCGACCAATAAGCTGAATGACGCAGCAATTATTGCCGATCGTTTGTTGGTATCCAGGCTCGGTGTTTTGCAGGGGCGCGATGCGGAACTATACAGTGACGCCTTCTTCAGACGCGCTCAAGTTTTCGCCAAGAACAAGAATTACAAATTCGCGTTTGTCGACCTGTCGAAAGTTCAGTCCAGCTATTCAAAGCGTGCGGAGGCTTCTCAATTAAGGAATCTCTGCACCATCCTTGTCGCTCAAGGCAATAACTCCACACCGCAAACTTCTCCTCGGGCAACATCTGATGCAGCGGCAAATTCGCAAGCTGCAGCACAAAGCGTTCGAATTGAATCAAGCACAGCCAAACAATTCAAAACGCAGTCGAATTCGCAGGCAATGGCGCAAAATCGCCCATCGAAATCACTGGATGCCGACTTGCGCGCGACCGGCGTATCGCCATCATCGTTACCAGCGGAAAAGCCTGCACCTTCTGCAAACACCAATTCCGTAAAGGACGAAGTAGACTCAGAAGAAGCTGACATGGCGGCATACAATCGGCATCTAGCCGAATATTTCTCGCGGCAGGGTTTGAAAGACTCGAAAGACTCGCGAGATTCGAAGGCATCGAAGGCTGCCGGGACCAAGGAATTGCCTTCGTTCAGCGAATGGGTTCAATCAGGAAAGTCGGAGTTTTGATAAGAGCGGCATGACATACGGCAATACTATCCAACATGACGACAAAGGCAATGAGGACGAATTGCCTCTCGTAATTCCTGAAGACATTCGATACAACTGCCAGGGGTGTGGTCGTTGTTGTTCCGGATGGGCTGTCGGGTTGACCGATGAGGACTATTCGCGCGTCAAAGATGTGGACTTCGGCGCCCTCAAGGAAGAGCTTAAGGGGCAGGAACTCTTCATTGACCGGCGTAAAGAATTTGAAGCCGGATACTCGATGTATCCATATTTCACCAAGGCACGTCCGGACGGCACGTGTCCGTTTCTCTTCGACAATCTCTGCTTTATCCACGCCTCGCTCGGCGAAGCGCAGAAACCTGAGATGTGCAAGTTGTTTCCTTATACATTTGTCCCGACACCCTCAGGGATTTTTGTGAGCGTTGTTTCTAACAGCATGGCGTCAGTGAGAAACCTGGGTTCTTTGCTTACCGACCAGAGAAAAATGCTTGCTGAAATTTGGCAGCAAACAGTCGATCACGAGCGTGCTCAAGGACGAAGCACGCAGCAGGTTTCCGATGTTGCATCGAAAATTACTGCTGAGAATTTGAAGGCTGTTAGGTACGACGTCAATCTGGTGCCGGGTGTAGCGCTGTCGTGGGAAGAGTACATGCACATCGACAGTCGCTTGATCGAACTGATCAAGTCAGAGGAGCACAAGAATATTTTTGACACTTTGATCGCCGCTGGTGAGCTGCTTTTGGAAGCTCTCAGGATCAAAAACAAAGGTGAGAGCCTTGCTCAATTGTCGGGACTTGCGATTGCGCCTGAAACTATCGAGCGATACAAGCAAGAGCCACCCACTACTTTTGAAAACATGCTTTTCAATCTTCAGTGTTTCCGCAGTTTCGAATGGCCACTTCTGCGCAAACAGTACGCTGCTAATTGGGCTGCAGCTAACAAGAGTCCGCTAATGGAGCCGAAAGTGTTGAAGGCGGGTTTTCGTTCCGTATTGGGTGCGAAAGTCGAGTTTCCAGACACGGGCGTGGTTAGCATTCCGGAAGTTCGCAAATACAAAGTTGGTGAGTTGTCGCCGGAAATAAATCAATTCCTTCGCCGCTATTTGTACATGAAGGTCTTCAGTAAAGGATTCTGCGGACCCTCGATGAGTGGACTTTCCGTGGTCGCCGGTTACAACAATATTGTTGCCAATTTCCTCACTGCAATCCTCTATGTAAAGGCGCAAGCCATGACAAAGAAAGTGCACGAGGTGAAAATTGCGGATTTCTATGAGGCGTATTTCCTGCTGGACAAAGAAGTTGTGCAGGTCAGCCAATTGCCGAAAGACAAAGCACAGTTTTTTGATTCCGGCTTTGCTTCGCCGCGGCTGTTCAGCCGCTTGTTAGGACGGATGGCAAAAGAAATTGGTTAGTACTTGTGTAGAGAGTTGATGGTTGAGAAACAATGAGCAAAGCGAAGAATAAGAAGCAGAAGCAGTCGGCGGACACACCGATGGACAACGCCTCCGCTACAGATTCCACCGCTGATAAGGCGGTTTCGGATACCGGTACTGAAACAAAACGCGAGCTCAAGAATGAAAACATGTTCCGCATGTGGAACGCCCGACCAACTCAGGTACCTAAGGTTCCAAGAGCGAAGGCGGGCGGTGCTACTGGCAGTGGTGCTTCAACCGGTGGCTCTTCAGAGTCAGTCGAATTTGCTATTGATTGGAAAACGATTTCGATTGCAGCAACAATGATTGGTGTTCTGGCAATCGTTTCTCACATTACCGGTTTGTTTGGCCAATTCGTTCTCAACGATCAGCTGATTTTGACGCCTCTCAAAATGGGTGCAAACAGTGATGAATTTTGGTCGCGCCTGGTTGGCAGCGGACTGATGACACCACTTTCATGTCTTTGGACCAACGTTGGTTTGTCCATGGATTTGAAGTCGACCAGTTTGATCTGGTTTCACATGGTCAACTTGACCTTGCATGCCCTGACGTCTGTTTATTTGTTTTTCCTGGTGTTCCAACTCGGACGATACTGGAGTTTTGAAAACCGCATTGATGTAAAGCCCGAATACTTTGCTTTTGCCGCAGCCGGATTGTTCGCGTGCCATCCGCTTGCCTCTGAAATCGTTTCCTACATTCCCGGGCGCGAAATGGGTTTGGTCGGCGCCAATTACATCCTGGCGATGTTCCTTTTCTTCGCTGCTTTTATCGCACGAAAACCGCTGACAATGATTTTGCTCTATACAGCGATGCTAGCCTGTATCGTCATGGCTGTCCTTTCCGGTCCGGCGGCAATCACAATTCCAATTGCTCTGGTTTGTTTGGCTGTTCTTGCGAAGCCGCCGGAAATGAGCTTTGACGAGTTTGTAAAATTGCGCTGGTCCGATCTAACTATCATCGGCATGGTGGCGGCAGCAATTATTTATGCCATTACTCGCGGCATTCCAACTACGCTCAACAACGGCATTGGGCTTGCGACGTTGCCGTTCGACCAATACCTGGCATCTCAGTTCAAGGCGTTTGCCACATATTTCTTGCGCTGTTTCTTCGTCCCCGGCGGACTCTCTGTTGAGCCACCGCTGGTGGTTGCGACTGGATTTACAGATCCGCTTGCATTACTTGGTATCGCTGCGGTGGGAGGTATTGCCTTCCTTGCTTATAAATATCGTTCAATTCCACCTGTCGTGCTTGGTTTGACAATGATCTTGATTGGTCCATTTCCGGATTTTGTTCTTCCGCAAGGCGAAATCATATCCGATGCACGTTATTACATTTCGCTTGCCGGTTTGGCAATTGTCTTTGGTTGGGTGGTTGCGAAAATGGCAATTCCCTCTTTCAAACAAGTAGTCGCGACAATTGTGATTCTATTTGTCGGACTTGCCGGATTGTCCAATTGGCGCGCGCTTGCATGGGCAACCGACGCCGGGCTCTGGAAGGAAATTTTGAAAACGAATCCTCAAAGCGCTCGTGCGCACGCGAAGCTTGGATTCATTGCTCTGCTCGACAAGAAGGTACCGGAGGCGAAGAAAGAAGCCGATGAGGCTCTGAAACTCGATCCCCAACTTCCGATTGCGCACCTTCTGCTGGGGCGAATTCAGCAAAGTGAGGGCGCAACTGCTGAAGCTTTCAAAGAGTTTGAAACGGCTCTTAAACTCGCGCAGGACAGCAAGTCATCGCCGATTGTTGTTGCTCAGTGCCAAGCTCAATTGGCGGATGCTCTCGTGCGCCAGGGAGATTATGCACGTGTGAAAAAGCTAGTTGATGAAGCGAGAGGAGTCCTTGGTGATACTGCACAGCTTCACTACTTGATGGGAATGCATCTTCTCAACCGTAAAGAATATGTGCCGGCGATTTACGAATTGCAGCAAGGCTTCGTTCAAGACCAACGCAACAATCAGTATGTTGAGCCTCTGGTTACGGCATACTTGGGAAGTCGTATGCCGAGCTTGATTCCTCAGGCTTATAAGCTGATGGAGAGAAGTCTAAAAGGTCTTCCGACTGCGGAAGGTCAATTGCTCTTTGCTCGAGCGGCGCTTGAGCTAAACAGAATTGACGAAGCCAAAGAAGCGATCGAAACAGGCAGCAAGCTTGGCGCAGACGAAGCGCAAGTCAATTATCTTCAGTATTTCGTAGCTCGGGCGCAGAAGAATGCGGCTCAGGCAGCCGCATTCAAAGCGAAGGCTTTGGCTCTCGATCCGAAGATCGAGACGAATTTACCGGTCGTTCCTCCCGACGAGATCAAGAAATATCTGGATCAAGAAATGCGCAAGTCTGTGCCGGCGCCGTCCGCTCCTGCTACACCGCCTGCTACACCTCCTGCTACAACGACTGCTGCACCAGCTCAAACTGAACCTGCCGCGACGAATCCAGCAACGAGTTCACCCGCTCCTGTAGTGACTTCTCCTGCTGAATCTGCGCCACCTGCAAAAACTGACGCAACACCAAAAGGCGAAGGTGCGTCCGTGCAGAAAACAACTACTCCTGATGCGTCGCAGCCCGCTGCAAAACCAGCAGGCAAACCCTAAACAAGCAGACTTCTATGCTCCCGCTTGGAAGTTGAGCGTAATCTCGCCCAACTCTTTTTCATTGCAGCAAGTATCGCGTCCATGTACTTCGGCTGGTGGCGACGTTGCCTCAATTGCGGTGAACTCTTCCAATATTTCATAGTGATGATTGGCGTGAGCCGGCACCGTCCAAGAGTTACCTTGTTCGAGGATGATTGTTTGTCCTTCGCAATGTAGCTTCGCCTTGCCGCTAATTACATAGCCTACCGTTTCATAATCCCGAGTCGTATCAGACTTTCCATTGCCATTTGTTGGTGGTTCCTTCTCCCACAAGCGCATGGAAACATGCTTTCCGGACGCCAGATATTTTTGTCCCATATCACCTTTCGGAGAAAATGCAGAATCAATCTTTTTAACTGTGGTATCACCCATTGGTCGATCCTCTTAGTAAATACATAGAATACGCGCTCGAATTTGCAAGAACCCTCCGGCACGACTAACCGGAATTTATGCAGCATACGATTAGCAGATAGCGTTGGATTGACCAGTGGGACTAGAGGAAGTTCCCAGCCTTAAGCGAAGTTTGACACTTCGAAACTTCATGGTTACCGCGGTAAATTCATGAGCAGGCGACACATATATAAACGACCGCAGAGGTCGAGCTCGATGCCCTGACCTCTGTGGTCTTGGTTGTCCGGTTAAGTTCACGGACCGCCGTTTAGCGCTATCTAGGCGTTGGCTTTCGCACCTTCATCTTTATTGCCGAGCTTGCGCTCCAACATTTTGATGATCTCTGTTGCTAGAGAAAGTACCATCGCAGATGCGACCGCTAATGCTATCTTTCGGATGATAGGTTGCATATCACTACTCCGTAGGTTTATTTGAAGACAACCGGTTGAACAAAAAGTTCCCTTGTTTGCGGCAAATGATTAAGCAGAGCGTTTCTTAGACTTTGATTTCGTGCTGGTCTTTGCACTCTTTTTCGTTGTTTTGCTTGCCGATTTCGAGATGCGTCCAAGACCAGATGTTTTGTGAACTCGAGCAGCAGATTTTGCAGTCGATTTTCGGGTGCCCGTCTTTTTCGCGCCGCGTTTAAGTGGCACGACGTTTTCTTCCTCCTCTGTTTCAGATTCTTCCGCCTTTGCCAGCGCTTTTCTGCCGCCAGTTTTCACGCTGCTGACACTGTTTTTCAGAGCTTCCAAAAGGTCCACAACCTCACCCTGGGCGGCTCTATGTTTTTCCTTCTTGACCGGCTCTCCTTCGAGCTTCGCATCGATAAGCTCCATCAGCGCGGCGCGATACCTGTCCTCGTATTTCTTCGGTTCGAAATTTTCAGTAAGCAAGTCAATCAGATTCGTTGCCATAGATAATTCTTGTTTCGTGACTTTGTGTTCGGGCAACTCCTCGGTCGGATCGATACGCAATTCATCGGGATAGAGCAGCGTAGACATCATCAAGTGTGAGCCGACGGGACGCAGTACGCATAGCCGTTCCTTCGTGCGCAACGTGATGCTGGCGATGCCGAGCATTCCCTTTTCTATAAGAGCGCGAACGAAGAGATCGAATGGCCTTTTGCCGTTCTTCTCTGGCTCCAGATAATAGTGTTTTTCGAAGTAGACAGGGTCAACTTCTTCGATTGTGCAGAAAGATGAAACATCAATCGTATCTTTGCTGGGAATAGGAAGTTTTTTCATGTCTTCCTCATCGAGCATCACATATTCGCCTTTGGTGTACTCAAAACCCTTTTGCACTTCTTCCCACGGCACTTCTCTGTCGCAAGTCGGGCACCAGCGCACTTCCTTGATGCGAGTCTGGCAAGTGCTGTGCAGTTGGTGAAAGCTAACGTTGCGGCTTTCCGTGGCTGCGTACAGTTTTATAGGGATGCTGACCATCCCGAATCCGATCACTCCGCTCCACATTGCTCGTGGCATGGCTAATTCTCCTGGAAACTCACTGGATGGACGGGGCTCGGGATGCGTAGTTCCCAGGTGCGGACGAGCAAAGTCTAATGGAACAAGTCGAGGGCAGAGGCGTCTCACCGACAGCTAATTGAGTGGGCATTTAGCTAAATCCAAACTCAAGGCAAAAACGATGTCAAAAAAGCCAATCAAACCGCGCAGAGCGGGGGCGAAGAACAATGCCTCACCAGCGCCTCAGCGGTCTGGGCAAAAAGCGTCTGAAAAGAAGCGGTCGACTCGAAAACGTGCCGTGGAGACGATTGCTCCCATGCTCGCTTCGATGGCTGAGGAACCGTTCTCTAAAGTAGGATGGGTTTTTGAGCCGAAATTTGACGGTATACGGGCAATCGCGTACGTGACTGGCGGTGAAGTCAAAATTCTGTCGCGCCGTGGGCTTGACCTTACCAGTCGCTATCCTGAATTAGCCGAATCTCTGGAAAAGTGCAAAGAAGATCTCATTCTCGACGGTGAAATCGTAGCTTTCGACGAAAAAGGTCGCACTTCATTTCAACTATTGCAACAAGCATCTGGACTACGCGGGCGTGGCGTACAGGATCGCTCGAAGAAGAATATTCCGATTCGATTTTATGTCTTTGACATTCTTTCCATTGGCGGAAAGAAGACGATTACCAAGCCTTTGAGCGAACGCAAGGATTTGCTAAGGAAGCATCTGGTCGAATCAAACGACGTCAGGCGTGTTGACGACCTCGGCGAGGACGGCAACCGCGCGTTTCTTGCTTGTTTGGAAAACGGCTTGGAAGGCGTGATTGCCAAGAAAATTGACAGTCCATATTTGCCTGGAAAACGTGTTCCAACCTGGTTGAAATTGAAAGCCACGAGAACATCGGAGTTTCTTGTATGCGGCTACACCGAGGGCAAAGGCTCGCGCGAGGATTCATTTGGAGCGCTTGTGCTTGGTGTTATAAACGCTGATGACCAGCTTGTTTACGCTGGCTCGGTTGGCACCGGGTTCAACGACTCCACGCGCGAAAAGCTTTTTAAGGTCATGCAGCCTCTGAAAACTTCGAAGTGTCCATTTGCTGTCAGACCGATGGCGAAAGCAATCGCCTCTTGGTTGAAGCCGGAGATGGTTGTGGAAATCAAGTATGCAGAGTGGACAATGGATAACAAACTGCGTATGCCTGTTTTTCTTCAGGTGCGGACGGATAAGAAACCAAGTGAGGCGCGGCCGGATGTTGTCGTTCCGATTTCAGAGGTATCATCAATGGGTGAAGCGGCGAAGCGGAACACGAAAAAAGTTGCTGACGTGGTTCCGATCAACAGAAAGAAAACTAAAGCAAAAGTAGGGGAAGCTACCGTTTTGCGTGATGATTTGCTTTCGCAACTCGACAATGATGAAGATGAACTCAACCTGGAGGTTGAAGGCAATATCATCAAACTGACAAGTTTGAATAAAGTTCTATTCCCTGGTAAGCCAAGAAGAGCAAAACCAGCAACCAAGCGAGACTATATCAACTATCTGATACAGGTTTCCGAGCCGCTTTTGAAGTTTACTCACGGGCGCCCATTTACTTTGATCCGTTATCCAAACGGAACAGGCGGGCAAAAGTTCTTCCAAAAGCATTGGGAGAAAGGGCTGCCACCATTTGTCGAAACGATTGAATATTTTTCGGAACATGCAAACGCTGATGAAGAATATCTCCTCTGCAATAACATCGCGACCTTGATTTGGTGCGGGCAAGTCGCGTCGTTGGAAATGCATGCCGTGCATAGCCGCATCGACACAGAACCTGATGGTGCCAAGATTTCAAAGAAGATTAAAGGCTCAGTTGAAAACATCGAAAGTTCGATATTGAACTACCCCGACTTTATGGTTCTTGATCTAGACCCGTATTTATATAGTGGAAAGGAAAGACCGAATGAAGAACCGGAGCTTCATCGCAAGGGCTTTGCGAAGACGCGAAAACTTGCTCTTCTGCTCAAAGAGATGCTGGACAATCTCGACTTAAATGCGTTTGTCAAAACATCCGGCAAAACAGGGCTTCACATATACATCCCAATTGTTCGAAACGTTGATAACGACGCGGTTCGCCAGCTTGCCGGTACAATTGCGTCACACGTCGCTAAAATGCGTCCGGATGAAGTGACAATTGATTGGGCGGTGAAGAAACGAACTGGAAGAGTGTTCTTCGATTTCAACATGAATGCACGGCATAAAACTCTACCGCCACCGTATTCAGTGCGAGCAACAGACTTGGCTAATGTCTCCCTTCCCATCTCGTGGAACGAGCTGGAAGACATCTATCCAACCGACTTCAACATTAGAAATGTCCCAGAACGGCTGGAACAAGTCGGCGACCTCTGGGAAGGCATTCTCGAAGAGAAAGTCGATCTCCACAAAAAATTGTTGAAGGACTGAGCACGAAGCTCGCTGGCATCAAGACGTTATCCCACTTGCTCGAGGTACTCTTCGAGCTTGTCCAGTGAGCCGGTCCATCCTCCGGTCATTCCAGCGCGTGCATTGATGAAGGTTTCCAGTTCTTCAGGAGACCACTTCCCATCTTCTTCCCACGTGATAGTCACTCTGGTTCTGTTCTGTGCTTCCGCTGTCAGTTTTACCGTAGTACGCATACTTTCCGGCCAGCTAGCGGCCATTGGGTGACGTGCAACATTTTCGTTTTCATCGCAGAATTGCTGCGTGAATACAATGCGATCCGGCTTGTGGATTTCGATGTACTGGCAACGTCCGTACATCGTCATTTCTTTTCCATTGCTCATCGAGTAGAAGGACTTGCCGCCTTCTTTCAGATCGACATGTTTATACTTCATCGTAAAACCCGCTGGAGCAGACCACTTAGCGACATGCTCAGGTTCTGTCCACATTTTGAACATGATATCGATTGGTGTCTCGAACGAGCGGTTGATTTCAAAAATCTCTTTGCCGTGGACTTTCTTTTCCAAAAACTCGGCCAGGCGATCCCAAGTCGCATCTCCGCCCGCTTTCTTGATGAACTTTGCCGATGTAGCCGCGGCTTCCGCACTCGGAAAAGTCATAGTCATATCGAATTTTGTTTTTCCGTTCTCTTCGGAGAAAAGAACCGTTACTCGGAAAAGTGCGTTGGAGGTTTCGGTGCCGCCATGATCGTATACCAGTTTTTTCCTCGGCTCGACTTCCAGATACTTGGTGAAGTTTTCGTAGTCGACTTTGTCCGGACCGTGCATGGTGTACTTCCAGGTGCCACCGGTCTTTAAGTCCCTGCTGTGCGTCGTTATTGTAAATCCGCGCGGTCCCCACCATTCAGCGATTTGTTCAGGCTTACTCCATGCATCCCAAACTACTTCCAGTGGAGCGTTGTATTCCCTGTAGAGTTTGAGGTCGGCTGACTTGGTTTGTGTAGGCATCTTCTCTCCTTCATACCGAGGTAGGCAAAGGGGCTGGCTATGCGGAGAACATATTTTAGCGCGTGTTCACAACTTGAATTCACCGAGCGGCAAAGCGGGCTTGAGTAGGGCAATTTTGGTAAACTAGGCCCTCGTACCGAGTACCCTTCGTAGAGCTGATTATGATTAGACTTTCCAACAAATTCGTATTGTGCGGAATTACTGCTTGCTCCATTTTTGTTGGCCTTTTGCCGGCTCCATCTGCGGCACAAGTCAAGCAGCAGTCCTCGCCACCGGCTGCTCCTGAAGAAAAACAGGCATACGCAGTTTGTTATCCATTGTCCACTCTGCATA
>DTSE01000091.1:13297-15941 GCA_012965515.1 Candidatus Melainabacteria bacterium | reverse complement strand
GCCGTATAGATGCGTATGTCAAACGATGGAGGATGATTCGAAAAACAAAAGTTCAGCCGAAGGGGGCTGTAATCGTTCACGATGGCTCTGTCATAGGTTTGGGGGTCAATGAGAGAGAACGCGCCCTGGACCCATCCGGGCACGCGGAAATCGTCGCACTCCGCAATGCTGCCAAAACTTTGAACAACTGGCGCATGACCGGCTGCCAAATTTACGTCACTCTCGAGCCCTGTCCGATGTGCGCCGAGGCTCTTATCCAATCTAGGGTGTCTCAGATTTACTTCGGCGCCTACGACCCCCGTGGGGGCGCCTGCGGCTCCGCGTTCAACTTATTCGTCGAGGGGCGCCCCTTTCCCATGCCCGAGGTCATCGGCGGAATTAAGGAAGCCGAATGCAAGGCACTGCTGACTGATTTCTTCCGTCACCGCGGTGAGCAGGCAGATAAATAGAACCACGTTAACAACTGGCTAACTCCAACCTTTCGTTCACAGGTTAGTTTCACAAATACGGGTTAGAGTATTTTTGTATCCCATACGTGCGAGATTGCTTTGAAAAGCGCGACATTCGCCACTGCAAATTCCCCGCGCCGCCACTGGTCACTGGCTGCTTCTGCGTTGTTGATCGCGCAGCTGGCGACACCGGCAAGTTTCGCCAATACAGCGCCGCCAAACAAATTGGAAATCGAACGAGCTGAGGCTCAAAAGCGCGCAGAGGCGTTTTTCAACCGAAAAACGAAATCGCAAGCGGACAAAGCACTGCTTTATTTGCAAAAGTACCGCCCGGACTTGGCGATTGGCATATACACACGTGCGTTGATTAAAGCGGCAAAGGCTGATCTGGAGAAGAAAGAAAACCGTCTGAAAGTGGCGCGCTTGCTTACCTTGATAGGGCGGTCCTTCAAGCTGGATGAAAACGACTCGGTTGCAAATGCCCTCTACAAGATGTCGCGCAAGTACGACCCTGATGATGTGGTCAACAAAGCTTTCTTGCTGGAATCGCTCGTGCCGACGGGGCACTTTGATGAGGCGAAAAAACTTAGAGATGAGCTGAGCAAGTTAAAATCAGATGATCCAACGCTCTTGCGCGCTTTGGCTAACTATGCGCTTTTCACCGAAGACTACGATGCATGTTATGCATACCTCGATCGTGCGCGTCAGAAAAAAGACGACCCCCTCAGGTACATCACTGTTCGCTTGATTGCTCAGTGCCGCATCCGCCAGGGGATTGAAGATCAGGTTGCGGCGCTATTCGAAGAATCCGCGAAGACAGCAGAAAGCCCTTACGAACAAGAAATGGCGTACGGCAGCATGGCGCTGGCAGCTATGAAACCGGTGGAGGCCGAAGAGCATTTTCACCGGGCATCGAAGATGCTTCCCGATGATATCGCATGGCAAACCGGCAGAGCCCAAGCACTTTGCGCAATTCCAAACAGACAGGACGAATCATTTCAGCAAGCCATTGAAGCAGTCCAGAAAAGGCGGCTGACAAACCGTTCTATGACTCAGTTGGCAAACGCACTGCAAGCGCACGGTCAACCGCAAGATGCAGACAAGTGCCTGGAACGCCTGAAAGCCCTGAAGCCGTGGAGTTGGCATCCATATCTTGCCAAAGGGCGACTAGTGCGCTGCCGTGGAGACAATGCCGGGGCAAGAAAGGAACTGTTCGTTGCTGAGAAGCTCAATCCAACCAGCGGCGGCACGGCTACGGAGATTGTCGCTTCATACCATTGCGACGGCAATCTAAAAGAAGCCTTGGACTTTTGCAAGAAGAAATTGAAAGACTGCCCGAAGAACATTCAACTTTGGATAAAGCGCGGCATGATTGCGCGCGAGATGAAAGATTATGAGGATTCGAAGGCTGCATACAATCAGGCATTAGCACTAATTCCGGCAGAAGAAACTCTCAATATCGTCTGGAAAAACGAAGCAGCGGCGGCGCATGCCGGGCTAGGTACATTGGCTTACATAGCGGGCGACAAGGTGACAGCAGCAAAAGAGGCACGCGAGTTTAACAGGCTGAAGTTCATTCCAGCACTGCCCGCGTGGCTGACAATAATGGTTTTGCGCCCGAATCGCATCAAATTCGAAGCAGCCTCAAAGAAAGAGGCGGAAGCCAACGACCGCACCGCCATAGCGGATATGCTGCTGGAAACCCGCAATTTGAAAGAAGCGGTGGCCGAATATGCCAAAGCAGTAGAACTTAATCCTTCAGATGTTGATCTACACAGCTATTATTTAAATGCACTGGTGGAGAACAACAACTGGGTCGAAGCAGCAAAAGAAGATGTAGTCTTATCGAGCAAACTTGTAGGGCGCGCTGCAGATAGTGTGGCGAAATGGGCCAAAGAAAAAGACAAGAAGAGCAAGGACGCGAAGAAAGACTCGAAAGCTGCCTCCCAAGGACAGAATGATGGTCAAGGCCGTTGACGAAATCTGCGCAGCTTGTGGCAAAACCCAACCAAAGAAAGGTTCGCTGACCCAGTGGATTGGTCTTGGTGACACGTGCCGTTGTGCGATTTCAAATGCGCAAGACACCACGAGTTCCAAACCTGTTGTTCAAGAATTGAAGGACGTCTTGTGCGAAAAGTGTGGCAGACACTTGAAGCGCAGCACCGGCTCGCTAACTCAATGGGTGTTTCGCCAGA
>DTSE01000091.1:0-13284 GCA_012965515.1 Candidatus Melainabacteria bacterium | reverse complement strand
TTGTGCAATTGCACCGCCGGAAAATCGCAAGCGGCGCTCTCCTTGCAAGCAGCAGAAGACAAGGCAGAACTACCACAAAAGAACGAAACAAGAGATCTGCGAGATACAACTGCCTTTGGTGCGGAAGAATCTCTGGAATCGCCAACGACCAGCACATCAGACCCGAATACTAACGATGAAAGACAAGACTCTTCAGAGGCCGGAACCAAAGGACCAGGGCAGATCGTCGCCCGCCATTATGAGGTTATCAACTGTCTTGGAGAAGGTGGCACCAGTGTAGTTTATAAGGCGCGACATCAGTTTATGGAGCGCATCGCAGCCGTAAAAGTTCTGTCTCCCGATCGAATTCCCGATGCCAAAACAATCCAACGCTTCCAACAGGAAGCGCGCTCAGTGAGCCGACTCAAGCATCCAAACATTGTAGATATTCATGAGTTCGGCATTGACGAAAACAAACAGCCTTACCTGATCATGGACTATCTGGAAGGCAGAAGTCTCTTCGAAACCGTCAGCGAAGATGGACCACTGAAGCCGTCCCGTGCCGCATTTGTGTTTCTGCAAATGGCTGATGCATTGAAACACGCACACGAAAAGGGTGTCATCCATCGCGATCTAAAGCCAAACAATGTCATCCTGGTAAGAGATGAAAATGGGCTTGAGCAGGTCAAGCTGGTGGATTTCGGAATTGCAAAACTGAGCGAACCGGAAGACAAAGAAAAAGCGCTGACACAAACCGGAGAGATTTTCGGCAGTCCTTATTACATGAGTCCAGAGCAGTGCCGAGGTCACAGACTCGACCACCGAAGCGACATTTACTCTTTCGGATGCCTGATGTACGAGATATTGATCGGAGAACCAGCTGCGAAAAGCGGCAGCGTTGTGGAGACTCTGATGCTGCACATCAACGGTTTAACGCTCGACTTTGACTCGCTGCCAATAGTGAGAACCTACGCAGAAAACGCGAAAAATTCGGATGCTTTCGATGCCACTCACGAACAGAAGTGTATGTCACGTTTGCGCCAAATAATTCAGGCCTGCATACAGAAAGAACCGTCCGATCGCTATCAATCAATGGAAGCCATAAGGCGAGATCTGGAGCGACTTTTGGCAGGTTTCAAACCATCGGGTGCAAAGGACGAAGTGTTCGAGTTTGCAGGACTTGCACAAGCAAATGACGCGCGAGCGAAGGGCGGATTTACCAAGACAATCACAGAACTCATGCCGGTTTTAATTGTAGTCGGCGGCGGCATCGTCGCTCTTTCGGCAGCCATGTTGATTTACGATCCGCTGCAGATCATGCAGAAACCGAAGCAAGAAACTGTTTCCGCGCCCATAGCTAAAACCGCTACACACCTGATGGTTGCGACGTTGGCAAATGGCAACACTGACCACATCGACAAATTGACCGCAGACACTGTCAAAGACCTAGCGGCCGATGGTGTAGTGACAATTCGGATGCGCAACACGCAAGTCAGCGATGAAGACATCGGCCTGTTATCGCAAATACCGACTTTGGAAACCATCGACATAACCGGATCTTCAGGCTTCCAACAAGAATCGCTCAGCGGTCTGGCGAAACTCTCAAAATTGAAAACACTCACCCTCGCAGGCACGGACGTAAGCGACAAATCATCACTAATCCTGCAAACAATTCCGCTTGAACGCCTCGATCTCTCTTACACCCGGTTCACAGATAGAGGAATCGAAAACTTACTATCGAACAAAAACCTCAAATACATCAAGCCATACAAAAGCCTAGTCACGGACAAAGTCGAAACCACCCTCCAAAAACACGGCTGGAAACAAGGTCTCCGTGACTGGTTCGAGAAACCGTAGGGGCGATGCATGGCATCGCCCCTTACATTAGTCGGCGTTTCTTTAACGCCTTGAAACCAAGCCAACCAAGCCCGATCACGAAGAAAAACAATCCACCCCCCACCGCAATGTACAGCCAGTCTGACTTATGCAAATCCGTTTGATGTTTCTTCTCCAACTCCAAAAGTTCAACGCGCGCGTTTTGATCTTCGCCTTTTTCCTGGAAGATCTTCGCCCTTAAAGCGCTTACCAACAGCCGGTTTGACGCATCGAGCTCCACCGCGCGCTCGAGATCTTTCAAGGCTTCATCGTACTTGTGAACAGCGCGATAACAATCAGCTCTTTCGAGAAGCAAGTCATCTTCCATCTGCTGCGAAATCGCTTTACTGTAATCCGCAATCGCCTCATCGTACCTGCCAACTGCCTTGTAGGCACCGGCTCGCAGCACGTATGAGCCAGGGTCATCGGGATTCATTTTGATGATCTGCGTAAAGTCTGCAATTGCCTCGTCGTCCTTACCTAGGCGAAGATAGGCTTCAGCACGTGAAACATATCCCTGGATGTTCTTCGCATTTGCCTTGATGGCGCGAGAAAAATCTTTGATTGAATCATCGCTCTTTCCCATACTCTCAATAATTTCGGCTCGCCTAGCAAGCGCTTTATCGTCGGTTCTATCATGAGCTGCCACATAGTCGAGATCCTTCACCGCTGCCGTTAATTTGCCCATGGCGGCGTAAGCTTGAGCGCGCAGGAAATAGACATCGCTGAGAGAAACACAAACAGTATCGTCACGCAAAATCTCATCACGCATGCGACCCGTCTCGCAAACAAAGCGAAACGCAACCAGCTCATCGCCTGCTTTTATGACTCGCGTGTAGTCATCCACGGCTTGCTGATGTTTGCCTAACTGTTCGTAGCAATCTCCGCGAAAGTAATAGATCATCGTCGAAGAAGGCGAGTAGCGCAGCGCCTTGTTGTAATCCGCGACAGCCTCCCAAAATTTCATCATGTTCGCATTGACGACACCGCGAAGAAACCACAAATCAGCATGCAGCGGATCTACCTTCAAACCCTCGTCAATTCGCTTAATTGCCTCCGGCAGCTGACCAATCTCTCGCGCCTTGCCGGCTTGATCAAGAATCTCAAAAAGCAACTGCTTCTCTCTGTCTGCCCTAGCTTCATTGACCATGCCCATGCGCGAATAGACTTTGGCGCGGTTTTTAAGAACATTCCAAAGCCCCCAATCATGCGGGTTGACACAATACAGCGCTTCAGCCTTCTTCGAATCGGCAAGTCCTTCTTTAATGCGTCCTCTGCGAAAATAGCAATATGAGCGGAATTCATACGCGCGAAGCAATCTATCATCCAGTTCGATCGCTCGCGTCAAAGCCGCCTCCATCGCCGGCAAATTGTCCACATCCATGTAATAGCGACCTAACTCAGCTTGGAAATCCGCATTGTTAGGATTTTCCGCAACCAGCCTCTTGAGCTTCTCTTCGGCCTTGGGCCAGCGACTCTCATCAAGATCTTCCAGGGCTTGCTCATACAGCGTGTAGCATCGAGCATCCACAGACAAACATCCGAAGAAGAAAAAACTGCCGAAAGCGGCTGCGAAAAGAAAGTTTAAAGGGAGATTCCGGGTTGTCATCAGCTAGTCAGGGGTGCGGCTCGTTGAGCATCTCCATTGTGGCAATTGGCTGAGAATACGGCAACTGTTCAAGGTTGTGAAAGGTGGGTATTATCTGGCGGTTTGTGCCTCCGCAGCAGCGGGTAAGTAGCAAGCGCGGGCTGTGAACCTCTCTGGAGGTGGAGCGAAAGTGGCAAAAATTTTGGTTGTCGAAGACGACGAAGAGCTTCAGGACCTGCTGAAGATCGAGCTTACCGGCTCTCACTACACGGTTGAAGTAGCGAGCTCAGGAGAGGACGCCCTAGAGCTCTTAGGTGCCACAAAGTTCGACCTTATCCTTTTGGACGTCACCCTGCCAGGAATAAGCGGAGTGCAGGTCTGCAAAACCTACAGAGAAAAGGGCAATACCACGCCCATTCTTATGCTGACGGGAAATCGCGGCATCGATGACAAAACCACCGGTCTCGACAGCGGTGCAGATGATTATCTGACGAAGCCCTTCGATACGCGAGAATTGCACGCCCGACTGCGCTCACTGCTTCGGCGGGGACACGCAGTTACCTCCAACAAGCTGGCGGCGCGCAACATTACGCTCGACATCGACACTCGCGAAGTGACAAGAGATGGAGTGAACATCAAACTTTTGCCCAAAGAGTTCGCACTTTTGCAGTTTCTCCTGCTCAACCCGAACAAGCCATTTAAGGCAGAAGCCTTGCTCGATCGCGTTTGGCAGTCGGACAAAGCAGTGACGCTATCCACCGTCTACACCACATTGAAAACGCTCCGAGACAAGGTTTCACCGGATGACAACGGACTCATCGAAAACGTCCACGGCGTTGGCTACAAGCTCGTAACCTAGGAATTCAGGCGCCGGTTTCTTCTTCCAAAACTCCAACCGTTTGCAGCCATTAGGCTATGAACGGTTACTAATTCGCCTTGCGGGGCTTGCACCTATGATTGGCAATCAACTGCTCGCCGTTGGAATTTCGTGACGAAAACGTCAAATGGAAGCCGCGTCCGGAGGAAAGGAAATTGCCCTCAAAAACCTCGCGAAAGCCGCGTGTACTGGTATTTATCGTCCAATATCCCAACTTCTCAGAAACCTACATGCACGAGGAGCTTCGCAACCTTGCAGAGTATTATGACGTTCATATAATCACGTACAAGAAGTCCCCTTTCCCCAGGCGAGAAACCTTCAACTACACGCTCATCGAGTATCAGCTGCCCTGCTTCGTTTACTACCCTTACGAGCAAGTCGACTGGGAACTCGCCCAACCAGAATCTGTCAGGTTTTTAGCCAGCGTTGAAGAAGTAATCAGAGAATTCAAACCGGACATTCTTCACGGACACTATTTCGGGCTGACCATTTTATTGCAGCATTTAGCTGAGATCCACAAACTGCCTTTCACAGTAAGAACGCATTCAATGGACGTTCTAAGAGAACCAGCGGTGAAGCTGGAAAAACTGTGCGCCCTATCAAACAGCGCATGGTGTGCTGGAATCCTTGCCATGCCACAATTTAGACAGCGCCTGACGGAACACGGATTGGCCGAGTCGAAGCTGGTTGATTGTTTTCCTTTGATCAATTTCGAGAAATTCTACAAGCCTGAAAAACGCGAAAAGACCGGGAAAATCATATGCGCAGGTCCATCCAGCCCCAAGAAAGCTCACAAAGACTTCGTCGATCTTGCTTTGATGATGAAAGAAGCCGGGTCCACACTGGACTTCGATTTATACACCGACGGCTACACACTGCAAGACACAGTCCAATACAACGATTCTAAGGGCAAGCCGGTTCGAATTATGTATGTCGACCCGGACGAGATGCCGGAAATCTACGCTCAGTACGACTGGCTTGTTTACCCGGCTGATCCGAAAATCAACAGGGTTGGATTTCCCGTAGGCATGGTCGAAGCCCAAGCTAGCGGGCTAGGTGTGCTCTGGCAAGAATTGCCGGATCGCAAAGAAGAGCAATTGAAAAACCTTCAAGGTGCCGGCATCCTCTACAAATCAATTAAGGAAGTGCCAGAGCTTCTAATGCAGCCTTATCCGGAAGAAATGCGCCAGAAAGGATTCGAGCGAGCAAAACTCTGCAGCGCAAAGGAGCAATCGCATTTACTTACCGATTGCTGGGATAGGTTCGCACAGCAAAGAGAGATGATCGAAAAGCCCGCCGAATTGGTCTCCGTGATTATTTCATATTTCGAAAAGCCGGCAGATCTCTGCCAATCAGTGACCAGTGCGCTTAATCAAACCTACGAAAATCTTGAAGTTATCGTCGTGGACGACGCTTCCAGCCAATTTCCCGCCACTTCAATCCTTAGCGCTCAACTGCTTTCACGGGTAAGACTAATTACTCACGAAAAAAATCGCGGCGTGTCAGCCGCTCGGAATACAGCTATTCAAGCATCTTCCGGCACATTTATCGTGCCTCTGGATGCTGACGATCTTCTTCACAAGGAATTCGTCATGCGCTGCGTGCAAGCGGCTGTCGCTGGAAGGCTGGACGCGGTTTACACACAAATGCAATGGTTTGGCGACAGCGAATATCTCATGACGCCTAAGGCGAATCTCGTAAATTTGCTTTGCCATAAAGAAGGCTTCCCGACTCTCCTGTATCACCGAAAAGTCTTCGACAAAATTGGCGGATACCGTGAAGATATGCCGATCGGGTCCGACCATCAATTCCTCTTGAGTGTGGCGGCCGAGGGCTTCGCACTGGCGCGAATCGAAGGAGCTTTGTGGCTGTATAACAAGAACGAGAAAGGACTGGGCTCCATCGACGTGGAAAAGAGAATGTCCAATCTCATCAGTTCTAACGGCGACCTTTATGAAAAACATTGGCCCGAGGTCATAGCGCGTTTGGACAGCTACTACCTCTCTCTCTACGACGAATATCACCGCGCTCGAAAGGCGAGCAACGAGCAGGTTTCCTCACTCACCGAAGAGCTGGACCGCTACCGAATAATCCACCAGGAATATGTGAAAGTACTGGCTGCATACGAGCGCCTCGTAGATGAAAGCAGCAGACACGCGCAAGCTTTAGATGAACTGAACCGCCTGCAGAGAGAAACTCAACTGCAACGTCAACTCATATCGGACTTAAAGAACAATTTGGATGCGGCCATTTCCGCACCAAATACGGCACCATTTATCGACCAGCTCAAAGCCAATGTAAGAAGCTTGAAAATGAAATCTCAACGTCGACAAAGCTCGATCAGCGCGGACATTGAATTGATAGAAAAGAGCGGCATATTTGATGAAAGCTACTACAGGAAACAATGCCGCCGAAAAAATGAACACGTTGTTGATCCAGTCGTTCACTTCCTTGAAAAGGGCTGCGGACTCAATTTCAATCCATCACCACTTTTTGACCTGAATTTCTACAGACAGCAGCTGACATTAAGGCGCATCAACTACCCTGGAAATCCGCTCGTTCACTTCATCGAACAAGGAGCGCGACTGGGAATTCCGACCAGTCCCTTCTTCGACACTGACTGGTACATAAGCAACTACAGCGACGTAAAGGAATCCGGACAGAACCCGCTTGCTCACTTCATTCTCTTTGGCGCAGCCGAAGGGCGACACTCCACCGTGCCTGGCGCCAACCTGTGCACGGATTTGCGAGTAGAAGGCGAGAAAGGCTCTACGTCAAAAAAACAGGCGGAGGAAACAGCATCGGTACTCGTCAAAAGCGATGAGAAAGTCTACGATGTGATCATCGGCCTTCACGAAGCTAGCAGGACAGGAGCTCCTCTGGTAGGGCTCGAACTAGCCCGCGGACTGAAAAAACGCGGCATCACTCCGCTAATTTTCCTGCCCAAAACAGGTGCGCTATTGCCCGATTTAGCGCAGGATTTCGATATCATCGATCTGTCGCAGATTGTGGAGCAACAATCAGCGCTTCTCAATCACATCGACAGACTGGAGGCAGAAGGTCGATTATCGTCAAATACGATTATTCTCAACTCCGCCGAGATGCACCCATTTCACAGCGCACTGAAACAACGCCAGATGCGCGTGGTTACACTCTTCCACGAATTTCTCAGCCTCTACCCACACCACACCAGGGAAAGCCTGAGAAGACATAGCGATCTAGCAATTTTCTCGTGTCAACAAATTCTTGCCGATGCCCAAAAACATTGCGCGGGTCCATGGACAAATTTTGAGGTCATCTCACAAGGTCTCATCGACAGCCAATTCGGACGCCGCATTGAGAAAGACGAAGCAATTAAAGAGTTGGTCAAAACAACTGGGGCGCGAATCGGAGACTTTATAGTCCTTGCCTGCGGAACGGCTGAAATGCGAAAAGGCATAGACATCTTCGTACAGGTGGCAAAAACCGTCATCGGCAGATTTCCGAAAACTCGCTTTGTATGGATCGGCGGCTCTCATGCAGCCGGAAGCGATCCGCTCACTTGGGCAACAAGAGACGCGGAGCAGTCTACGATCAAAGACAGAGTGCACTTCCTGGACACAACTGAAAACATTGAGCCGTTATTCTCAGCCGCAGACTTGTTCTTACTGCCATCGCGACTCGATCCACTCCCTTGCGTTGTGCACCAGGCAATGGCTTGTTCTTTGCCTGTCGTAGCCTTTCAAGGAAGCGGAGGAGTCGAGGAGATTTTGCAGGATGGTGGCGGGCAACTTGTGAACTATCTCGATGTACCAGCAATGGCTGACAGTATTTCGCAGTACATTGAAAATCCCGATGTACGCTTGAAAGACGGTGCACTGGCAGCCAAGATAGTGATGGAAAAATACAATTTCGAGTCCTATGTCGACACTCTTATCGAGCATACAGGCGTAAAGCCTAAAGCACCCAATCACGCTACTTCGGACAAAACATTGGTCGCCAGCCACTAAGCGCACCAACTGACTCTTATAACGCTACCAATGGCGGAAACGACGAATCACAGCAGCGCCAAAACAGAGAAACTCTGTGGAAAAACGCTCGTCAATTCGTTTCCGCCATACTTGCCGGCACTCGCTATATCGGCTCTGTTTCTCGCCTTACTTTTGGTTTGGTATTCGCTCGACAAAACAATTCCAGTTTTCGACAACGCCAATCACTTGCTTAAATCATACGTATGTCGCGACATTCTGCTTAGTCATCAAAGCCTCATCGAAAAGACAATCGGTATTTCCAAGCTCGGAATAATTTACCCACCACTTACTTACCTGGTCTCGGCGCTCTTCAAGATTGCCCTAGGATGCAGTGTTTGGGTCGACCGGCTTCCGGTCATACTTTTCTTCTGTTTGATGTGCCTGTCCACTTACAAGCTCAGCATGCGACTTCTGAAAGACAGTGCCAGCGCCGCGATAGCCATTGCAGTTGTCTGTTTGTGCCCACTGACTTTCAGCCTCACCCATGCTCCCGGCATGATGGAAATTCCGCTTGCAGCGCTGACATTCACAATGCTGTGGGCGCTTGCTAGTTGGAATGAAAATCCCAATGGCAAAAATCTTGCAGCAGTAACTTTCAGCTCTATCGCCACCGCCCTAACCAAACAAAACGGAATTATCTTTCTGATTTTCCCGCTGGGGGTTGTCTTTCTTCAAAAGGCACTAAAGAGAGACTGGAAGGCAGCATCGCAAATGCTCATCGTTGGCGCCACCTCGGCAATCGCTTTAGCAATCTGGATTGCCAGTTGTTTCACAGAGTGGAAAGAGTCGATGACTCATTGGCAAGAAGGCATGACCCAGAGAGACATCTTTAGCAATTTCACTCTCAATATGAGCCTGTATTTTGACAGCCTGTCGTTCGATTTGACGATAGCCTGGCTAATCATATTTCTCATGTGCGCTTTCAACTGGCGAGACATGAAGAAGATTCTCCTGCCGCTTTCTGCGTGCCTCGGAGGGCTGATTGTCCTGTGTCTTTTAAATTGGGTGCCGCAAGCACGGTATCTGATTCAAGGACTGCCTTTCTACGCTCTTCTGATCTCGGCAACAATGGTACGCCTGTGGCGTTCCAAGCGGATACTGGCAAGACTGGCTGTTGGCGCAGTCTTTGCGATAGCAGTATGCGAGTACGCTTACATCAACTTCTCGCCCTACCCGATCAGAACAAGGCCTGCTCTTCTTGTAGATTTTCTCCGACTTCCAGCTCCGGCACAGAGTCTTCCGTGCCGCTTTCCAGAACGCACTGATTACGGACTGAACTGGATTGCAGAAGCCATTAAGGAAAAATCTGCGCAGCAATCAACGCCACCAACGGTTTGCGTAGTACCGTACTCAGAGCACATCAACGCTCAATCTTTGGAATACGTAGCGCTTACAAAAGGTTTCAAAATCTTGGCTTCGGCTTGCAAAGATCCAAACCTGCTTGGATTCAAGTTCGACTTCGACGACAACAGAATGGCTAAGACAGAGTGGTTTGTCTTCGAAGATCCTCCGGAGTCTGAACCGAAAATCTTTATTGATGCGCAGAACGCAGCGCAATGCCAAGCAATGATTGATTCTGTCAAGAATTCAAAAGAGTTTTCGCTAGTAGCGACCAAGAACACTTTCGGGCCCCACCAAGTAAGCCTGTACAAGCGGCATTAAGCACGCGATAATCGCGTCATTGAATTCGAGGAGTTTTGCACAGGCAATGGCAGACACGGCACCCAAGGAAGATTTGCAAAAGACAGTTCAACAGCAAGAGATGGTTATAGCCAAGCTCACGCAAACGCTGGAGACAATACAAAGTCGCACGCGCAAAATTCTTACTAGCCTGCCGCTCGGATTGCTCGTGCTCAACGACGACATGAAGATAGAAGCCGCAAATTCGCGCATCGAGCAGATCTTTTCTTACACACCAAGAGAGCTGGCGGGACAACAAATCAAGTTTCTGTTTCCGGAACTCGAGTCGGTAGAAGCTGATTCGGCGCTGAAAAGGACGCCTGGCAGAGTAAAGTCGCAAGACTATATCGTTTGCGAGATTTTCGCCAATGACTTCGAAGAGGAAGGCATCAGGCGGGTTTTCCTGCACGTACAAGACGTCACTGAGAAACAACGATTGGAACAATTACGCAAAGATTTCGTACAAATGGTCAGTCACGACCTGCGTACACCACTTACCTCAATCAATATGCTTCTTTCGATGCTCGGTCAAGATCGCTTCGGAAAGCTTGATGAGCAGGGCTATAAGGCGGTGAACCGAGCACAATCCAACGCCGACTATCTGATTAAGCTGGTCAGCGACTTACTGGATGCAGAGAAGCTTGAATCAGGAGATCTGGAAATCGAATTGCAAGCAACTTCAGTAGCAACAATCATAAGAAAGGTCGTTGATGCCACGCAAGATGCCTCGCGTGCTCAGAAGGTGAAAGTACTCACAGAGATTCAAGAAGGCGGCTTGATTGCAGACGAAGATCGGCTTGTTCAAGTCCTCATCAATCTAGTCTCTAACGCTGTTAAATATTCTCAACCCGACTCCCAAGTCACGATAAGGGGCGCAGTTGGACCGGATGCAGCCCAATTCAGTGTAATCGACCACGGTCCAGGCATTCCGGAAAATCAAAGAGAGGCAATTTTTCAACGCTACAAACAACTCAGTCAGCCGAAGAATCTAAAAAAACGCGGCTTTGGACTTGGACTAGCAATTTGCAAGTCCCTCGTAGATGCGCACAAGGGCAAGATTTGGCTGGAATCGGAAGTCGGGAAAGGCAGCACATTTAGTTTTACGATCCCCAAACTGAAGGTTTGAGGACCGCAAACGGCTTTCATCACAACTCCTTGCGGAGAATAAGACGGCAGAATTTTCAGCCTTGCTGGTAGACTTCCGAAACTGCCGCCCCATCCATCCTCCGTAAAAGCAATTCTTCGAACTTAGACAATTCCTCACCCAGAGCGCGTTTCACATATGCCTCTTGCAGATCGAGAACGTGCGGATACTTGAAACAAGCTTCAATTTCGAACCGGCGCCGCTCTGTAAGCGTTTCGCCTTGCAGGATCGGCAAAAGCAACTGACAAACTTGCGGGTCGTGAGGAAACAGTAATTCCAGCTCAGCAAGCAAGGTCATGGACTCCGGGTCAATATCGAGAACTTCGTCAGCGCACGAAGTCTCGAGAATAAGCGGATGAGAGATGCGTGCCGATATGGGTTTTAAGTCGTACTGCGTCTCTTGTTTCGCTCTTGCAACGGGGGACGAAACAGACGCAGTCATATCGGTGTTAAAGCCGGCGGATTGGGCGCTGTTAACAGAAGTCTGTAGCATCGGAGGCATCTCCTCGGGTTCACGCTCAGACAATACAACGCGAGATCTTAAAAAGTTTTGAAATTGCCGGCGCCAAAGAAAAATTTTTGCGGCGAAACTCCGCGGGTATAGAAAGTGAAAGCACCCTCAGCGATCAAAGGTTTTCCACGACCTATGGCTGTTGAAGAAATCGAGATTTGCAAGGACTGCGGCAAGCAGGTTCGAAAACTCAAAGGCTCCATCACACAATGGATGGGGCTGGGTGATACCTGCAAGTGCTGGCTGGATCAATTGAGCATAACCAGCACGTTCCAGCGACAGAAAGGAATGAAGAAAGGTAGAAAGTGCAGACGGTGTTTAAAGCCAATCAGCTCTAATCAATCTATGACGCAATGGCTCTTCAAAAAAGAGGGCTGCCAGTGCTCACCGGAGCACGATGTGAGTGGTGCAACAGACTACACACAAAAGGCGCTGAGTGGACGCAGCACCAAAGTTCTGAGAAAGACAGATAACAGACCAATAATTGCCTTGGTAAGTGTTGGCATTCTTGTTGTTGCGTTCATCTTATTCTTCTTTATCTTCGATGGGGTAAAACCCAATGACCTTGGTCAAGCTTTTCAGTCATGGGGATCTCCTTCTGAACACGATAGAAAAGAACGATTTCTAACTCTTCAATTAGATCAAAACACTACACAAACATACAAAATGCCAGATACCGCAGAGCAACTGGATTGCACTCCAATCAGGCAGTGCAGAGAAATTGTTTTTAGAAACAGCGCAATCACAGATGAAGAACTTTCAGCTCTTGCGATTTATGGCTCAATGTTCAAAGTCACACTTCTCAATTGCAGAGGTTTTAGCGCAAAAGGAGTTAAACATCTGACTGCGATTGATAACTTGAAGAATATTGATTTCGATTGTTCAGAAATGAATCAAGAAATCTTGGATGCTTTGGGAGAAAGCCACTTGAACCTCCTGGATCTTTCTCGCACGAAAATTGCCGATTACGATTGGAGCGGGCTTCTGAGAAACAAATCTCTCGAGACCCTCAGACTGAAGGACGTTGTTGTCTCTAAACACAATTTGGACGCACTACTTGCATCGGGATTTGTCGAGGAAGGACATTCAGTATTCAGACGCTCACAAGCGCCTTGAGATAGCTAACAGTGAGAATTTGCAGGGAACGAATGCGAACCCGAAAGTGCAATTCTATGACACCATATACAGTTCCAATTCGACCGCCTCGAATGCGTGATACTACATGCTTTAGTATCATCGTTCTCAGAAAAGGGAGTGCAGAAAAACTTGCGTTCTTCTGCACCCCCAAACCTCACTTCCTCATGATCTTGAGATAGTCAGGCGAGTTGCCAGACAGGCGCTGCTTGCCGTCCTTGTCGAAGCTCCACACATTGGACACCTCGCGGCGATGCGGGAGGACAGGACGAAGCGGATCGCTGCCGAGGATCTGGCGGACAATGCGGCGCTCACGACGGTGCGCAAGCTGCTTGTCCTTCTTTTCGCTTTCTGCAGTAGTAATTCCGCAAAAGGGAGACTTTCTGTAGGATCTGCTCAATAGTTTTTTCCTCGGTTTTTGTTTTCTTGGGGTGCAAAGGCGCACCGTCAACAGGAATCAGACGAGCTGCTCCACCGCAGTGAAAC
>DTSE01000090.1 GCA_012965515.1 Candidatus Melainabacteria bacterium | reverse complement strand
TGGTTTTGGTTAAGAATCCGAGATTACTACTTCGCTCAGCTAGCGGTAGTTTTTCTGGTCTTCCTTGACTAACAGCAGGGCGCGAGGATTTAGTTCAGGCCTAGCTGGAGTTTGACGCCCGCAGAAACTTGGCATATGCTGAAACATATGCCGGAAGGTGTGCAATGCAAGAGAGGCGCATCAAACTTTTTCGAAATGGTCGAAACCAAGCAATTCGTATTCCTAGGGAATTCGAGTTGCCCGGAGAGGATGCGATCATTCGAAAGGACGGAGATCGACTTGTGATCGAACCAGCTCCACCTAAGTCCCTGCTAGCTGTTTTAGCTACGCTGAAACCGCTGAAGGAGCAATTTCCAACCATTGCAGATCCTTCACCTGATGAATTCGGTTTTTGATGCGTTATTTGCTCGATTCGAACATCTTATCGGACCTGATTCGCAACCCGCAGGGTATTGTTGCGGAAAAAATTCGTAGTATTGGTGAAGCGAATGTTTGCACGAGCATAATTGTGGTGTCTGAACTGCGTTACGGCGCAAGTAAGAAGCTTTCAATAAGACTATCTACGCAGCTTGATGCGGTTCTGAAAGTTCTAATAACTCTTCCGTACGAAACACCCGCTGATGTCGAATATGCACGAATTCGCACCGAACTCGAGCAGTCAGGTACGCCGATTGGAGGGAACGATTTGCTCATCGCGGCTCAGGCAACTGCATTGGAATGCGTTTTAGTTACAGACAACGTCTGCGAGTTTTCACGTGTGAGAAATTTGAAGGTTGAAGACTGGTTGCGAACCGAATAATTGCAGGCAAAGTTGTTGTTTTCCACGATCTGATAACCGGGATTATGGTTCACCCGATGCCGAAAAGCCTAACCCAAATAGAGTTCAGGAAATTAGGAGACCGGTCTAATATACACAAAGCAAAAAAGAAAATTACTGGCCGGTCGGGAGTGGGTATATGTCAGGCATGGACACGAATTCAATTCAATCGATCAAAAAAGACGCTGAGCTTGCAAGAACTCACAGTTTTGACCTGGGTTTTATCAATACAACAAATGCACTTGGTGTACTTCCTGTATCGATAATGGCATCGTTCCTCTTTACGCTCTGTTTGGTTAGTATTTTGAGCCAAAAGCTAGTAATTAGTGGTGTTGTCATAACCGTAATTTTTGCAAGTGTCTGCGTCACTGTTGGCATCTGGATTGGGCTTTCACTGTTTCGATGGCCGCTTCCGTTGAGAGTTATTCTTGCGTTTTGGAGTGCTTTAACTGTTGGTTTGCTAGCTCTAATTCAAATGTTATCCGGTCACTTCTTACCTTTGGAAAAGGGCTCCAGTTTAGTCTTTACGATCCTGACAAATGGTTATGTACTAACAACTTACATAATCCCTTCTGTTGTGGCTGGAAGTGTTGCACTGCTCCCTTACCTCTATCGTGAACATCTGAACAAAAATGCTTATATAACTACCTCCGATGACAAGGCAATAAGTCCGACAGATAGGACTATTGGCACAAAAAATTAGCCAGGCTTTAAAGATTCCAAAGGTAAAAGGCGGAGAGCAAGTATCGCTCTCCGCCTCAGTTTAACGACTACTTAAGATGTAAGGACTCAAGTTCCAGGGTTGTCGTGAACAGTCGTACTGCCATCACTACAGCTGAAAACTGCCGTCTGGGTATCGCTGTGGGGATAACTATAGCCACCGCCTCCTGCTGGGTCTTGTCCGAAATCGAACCGGTCATTGATGTACACGAAGGTACAGGACAGCGCTTGGCTAGTTTCAAACACCTGGTTGCTACCATCTCTCAGACTGCCATCACTGGCAATGTAGTCTGGAAAACCAGCACGCCAAGCGAACCACTCCGAAAACAACTCTTCTCTCGGAAGCTCATTGACCGGCTTTGTGTTGAATTGGGAAAAGTAGGGGTACCTAGTACCTAGCACTACAAGCGGATTAGGACCGCCAAAGCCGTTCCCGTCGCCGCCGCAAACGAAAGTTCGGTCCGCGGCAAGAGCGCCGGTGAAAATACCGTCATAGACCAGAGGTTGTGGAGGTTCTGTATTTGCTGCGTGTGCATTGTATTTGCACGACCTAGCGAAGCCCATTCCCTCCAGATCTCGCTGCCAAGCCAGCGTGAAAGTAGCACCGGTGGCTATGTCTCCATCCAATGCGCTAAATTGGTGGCCCATCTCATGCGCCGTTGCATGCTGAATGGAATGGTTGATGGCATATTCAATGCCTGGTGGGTCCAGACGATCTTCAGCGTTTTCGAAAATCAGTGACAGCTTGTTACGAGTTGAGTACCCGAGAATTGTTCTTCTTGCACTACCGTAGAGTGGAAAAATAACATCCTTGATTTCATTCACTTGGTCCTTTGTTGGGCCATTGGTGAAGTTCCACGGAAAATCTTGACCAGAGTCATAGAACTCATTGTGGTTATGATAGAGAAAGACGCTGAATTGTCCTTCTGCCTTCAGCTTGTCAGAAGCATAAGCGGTACGCGTACTGGAGTTCGCACCAATTTCCTCCAGTGTGGTACGCATTCTCAGCGCATTCGTGATGTTTGCGGATCCACAGTATTTGACTTTCTCAGCCGCCGGCCATTGAGTCGGAGAGGTAAGAACAGTAGTACAAACGATCAGCGCCCGATCCAAAAATGCAGTCGGTTGACTTGATGTGGTTGTAACGTCGAGGACACCACCTGCGCAGGTTGCATGAACACCAATCGCGGCAAGATCTGGGTCATTGTTAACAGCAGTTCGCAGCCCGCATCTGATTTTGTTCAGATTGTCGCCAGCTTGAACCGTATAGCTAACCTCCTTTTGCAAATCAGGAAGATCGGTATTGGTGACGTTGAATTTGACCACATCGCCAACAGTGACGGAACCGGAAATAGATAGCGTTTGACCTCCGTTCGTTCCCCAGAAGTCTCCTAGCGCCATCGTTTCGGTGCCTCCAGCCTTCACAACAGCACTGTAGCTTGTGAATTTCTCGGTGGCATCGAATGTGGGCGAGTCGATCAAGAGCGTATTCGGATCAGTCGGACTGACCTTTGCAGAAATATTCAGGGCTGAAAGGCTGGTGCTGTTGTTGATTTTGTTGCGCAGCCGGATAACGATATCGGCAAGCGTGTCGCCGGTGTTGGGCTTATAAACAACAGCCTCTTTCCCGCCGACAAGACCAGCGTCATAGATGGTCAGAGTCAACTTGTCGTCCACTGTAACGGTACCGCCGATGGTAAGCGTTTGCTGAATTGCAAGACGGTTAGAACCGCCACCAGTCGTGGTCTGCTTGTAAACGGTGCCGCTAGTCGATGTCGAATTGATGGTGTAATTCGAACCAGTGCCCAACGTTGCGGTTACACCGATTGCCTGCAAGTCAGTGTCGGCATTGATCGCCTGGACAATCTTGTTTGCAGTCTGCCGCAGGGTATCGCCGGTCACATAGGTGTGCGTGACTGACTTCTGACCATCGACAAGCCCTGCATTGTAAGTAGTGATGGTGAAAACTGAGCCATCAGGAGCAGCCAGAATCTGGCCAGCTTCGACCGCGTTTGCACGCGGATTAATGGTCACTGTTGCGGCTTCTGCTGGTACCAGCATAAGCCCGAAGGACAGCGCGAACGCCATCCCGAGAGCGCTTATTGCTCTTCGTAATTTCATGCTTTTTCCTTTTTGGAAAGTTGAGTGTGATTCCCTTTTTTCCATCGCGAAAAGCCGAGAGGCCGCAAAGAGTAGACAGCGAGCTGCCATTTCTTTTGCCGTCTTAATTCCTGAATCTGCGCAAGGCGCGTGGAAAATCTCGTTGAAGCGAAAATGAAAAAGGGAACCTCAAACTAAGAATTACCGCGTGACAAATTCAGCCGAAATTGCAGCCTGTGTGCAAGTTTTGACTTTTCGTAATCATGAAACACGTGTCAGTTTGTGCGGACCAAATCAGATGTCAGGCGCTCAAAACTTAAGCAAGTCAAGAATCAGGAGAAAAGTGAAGGCAAGCTAAATCCCTGCGCTAAGTTTGCATTATTCGGAGCTAAAGTGCTTCTGCACAGTGCTGACACGCAAAAGCCGCGAGTGTCCGGTAGGGAATATTATGTTCTATGCCACCATATACAGTGACAGAGCCCCAAAATCCTGTCACTGGCATGTTTTCGCTGTGTCGCAAATTAGTTTCGGTGAGTTTTCAGACAAAGAGTGCGGTTGTCATTTATAGCGCAGCCCAAATTTGGGGTGGTCGAAAACCAAGATTTCAACTGCCTTTAACTTCTACTTCAGCAGCTGATCGTCGCATAATTCTCAAGCTCGCGGCGGTTCGAAATAGGTCATTTAGTGCGAACGCTTCTTAGCCGGTTTGTGTTTGACTGCATGCGTTGTTTTGCCTTTAGAGGCAAGTGCGGTTTTGATGGTTGGTCCGAAGTAGTGCCAGACGCCATAACCTAGTCCGATAACGCAGGCCCAAATCAGCGGTCCTTTCAAAATCATGTTGCGCATTTCCAGTCGACGCATGCGCTTTTTGCCGCGCGCCACTCTGTCCGGGTCGTGCTTATCGACTTGTGGGCGGTTGCCGCTTCTCAATTCCTCGGCGTCGATTTCAAATCGCTGCTTCTGGTTGGGCGGAATGGTTTGCTCTTGTTTGTATCTGTCCGGCGCTTCGGGCGGAAGATTCGGCAGCTGTTGGATGATGTCCTCGATATCGACGTTCAAGCCTTCGCTCTCTAGCGCCAGACTGTGGTCGCCGCCTGTTTTATAGACAAAATAGGCTTGCTTGAGGTTTAACAGGCGCCTGAGCGCCGAATAGCCCTTTTCCGTGCGCCCTTGCTCGCAGGTTTCACGATAAATTGCGCCCTTGATGGCGCTGCCTTTGCTGATATAAATGGCGCCTTCTTCCGAGCGGTCGGTGCTGGCGACATGAATCGTTGAAGTTTCGAAAAAACCCATCTCGAGAATACTCTGCAAAGCCTTTGCTGCAGAGCTATTGCTGTCGACATGCGTTTCCAGGATAGTGGTCATTCCCGGGGCTGCCTCGCCGTGTTTCAATTTGATCTAGGACACTTCACATCCTACTCATACCCAATTTTTCTAGTTTGGAAAGAAAAACCTGTAATCGTTCTCGTCATTTCCTGGTCGGATTAATACCAATTTTCCCTCTTCGCGGGTTGGGCGACCCCCTCGGCTGATCGTTGAATGCATTTTCGCAACAATGTCTTCCGGTACCATGCGTCCGCGGTTCTTGTTTCTCGTAATGCAAACCTGTAGCGGCGTTTCCATCACCCAGAGTTGAATATCGGCATATTTGAACTTCTTGGCGCGGTCGAGAATTTCTTTGCGGTGTAAAGGATTTGCGTTGGTATTATCGATTATCAGATCCGCACCGTCCGCCATGAGTTTTTCCATGCGCTCAAAGAAAACTTTGAACACGGCTGCCGGATCCCCTTGCTCAACTGCGTCTCCGTAGAGTTCCGCGCGAATTGCATCGGCGCACATGATGGTGAAACCTTTCTCCGCAATCTTGGCTGCCAGTGTGGATTTGCCCGAGCCCGGAACCCCGATAAGTAGAATTATTCGCTTCACTTGTTACCCCTGCGTTGCTTCTTGAGACTGAGTCTGACTTTCTTGCTTCAGTTTCCTGCGCTTTTCCATGGCTTCGTCGTATGCGACCTTAAGCCACACTATGCCCAGCGCAACACTGGTGCCCATGTAGGTGAGCATCATTCCGGTTCTGGTTTGCATCTTTTCGTCGCTGGCAACGGAGGCACGGTCCACCAGCCAGGGGTTTTGGTAGAAAACCAAAGCGACCGAGAAGAAAAACATGCCCGTGGCGATGTACGAAAAGCGAGCTAGCTTTGGCAATTCTTTCCACGAAAACGCAGTTTGAATGAAATAGCCGCAAGAGAAAAGGAAAATCGCCATCGCGTAATGCTGGAAACGCCCGATGGAGATCATGTGTTGCACCGGCGTCACCCAGAGAGCGATAGACAAAAGGGCGAACAGGATTACCAAATGATAGCGGCGCGTTTCTTTCAGATACTGACTCATTCCGGCTCAGGGAAGAATTGTGGTGTCGATTTCTATTCTATGTTGAACTGGCGCAAACTTCCTGCACGCGTTTTGCTGCTCGCTCTTTGTCCAGGTAGACAATCTTGCCGTTGAAGATGGTGACCAGATTTTTGCCTTTGAGAGAACGGCCGGTGAATGGCGAATTCTTGCTCTTGGAGAAACTCTCGCCAATCTCGAAATTCCAACGCATCTCTGGGTCAACGATGGCAATGTTGGCGCGGGAGCCGACGGAGATTTGCGGCGCTGGGATGCCTAAGATCTTCGCCGGGTGGGTGGTGATGAGGGCTAGAAACTTGTTGGGAGGCATCTTGCCGGAGAGCACAAGTTTTTCGAAGCAGAGGGAAAACGCTGTTTCCAGCCCAATAATGCCGAACGGAGCATGGTCAAACGGTTTGCTCTTGTCCAGTTTGGAATGCGGCGCGTGGTCGGTAGCGATGGCGTCGATTACCCCTTCGGCGAGCGCTTGCTCGATTGCTTCGACATCTTTTTGGGAACGCAGCGGGGGGTTCATCTTGAACGATGTGTCGTATGGCGTCATATCTGCATCGCTCAAAACCAGGTGGTGCGGCGTGGCGTCGGCGGTTACGTTTAGCCCTTGTGCTTTTGCTTGACGAATCAGATCGATGGAAGCTTTCGCTGATGTGTGAGCAAAGTGCAGGCGACCTCCGGTGTAGCGAAGCACTTCGATTTCGCGCGCGACGCATGCAGCTTCGCTTGCAGAAGGAATTCCCTTCATGCCCAGGCAGGTGGATTGGCAGCCCTCGTTCATCGATCCTCCGTGCGAAAGATCTTTGTCTTCCGGGTGGCTGATGATTGGTCTGCCATGCAAACGCGCATATTCAAAGGCGCGACGCAGAACGTCAAGGTTGGAAATCGGCATGCCGTCGTCGGAAAATGCGATGGCTCCCATGTCTGACATTTCGACCATGTTAGTGAGTTCAACGCCCTTAAGGCCTTTGGTCACGGCCGCGACAGGCAAAACTTCAACAATCGCGCGCTCATGAATGCGTTTAATCACACGGTCTAGAATTTCTGCGCAGTCGGTCGGCGGGTCGGTGTTTGCCATCGCCACAACCGTCGTGTAACCTCCGGCAGCAGCTGCTTTTGTACCGGTCGAAATATCTTCTCTGTCTGCCTGCCCAAGGTCTCGTAAGTGCGTGTGCATGTCGACGAAACCAGGCATAACCCAGCAGCCTTGAGCGTCTACGACTGACTCGTTATCTCTTCGCTTCAGGTCGCTTTCCATCTCGGTGATTTTGCCGTCCCGGATGCGAATGTCGAGACTCTGATTGTTGGCGACATTGCTGGTCGCTTTGCCGCTGGCATCAGTTGGGTTAATTACTCGTCCGTTCTTGATGAGAATCGCGCTTTCCATTTGTTTGTCCGTTTGAGTGGCTATGTTTTGCTGTGTCTATGATTTTTTCGAGCCCGGACGCTCTATGAGTCTTCGCCGTCGTACATTAGCAGGTATAAAACCGCCATTCTTACAGCGATTCCGTTGGCTACCTGCAGATTGACGAGGGAGACTTTGGAGTCGTCGACGAGGTCGTCGGTAATCTCAATGCCCCGGTTGACCGGTCCTGGGTGGAGGACGCGAACATCCGCTTTGCAGCGCTTGATTCTTTCATGATCCAATCTATAGAGGCGCTTGTATTCGCCGATGCTGGGGATGAGCCCTTCATCTTGGCGTTCTAATTGAAGTCTCAGTGCGATGACGAAGTCTGCGTCTTTAATAGCGGGCTCCAGTTTTTCGTGCACAGTGACGCCAAAGCTATCGAGCTCTACCGGTACGAGAGTGGGTGGTCCGGCAACGTGTATTTCGGCACCCAGTTTTTGTAATAGCCATATGTTCGAGCGCGCTACGCGGCTGTGGGTAATGTCGCCGATGATCGCTACTTTTCGACCTTTGATGGCTTTACCAGTTTCCTGCATGCTGAAAAGGTCGAGCAAGGCTTGCGTTGGGTGAGCGTTCCATCCGTCGCCGGCATTCAGAACGTGAACCTCGTCTTTCAAAAGTTCCGCTAATTTGTGCGCGCTGCCAGAGGAGCTATGCCGCTGTACAACAGCGTCTACGCCCATTGAGACCAGTGTGCGGGCAGTGTCTTCGATCGTTTCACCTTTGGCGACAGACGACATGCGAATGTCGAGGTTCAAAACCGAAGCGCCGAGTTTTCTTGCCGCAAGCTCAAAGCTGCTGCGCGTTCTTGTCGAATTCTCGTAAAACAGATTGCCGACTACTTTGTGACTGAGCACCGTCAGTGGTGGCCGTCCTTTTGAATGAATATTCTTGCAAAGCTTCGCGACCGAGATAAGTGCGTCCACTTCTTCCACACTTAAATCCTTCGTGTCGAGCAGGTGGCGGCGCGCTTTCCAGGCATTTAGTCCGGGAAGGTTGTCCGGCAGTATTAGGTTTGAATCTTTATCGTCCGCCATTTTTTTCTTTGAACTTGTTTCCACTGCAAGTGAAGATGCGTCTGACATTTAGTGAGTCCGCTCCTGTGAGAACGTGCGAAAGCGTTAGCACGACTAAATTTTAAAGGTATTGGAACCTCTCTGATTTTGCAAAGAAGCATTTGTGCTGCGTTTGATTCGTTAAATCAAATTCACCTAGATGAAATATCGCTTGTCATCTCGCTTTTCCGGGTTACACTCATGGGAACTGGAAACTCCGTTTTGGCGATTCTCAATCATGAGATGCGGAGGGCAACACATGGAAAATGCGACCGAATCGCAAGTTTGCGACGATGCAAGTCGAACCAATTACGCAAATCGACTTTTATCGCGCGCTATTCACGAAAGACGCAAACCAGATACTGTCACTGGGCGGCTCTTCGGCATGTTTGCAAAAAACGAAAAAACAATCGCACAGGTAGAGGATGGCAGCAAGGTTCTGGCTGGCGCCGGAAAACGCTGACGGTCAAGCTTTTACGCGGCTGCAGAATTAGTATTAAATGCGATCTCCCCACCGGGGGGATTGGTTGAACTCGCCTCCGAGTTCTGCTTTTATTTGTTCATGGCGACACTTCATAGGCGGTAGATGCGTGGCTATCACAGGCGACACAAAGCGTCAGCTCAGGTCCCGTTTGGTTAAAGCACAGGGACACCTGTCGGCGGTCATACGCATGATTGACGACGAAAAATATTGCATCGATGTTTTGACTCAACTCAAAGCAGTGCAAGCAGCTCTCGACAAAACTGCGCAGCTGATGCTGAAACAGCATTTGGATACTTGCGTAGTCGAAGCCGTTAAAGCGGACGATTCTGCTCGTGTAATGAACGAGCTCTGGCAACTCTTGCGTCGTGGCGAGTCCTCTTTTGAAGCAGAAGAAGAGGGCGAAGATATGGAGGTAACAAAGTCCCAGCAGAAATCACAAACCCAGTGCTGCCACTGAGTTTGAACTCTCGAATATCTCTTGGTTTGGTGAGTACTTAGCAGGTCCCTCGTCCTTTTGGAGGATTCCCATGCAACCATGCTGTTGTTGGACTGCATTTTTCAATTCTGTTGTACAAATGCTCCCGTTTTTAGCTGTATTCGGCGTTGTCGGCGAGAGATTTCTCAAAACGTTTTCGAGAACAAGACCTAAACCTGTCGAGGAGGTCGTCGCCCCTTGTTGTGGGGATGTCCACTAAGATTTTGAGTCGGTTGAGCACAGAACTTTTATAACTGCCGTTGCTGCGCTGATTTGCAGCAACACCCTACTGGCATTTTCATCCGCCCATGCTGAAACGCCTTTGTCCAGCGCGACTGGCGCAAAGGAGATTTCGCCGGGCGGTTCTGTGTCGTTGGGTAAGGACAAATATCAGACGAGCGATTTTGCTGTTAACTTAAATAGGAAACCTATTTATTTAGCCGGTTTTGATTTTTGTCTGCTAACTGCGAGGAGAAATAGTGCAAAGTTCAAACAGTGAGTCCGTTTCCGATGACACGAACTTGGAGCAGCAGCCACAGACTGCACCTGCCGAGCAGATCTTCTTTCCCGTCAGTATTCTGAAGTTGATCGTTCTCAACACACTGTTCTTCAACTTGTACTCAATCTTTTGGATGTTCATGAACTGGAAGTACCTAAAAGATAAGCACGGTGCAAAGGTACTTCCGGGCGCAAGAGCAATTTTTGCACCGATCTTTTTCTTCTATCTCGCATCTGACATGTACGAGCTGATAGCGAAGAAGGGAGGCATGCCGCCTTCGTTGCATCCGGGCGTAATGGGAATTATTTACCTGATATGCAATGCAGTTGGTCGTTTTGATAACCCACTATGCAATTTCCTTTCGCTTTTCACCACGCTGCCCTTGGTTTTGCTTCAGATTTCCGTCAATAAACTGAACGGTGGCGAAGCAGCAGTGACGAACAAGAAGTTCTCAGTCGTCAATTGGATCTTCATGGTGATTGGTGGATTGCTCTGGATTCTTTCACTGTTGCCCAGAAGCTAGTTCGGATGTTCGGAATCTAGTCTCGGCAGGCGAACGACGAAGCTATAGCCGCTAGGGTTCACGTTGTAGGAGCTGATATTGCCGTTGTGTGCTTCTACGATTTGCTTGCAGATTGAGTATTTAAGGAGTGAGCGGTTGCTGTGTCCGCTCAATTTGTGAGTCGGTACGCTTAGTTTAATTTGCGCTTCTTCCTCGTCGCTGAGCCCTTCTCCCTCGTCGATTATTCTGAGCTGGACTATATCGGCGACTTCGGTTACTTCTGCGCGAATCGTTGAACTTGCCGGCGCGGCTTTGATTGCATTTTCTAAAGAAGCCGTTATTACCTGCGTCAGCAGGCGTTTGTCGGCGTTTACAGCGGCATCTCCGGAGACATCGAAAGATATGTCTTTGGCTTCGGCGTGCGTTTCAACTGTCGAAAGCGCCATCTGCAAGAGCGGCTCAATCTGGGTGGAAACAGGCTCTAGCTCAATGTTGCTTGCGCTCAGCTTTTGGAAGTCTAGAAGGTCACTTACCAATTCGATCAATTGCTCCACCATTTTTCCTGACTTGGCAAGTTTCTGTTTTGCTTCTAGCGGAAGCTCTCCTTTTGCGCCTCTTGAAACAATAGCCAGCGAAATGCTTACTGATGTGAGAGGACTTCGCAGGTCGTGGCTGATCATATCCACGAGGTCCTGCTTCATCCGCTCAGCATTTTTCGCTTCGGTTATGTCGTGTGCAACGCAGAAAAATGCCTTTTGTGCGTCGGACCAGAAACACGACCAGCGTGTGTCTATAACTTCCTTTGATGCTGTCAACAGGCGCATTTCGAAGACGCTGATGGTGGTGGATGCTTTCGACTCTCTTAGTTTTTCATCGCATAAGAAACTTTCTTCTGGCACAGTGAATTCGTGCAGATGTCTGCCCACAAGTGCTTCTGGTGTCCAGCCGAGCATGCGGATTGCGTAAGTATTGGCACTGATGAAAGCACCGCTTTCCGATAGCGAACAGATGAGATCGGTTGCGTTTTCAACCAGGGTTTTTTCGTCTTGTTGAACCTTTGCCAAAGCCTCGGCAGTTGAATGCAATAGTCTGTCCAGCGTGGCTAATTCATCTGTACCTGGAATTGGAGGCGGCAGTGGTTCACCCTTCGCCAAAAGCATGCCGTTTTCGCGCGTACGCTTCAGTGGGCGCTTTACCAAGACGATGTATAGGAAGCCGAGAACTGTAGCGAGTAGGGCGCTCAAGATGAGCGCAACAATTAGAGTAATCCAAACTCTTTTAAGTAGGTCGTGTATCAAAGCTGGTCTTCTGGCTTGTCTTGCCTCTTCTAGTTCAACAATGGCAGTGGTTGCTGCTGAGTATTGTCTTGCGCAGTTGAGAAAGCGACGGAAGTACGTACGCCTTAATTTGTGGCGCACTCCGTGATCTAAGAATGTGAGGGCGTGCGCGTCTTTGAACATTTCCTCGAGTTCTCTGTGGCAGCTTCGCAGCTCTTGCATTCTTTGCTCTGATTCACTGTCCGTGCGTGCGACGTTGAAAAGCCCCTGCAGGGTTTCATTGAGCGCCTTTATAGGATCGCTTCCCGATGGCATTTTGGGCAGGATCTTGGAGTAGGAGAGGGTCGGAGATTCGAATGTGAAGTTCAGGTTGTATATCGTTTCCATCGCATCGCGATTGAGCACAAAGGTTCGGGCGATGATTTCTTGAGAGCGGGATTCTGTGACGATTTCGTTCTTTAGAGCCAGCAGGTTGTAGGCGAGGAAAACAATGATGGTGACTTGCAATAGCAAAGGAATCATTGTGATGATAATGCCGCGCCAGAAAAGATTAGGAATGGGAAATTTCATTCCACACCTCCTTCTGGGGTTTTGGGAATTTCAATATAAAAACAACTGCCCCCTGTGGGAACCGGCTTGTAACCCGCGGTGCCGTCATGGGCTTCTGCTATTGATTTGACGAGTGCCAGCCCTAATCCGCTGCCTTTGATTTTGGATTTGTTGGCGCTTTCGCTTTGTTGGAATTTGGCGAAAACCAATTCCTTGTCTTTTTCAGGAATGCCTGGACCCTGGTCTATGACGCTGATAGTGACAGTTGTGGCGCTTGTGGCGACGTCGAGGTTGACTGTCGAATCGTTTGGTGAAAACTTGATAGCATTGGAAAGTAAATTGATGAGCGCTTGAATCAAGCGACCGTTGTCACCGTATATGATGGCATCGGTGGGGAGTTGAACAATTTTAATTCCTCTTGATGCTGCAAGTGCTTCCAGGGTGAGTCGCGCTTGCCGGCATATTTCTGCCGCGCTCACGGGATGTTTATCGATGTCTTGACCAGCTGCTTCAACATCTTCCAGATCAAGCAATTCTGCCACTAGATCAGACAGCCGCATGAGATTGAAATTTGCCTTGGCTAGCTCTTCTTGTGCCGCTTTTGGAATGGCTTCTGAGTTGGCATTGACGATCGAACCAATTAGTGAATTGACCTCATTGATCGGCGCTCGAAGCTCTTCGCTAGCCGTGGTGAGGAATTGTTGCTTCAATTGCTGTGCGGCTTTCATCTCGGAAATGTTGTGTGCCACGCAGAAGTAGCTCGCTTGTTCTTTTGAATGGGAAACCTTCCAAAGAAATGGCTGCACTGTCCCATCTTTGCGTTTTACATCGTTTTCAAACTCGCAGTCTCCGCCAGTTTCAGCCAGTTTGCTTAACTGTTGTCTTGTGACTTCTTGTGTCTGTTCACTGACCATTGAAATTAGAGAAAGCCCAAGCAGCTCATCCGGAGAGTAGAGCCAGACCTTGTTGGCGGCTTCCCCGACCGTGATGAATCGGAGCCTTCCGTCCAGTGTGCAGAGCACATCTCGCGCGTTGTCCAGAATGGCAAATTGCTTTTGGCGTGCCTGTTTTAAGTCCGTATGCGCTTGTAGTAAAACTTTGTCGAGTTCTGCAAGTTCATCGTTTCCTTCTATCGGAGGAGGCAGATCTCGTCCGCCTGCCAGCAATAGCGCTTTATTAGCGACATTGGTCAATCTGTTCAGAAAACCGGCCGTGAAGTCGCGGACCAGCCATAGTGAGATGAGAAATCCTATCCCGGCGCCGCTTGCGAGAATGACACTAAGCTTCCAGGTGAGGCTTTCAATTTGACCGGAATCGGAATCGAGCATATCCGTTTCCACTTCGATAATTCTCTTGCTGAGTGGTCTTACCTCCATGAACATGGTGATCGTGGACGCTTTCGGAAGGAGCTTGCCTGCAGGAACTGTGCGTCCTATGTGGCGAATTAGCCGCAAGCGCACTTGCTTCAGCACAGAAATCAAATTAACTCTGGCGGATTCAGAATCCCGTACGATTGCGTTTAGTTCCGGATGTTCGAAAGAGTTTGCAGTCGTCCATGGAATTTCCAGAGCATTTATAAGCGTATCGATATCGGCAATTTTCTTCTCTGAAAGTGCGTCGTCTTCTTGAGCCAGAGCAAGAATCGCATCTTCAGCAACCTTCTCAAAATGGTGTAATTGGATGAGCGCATGCCTGGACCTCTCTAGCCTCTCGTACTCTTTTGTCGCCTGGTAGAGACGATTTCCGACTATGCCAAGGAAGGCAAGCTCAATAACCACTGGCACCAATACCAGTATCATTCCACGAGCTGTCGAATTGAATTGCAGGAGCCTTGATCTCGTGTGAGTCAGCCGATTGAAAACGCCGGAAAGCCAAGAGCCAACCGCGCCTCGAATCTATGATACAGGCTATGGGAGGAACATTTTGAAGTTGTTGGTCAGTAGCCGACGACTGAGCCACGGATGTGACGAGTATTGTCCATTCCGGCTGAGCGCATCATGCCGCCGACTCCACCGTTTGTAACGAACAGTCCGAAGAGTGCCGCTGCGCCTGCAACCCCGACTGCGCGTTGCATCATTTTGGGGTCGTTCATGATTGTGTTGCCGATGGATTGAACGATGCCGCCGTTACCAGCTCCGGACATATCGTTGGTGGCGAAACCATTGTTCATGCCGCTATTCTGCATCATGCCATTGTTTTGCATCATGCCGCCGTGCATCATTCCATTGTTCATGCCATTGTTGAATCCGTTCGACATGCTGTTGTTGCCGTTCATGCCGTTGGTTTGGTTCATCCCGATCATGGAATTCATACTGCTCATGCCATTCATTCCGTTTGAGCAGACGTTGTTCATTCCGCCATTATTCATGCCAAAGGCGTTGACATGGCCGAGCTGAGTATTTTGGCTGTTGAGGTTTGTCGAGAGACCACTTTGAGCCATGCTGTTATTGAAACTGCCATTAACGCTTTGATTGAAACCCTGACCAGCAGCGGTTGAACTCAGATTGGCGGGAGTGCCAAGGGAATCCCCGACGATGTCGATGCCGTTGAAGTTTTGCGCGGCAACTTGCTCTTCAGCGGTGAGCTGGTTGCCCATCTGCGCCAAAACTGGTGTTTGAACCAGGCAAGAAGCAAACACGATCGCGGCTACGGCGGCTCGAATGCGGACTGACATGGCAATTCTCCTTGGAGGCGATCAGATCCTAATACTCGGGCCCGCGCCCGTCACTGGTGGAAGTACGAAGCTTCTTCTAGAGATGCTTAATGCCAATTCTCGTGCGGAGAGCGCATTTAGTTTCCTGCGCCTCAGAGTTATTTCTTTTGTTCCAGGTGCGATAGGTATTCGACGATGGAGTCCACTTGTTCCTTTGCGAGCGGTCCACCGGCATCTGCCAAAAAGCCTGGCATGGTGATTTTGCGCTTGCTGCCGTATGCGGTCACTTGCCAAATGTGTTTTTTCAGTTCGGGGTCGCTGTAGTCGCGCACGAGGCATGGCCCAACACCGCCTTGGGCATCGTCTCCATGGCACATTGCGCAGTCGGATTTGTAGAGTTCTTCCCCAAAGAGCCCCACCCCTTGTAAGACATGGCAGTTTATGCACTTTGCGTCGGTGAGAAACTTGGCCTTGCTGTGCTCTGCTAGTGCTTTGTGCCGGTTTTCCACGTCCATTGAGAGTGACAAAATCACAAGTGGTTTATCTGGATCGTCCGACGAAACGTCTACTGTTTTCGTCACCTGGTCTTGTTTCATCGAGGTGTCCAACTGCACTGTGAGTGTTGTGGATTCGCCCGGTTGAAGCAAAGTTTTCGGTAGCGTCGGCACCGTGCACCCGCATGTCGAGTACGCTTTGAAGATCTGAAGTGGCTGTGTGCCGCGATTGAAAATCTTGAATTTGTGCTCCAGCTCTATACCTTCGGCGACATGACCGAAGTCGAATTCTTCGTGGTCGAACGCAATTTGCGCTGCGTCTGCAGGAGGCTTGGGTTGTTCTGCACTGCATGCACAGAGGAGGAAGAGAAGTGGCAGGATGGTGAAAATCTTCTTCATTCGAGCATCATATGGCGTAGATTGGTGGACTCGCAAGCCTGCCCAGGGGTTCGTAGTATTAGGATCTGATCGCCTCCAAGGAGAATTGCCATGTCAGTCCGCATTCGAGCCGCCGTA
>DTSE01000089.1 GCA_012965515.1 Candidatus Melainabacteria bacterium | reverse complement strand
GCTTACCGCAGCTTCCGACTCGCGCTCATGCTCTTCCAATCGCGCACGGCGAGTTCCCAACCATTGCCCTGCTTCAATCGAAGCGAGCGTAAGAATTACCTGCGCCAGAAAAATGCCCCACAACGGGACGGAACCTAAGAAGTCACCACTCTCGTCTTTCAATGCCACTTCGCGCGTCGATGGCAAAATAACGTCGGGTTTTTCAAATTTACCGGCGGCGATTCCTTTGTTTGCCGCATCTAGCAAAGTCTGATCAATAGCCTGGCTAATTGGCACGAGCTTTTGTGTGTACCCACGGTCGTGCGACCACTTTGCGCCTATTTCCAAGGTGCGCTGGCCTTCTTCGTTGATTCGAAGGTCGACATCTGAAAGCGACTTGGCATTGAAATTCGGATCTTCTTTCGCTGCAGAATTGAGAGCTGCGGACGTGAAGCCAAATTGCGAATCGTCAATGTACCACTGGTTGACTCGCTCGCGAGCGTGGTTGAAGAAGTCCCAGGATTGCGCGATTGCTTCCAAGAATTTGATTGCTGACTGGCGGTTGTTGGCAATGAATTTGTCAGATACGGAGACGAGGTAAATCGCACGGTGTGAGCTCAACATTCGCGCGGAGCCGTTGCCGGTGAATAGCGAGATATCCGGCTCCCAAACGGCAACCGCGTCAAATTTGCCCCACTTTTCGCGTCCGCCCGCCTCAATGAGTTTTTGGATCTCAAGAATATCCATGTTGACATGGTTGACGTCTTTGTCCGGATTGAGCCCGGCCGCCTGCTCTTTGAGTGTGGCTTCGCGATGACCGATGGTTCCGAACGAGCAGGCTATAGTTTTCCCTTTCAGGTCTTTGATGTCTTTGATAGGTGAGTCTGGCGGGACCAACAGCGCCGCGGAAATGTAGTGCAGGCGCCCCAGCACTTTCCACTTACCGCCTCTGGCTAGCAGGTTGTTCACCGACTGCCCGCTGGAGAACATGACGTCAAGGTCGCCCCGGAGCGCGGCGGCGACTTCGGGCTCGCCATAGCTGAAAGGAACGAAGGTCGGGTCCAGCCCCAGCCTGTCGAGGAGGTTGGTCCGCTTCAGAACCTCCACAATCTGCCCCTGCGTCGACGTTGCCAGCTGCCAGCCAATGCGAATCGGCACACGCTCTTGCTGCGACACCGCACTTGGAATAGACGTGACGACTATGTACGCAAGCATCAGGACTGCGACTCCTGACAGAATTGCTGTGACAACCTTATCTTTCATGGCATGCACATCGTGGCGAAACGGTAGCTCGGGTTTCCTCGTACCGCGTTATTATCCCACGCTTGACGACTTGATTCGCTTCGGTGCAATTACGCAAAATGCCCGTTGCCTATAAATTCGGAGTTCAGCTGTGTCACTTCACATCGCTGCTTACCCAGATGACTTCGTTTTTGGCGCGAGTGATTGCCGTATAAAGCCACATTAGCCCTGCCTTTCTGTTGGAACGAATGTGCAGCCGCGCGTCATTTGCGTGAATCATCACTTCGTCCCATTCCGATCCCTGCGCAGTATGGCAGGTGAGTGCATAACCATATCGGCAAAGCATTCCATATCCGCCTCCATACTCTTCCATCCACAGTCTTATTGGTTTGCGCGTTCGTTGTCCGCTCGGCGCGACGAGCATGCACTCGCCGCGGTCGTTTGTTTTTTCAACAACCCACAGTGAATTTTTTGCAAAGTCTATATCATCAATGTTCTGTCGGAGGAGCCAGCATGGACAGCCCTTCGCGGCAGACTAAAGAGAGATCTATCGCTTCTCTGCTCAAAACATTTTTCCACAATTTTTTGAATGAACAGATTGTGCGGCGATTAGGGAGCGATTTCACTGTGGAATTGCACAGTCGGGGAATTGCGAACAGAGCTCGTTTTTGCGAAACACCGAATTTTTGATAGCGCCGTCGACTTTCATACACAAAAAAGCAACAGATTATTCCAGCGAAATTCCGGCACGCACGCCTAAAGTGGGACAGCCCCAATCAGGGTTTGGGATTTGCAAACGTGCTGTTGGAGAGATTATGTCTGAAAAAGATTTTGCTGGCGATGCCGCGTACAGTGCTCCGGAGAATACCTCGGCTGGTTTGAATTGGAACGATGTTTATGCTCCGTATAACCACTTGGGAGATCAATCTGTAACTCCTTCTGTCGGAAATGCTGTGGCTGCCAGTGCCGACGCCTTTGGCGACAGCGTGAACGGGCAGCCAGTGTCCGAGCAATCGCAAGAACAACAGCAGCTGCAAGCACAAGAGCAACAGGTGCAAGAGCAACAAGTGCACGAGCAACAAGTGCAACCACTAAGTATCGAAGATGCTCCAGAATTTGAAAGTCAGAGAAACGATGCAATCGCGGCTGCCGCCGACGGTTCCGCTGGAGATGAACTGGGAATTAACGCAGGCGGTGATTTGACGTCCGCTGGATTGGCAATCTCTCGACTGGCAGGTCAAGGAAGACCAGCTTTAGGAATTGCCGGTCTGGGCGTCGCGGCCACAGGTCTCTACAATGTCAAAGTGAACGACAGCCCTGTGACAAATGGAGACAAGCTGATGCTCGGCGGTCTCGCTGCGATGAGTCTTGGAGATGTGGCGAAGAATTTCTCCCAACTCAGTGGCGTGGTAAAACCACTCAAGATCGCTGGTACCGCCGCCACTGTTCTTGGCGTAGGCACCCGCGCTTTGGAACTGAATGAGCATTTTTGATACATAACACTTCGTTGAGAGAAACAATTTCGCGCCCTGCACTTCGGGTTGATTATCGTCTCTAGGCGACAAGATTTTGCGCCTACGGATTCCTCCTAATTGATTCGCTTGCTGCGTATTCCATCTATTAGATAAGCAACAATCGACTACATAAGCAGCAGGGCGCCGTAGACTAGTACTATGAAAGTTTCTCCCTTCACTACAGCCGTAGTTATATTCATGCTCTTACATTTGAGCATGGCTCCGGTTTTTGCTGAGTCGCCCCTGATTAAAGGCAGAGTTCAGCACAATGCCGGCGGGCAAGCAACAGATAGCAGTTCGACTAACGAATCAAAGCCCGCTCAGGCAGCTCCTGTTGAGGGAAAGGCTGACTCCAACGCCCAGCTTGGCGCAACAGTCGAGAGTCAGCAACCGTTGGATGGACAAATAAGTAAGGAGCTGAGGGAGAAGACCTTTCTCCTGCAAAATAGCCAGTCTTCTGCGCAATTGGGCGTTCAGCAACAGTCTCAATTGCAAGCGAAAGCGAATGGCGGAGAGGAAGTATACGGCTGCCTTGGTGCGCTCCTCAATAGTTTGAATGGCGCAATTCTGAAAGTTTTTCCGCAGAGCGATTTGAATAATTTGGATGTTCAGCGCGGTGATCGCATCGTTGGTGTTAGTGGGCACCCATATAATTCCCGTACCATTATTCAGGAGATGATTGGAACGCCCGGCACAATCATCGAGCTTGATATTCAGACTCCATCGGGCATCGTGAAACACCTTCAAGTCCGCAGAACAGACGCCAGACTACTGCCGCAAACCGGCATCTATAAACAGCTCACGAAGCGCAATCGTTTTTGGTAGTTCCGCACATGGTTCACCCGAAACTGTAGGGGCGATGCCATGCATCGCCCGTTGTAATATGCCGTCGACGCATGGCGTCGACCATACAATAGCTTCTACTTCCGCAGCCTCAGCCCGTTGAGTGCGAAATCGAAATATCCTTGCAGATTTTTCTTCAGCTCTCCATCAGGTCTGCCCGAGCGCACCCAGTGATACTGCTCGCAGAGAATTGCCAAATCGAGCAGGTGAGCGACGCGGCAGCGGTCGATGTCATTTCTGTAAACGCCCATCTCCTGCCCGCACTGAATGATCACATCGATGCAAATCGTCATCGGTTCTGGCTTGCATGCCGACACGCTTTCGCGTTCCATCAGCGGGCTAAATCGCTGTTCGCAAAAAACGTCCAGCAACCGAAAGTTTTTCTCTGTCCATTCCGCCACGTCCGTGCAGAACTTTTCAATCATGTCGTCGACCGGCAATTGCTCCGCGCGCAAGCCCTCGATATAGGCGAGCGCCTCTTCCGTGCCCTTGCGTTTGATCTCGAGCGCAATCTCTTCTTTCGACTTGAAATATGAATAGAAGGTCACTTTGGCGACGTCGGCTTCGACCACGATGTCGTCGATGGTCGTGCCGGAGTAGCCATGTTTCGTAAAAAGAAGCGTCGCCGCATCAATTAATGTCTGGCGCCTGTGCTCTTTCTTGCGATCTTTCCGTGATAATTGCGCGCTATTCATTTGACAAGCATACCATGGTATGAAAACATACTAGAGTATGGTTTTTATTTAATCGACCTACCCGACAATCACTTGGTCGGGGCTCCCCTCAATAATTTGTTCTCTCCGGTAACCGATGGCATCCCAGTTTAAATTACTACCTTTCATCCTTTTTATAGCCGTTGTTTTTTGCTCTGCGTGCAATGAAGCGCCGAAGCAGATGGGCATGCCGCCGGCGGTTGTTTCGATTGAGCCGGTCAGAGTGGGACCGTTCAAAGAGAAGTCCGACTACCTCGGCAATGTGACCTCGCGCACGTCCATTCCGCTTTCGCCCAATGTCGAAGGGCATATCACGAGCATCGAAGTCACCGCGGGACAGACGGTGCCGGCGGGCGCGCGCATCATGCGCATCGACTCGCGCATGCAGGCAGCTCAAACCGACGCCATCGGCTCGGCTGCGGACTCGGTTCGCTCCGATCTTTCGAACGCAGAAGCCACCTTACG
>DTSE01000088.1:18420-102672 GCA_012965515.1 Candidatus Melainabacteria bacterium | reverse complement strand
CGGCAAAACTTGTTTCCGAAGGCGCCACCACCACCGGTACCGTTGTAAAAGTGGAATATTATCCAATTGTGCACTTCCGCACGGAAAGCGGTGAGGACTTTGAAGAGAAAAGCAATTTCCACTCGTCACCACCAGAATTCAAAGAAGGGCAAACAGTGGAGATTGTCTACGAGCGAAAGAACCCAAAGAACTGGGTGGTCAATAATTGGCTCCACCTGTATTTCTTGCCGACAATGTTCGCTATCGCTACTGGCGGGTTGATCTTCGCGACCACTTGCGTATCAATCTACAGAATGCGCAAATTGCGTTCCATCGGACCGATTCAGTAACTGGCAGCGGTTGAATCCAATTTTCCGTTGTGGTGCAGGTGTCGGGAGCGCATACTATTTTTCCTGGCTGCGTTCTTGAAATACGATAACATCACCGGGAACGAGAGAAATATTGATACCGCGGTTAGTGACTCCGGAAATTAGAAACCCACCGGGGAGTCCGCCTATAACGCCTTTGAAGAACCCCTTCAAATGCGAATGATGGTCATCCTGCGTAACGGGGCGGCCATAAGCGAAAGTTGGGTCAGCCGCTCCAGCGACGCCTCCAACAATCGGACCGACAATTATCCCGGCGGGGCCAGCCGCGAAGCAACCGCCTGAAATTGCGACGTTGGCGGCAGTGTATCCGGCACTGTTGTAGACAACGGTGATTTCGCCTTTGCTATCCACACCAAGTGGTGCTGCGCCCTTCTCGGTTCTAATTATTCTTGTCTTCGGAGCGGGGATTGTTTCACCGACCAGCTCATGCCCGCCGATGCTCTTTACCTTGATACCGATTGTTCCATTGCAATTGCGCCAATGCTTGGGGCTAAGGTCAGCTTTCAAAGAACTCTTCGAAAGATCAATCTGAGTAACTTCTCCGAGCACATGTGCTCCAGCCCCAATATAGTGCCCGTTCGGCAACATGACGGTATCAAGCAATTCCGCATGAACCGGGTCGCCGACTTTCGCAAGAGCTCCGTCCACAAGCGAGGTCAGCCGGACACGAAATCGCATCTGCGGAGCGACTGCGCTTGCGAAGCTTGTGGCGCCATTGTGAGTCGCGGTTGCTTGCAGTGGTGCAGTGCCTTGTACAGCGATCTGGCGTTTATCAGCGTCCGCTCCAATAGCCATGGGAGCCACGCAAGCAGCCGAAACAACAGTTAATAAAGTGAGATCCCAAAAACGCATATGGAAATTGTACACACGCTATTTCCTTCCGTGTAAACTTTAAACTTCGCCGGGGAGATTTATATGCCACTCAAATCCAAGAGTTCGCAAAGCAAGATTGCAGTCGATGCGCATAAGTTCCTTATCGCTGAATTTTCAGAACTAGCTGATGCCGATAAAGCAGTTGAGATGGCAGCCTACATGAAGACGGATATGCCTTTCTGGGGAATTCAAAAGCCGGATAGAGAACCAATTTACAGGCAACTCGCGAAAGATTTTGCTCCATCGAATCACGATGAATACTCACAGGTCGTTCGAAGAATCTGGAATGGAAAACATCGCGAAGAAAAGTACGCCGCTCTCGATTACGCGGTGCGATGCAAGAAGTTTATCGACACATCAATGATTCCACTTTACGAAGAGCTGGTGCGCGAAGGTGCCTGGTGGGATCTTGTCGATCCCCTGGCAACACTTTTGATCGGCGTCGCGTTCTTGAATGATCAAAAGACGGTCAAGCCGATCATGAAAGAGTGGATTGACGACGAAGATATGTGGATACGCCGCACAGCCATTCTCAGTATGAATAAGCACAAAGAGAAGACCGATGAAAAGCTGCTCTACGATTTTTGCCTAAGGCGTGCGCACGAAAAAGAATTCTTCATTCGCAAAGCAATTGGCTGGGCCTTAAGAGAATACAGCTATAAGGCACCAGATTCGGTGATCAAATTTCTCAACACGAATAGAAGTAAATTGTCTCCGCTCAGTTATCGCGAAGGCGCAAAACAGCTAGTGCGCAACGGACTGATGAAGCTAGACTAGATACTCTCGTACGGTAAACACTCGCGGCGGCTGCAGTTATCGAGAAAGCCAATAGCAGGTCAACGGGGTTTCCTCCCATGACTCAGACACAGGGCTAATGCTCCCATTAAGCGCCGCCGCAATCTTTGCCTAAAAATACGCAAATAACTAGCGCACCCTTGGAGGTATGCATCCTCAGGTGCGCTAGCCGTGCCGAACACTTTTGTTGAGCTTCAAACTGAGAGTCGGCGATTACTCAGTCGTAGTTTTTCGCTAAGCGGCTTTGCGCTTATCGTGCTCAATGACACTTTGCTGCATGTCTTTCGGTCTCTTGATAGAGGTTTCGGTAGTGCGCTGAACTTCCAAACCGCCGCCGTCCTTAAAGAGTTTTTCTACAACACGCGCTTCTTTTTCGTTCTCAGTATGAACTGCCAACAAGGTGTTGCCAAAGCGCATTGTACGTTCGAATTTCTTGGCTTCGAAGACCGGCAAGCTCATTCCATAGAGCGCACCGATAATCCCGAGCGCCAATCCGAACACCGCGATACCAGCCAGAACTGCCATGGTAGGACCGGCAGCGATTACTTGTTCCAAATTAACGGTTCCGAATGCGCCTCGTTGCGCGAAGAAACCGAGTACTCCACCAATTACTGAACCGAGCAACGTGCCCACCATGAATCCGCAGGATGCCTTGGTGTGTTTCTCATATGCCAGTTCTTGAGCGCCATAGGAGTCGGGCATCATAAGCGAAATGTCGTCGGCTGTGAAACCCGAGTCTTTGAGCGTATCTACAAGACGCTCTGCGTCCGTTATACTCGGCGCGATACAAACAACTGCTTGATGCATAGTGATTGTCCTCTCTATTCATTCAGGCGACCGGCACAATCCCAAGGGGGCGGTTCTAGCACTGAATTCTGTGTCCAATTCCGATGATTTGTGCGTGGATAGAGCCCGCAGGGGGGTTAAAAGTTCCCGAAACGGCGGCTGGATTTACCAAAAATGGCATTGGCGCGGCATTAGCAGCTCTGAGAGGACATTTTGCCAGGGTGCGCAGTTGCCTGGAAGCAAGGGTCGCAAACGCTCTATAAAGGTTGAAATTTCCACATAAGAAATTCACTGAAATAAGTAATGGAGCCACTCATGCTGGAACCTCCGTAGGTCCATCCCGTCCTCCTACCATCAAATCGAGAAGTTGCGAGGATTTTGGTTAATGGAAGAGTATCTTGGCGCAAACGCATCGGAAGCAGACATAACCGCGCACAAGCTCTTAGTACTGTTGGGCGCACACCTTTCCGGATTTCAACCGCTTACTGACCCGGAAGTGTTCGACATTAAGAGTCGGCTGATTTGTTGCTCTCAAGAAATGAAACCTAACATGGTGATGACACTGGAGGAAGAACTTCCGCGTAATTCCGGTCCCGTAGTCAGTGTATGGGCAGCAGTTGGCAAACTACCGGACGGGGAAAGTGTTTTTTGGCATAGACCTCTACCGTGTCCGGACCAGTTGGCAGAGTTTCTTTATTTCCACCGCTAAGCCGAGCACCGCTCGGCTTTCGCCCTTTTTAGCGTCAGCTCGCCACATTCTCTAGGTTCTCCTTGGTAGTCCGATGGTGCAAAGTCGCATTTGAGTCACAGGGAACATTTGGTCGGTTTGATTCGCCTACACAGCAAACAAATCGAGGAAATTGAAATGGCATCGTCTAAGATAGAGCGTTTCCCGCTCAATGATAAAACCTATGACTTGATTTCAATTATGCACCACAAGTCGAAAGCGCTTGCTGCATATGAAGGTTATCTATCCGACGTACAGGCAGACACGCATTTAACGCAGATATTAGTTGAAATCAAACACGATGAGCTAAGACATCTGGAGAAGTTGAAAGCCCACCTCGGGCGCCTTCTTGTGGAAAACAAAGCAGAGTAACATAGTTAACTTGACCAGGAGAAATGAAAATGGCTAAACAGAAAGCGATATCAGCTTGCGAGGTTATTCGTAAAGATCACGACGATATCAAAAAACTTCTGCAAAAGTATGATACCGCCAGTGATGCTAAGGAAAAGGAGAACATCGTTAGAGAGCTGGGGATGCAACTAACAGAGCATGCTCGGGTTGACGAAGAACTCATATATCCTGCCGCAGCGCAAATGGCCAGCGATAGTTCATTTGTCGACGAACTCAAAGATAGCGACAATAGTGTCAAAATGCACTTGGCGCAGGTTCAGCGCCTCTATGCCGATATCGACAAAGAAGAGTTCGAGAACAAGATGAAGGAACTCAGAGAGGCGGTTTGCACACTAATCGAACGCGAAGAGACCTCACTTATTCCTTGCATCGAAAACGATGAATACGACCTGGATAAACTAGGTGAAGAAGTGGCCAAGCTCAGAGCCGGTGAGTCAATCGAACCGGTTAAGCTGCGGAAAAAAGCGTAAAACAGAATGCGCGGTGAGTTGTCTGGCGCCGGCCAAGTTTGATAAGTCGCAGGGGGTGCTCGATGAGCCCCCTTGCTTGTTTTTCACCCTCCCACCACGCGTGATCAGTCCCCCAATTGGAACCTTGAGAGCCAAACCGCGTCTCCTCAGTGGAAATTACAAAGGGGTAACTTAAACATGGATGTATTTGAATTCCTCCTCACAAACGAGGCGCATTTAGCCCATAGATTGTCTGAGACCGCTGCCCACTATTCCGAGTGGACGCAAGACCGTGTCTTTGAGGAAACAAAGCGAATTTTGGATGGTTTGCAAGCTAACTTCAACAAAGAGAACGCACTGATAAGTACCATCAATGCCGATGGAATGGACGACATCATTCAGGAAGCTCAAAAGCACCGAGATGAGTTGCGAGCTGACGCAGAAAATCTCTGCATGATTCACGTTGACGAGCCTGGCTTTGAGCAAGGTTTGGAAACCCTCGCATACAAGTTCGAACGTCACAAAGAATTCTGCGAAAACACCCTTTTCCCACGCTTGAAGGAAAGTGCAACACCGCAGGAATTGGAAAGTGTCGCGAACCAGCTCGACGCAGTAGTTCTCGACGGTTAATGGTTTGCACCAAGAACAAAGGCAAAGCGCTCAACTGCGCTAACGCCGGCTGGGTATAGTTTCACATATTCAAAATCAAAGGGGCAAAAAATGAAAGCAAAAATGGAGAACAAACCTGCAGAAGCAGGCAAGTATCTGTGCCAGGTATGTAGTACTAAATTCCGCTATGAGAGCGGAACTCTAACTTGTCCGAAGTGCGGGACTTTGACTCCAGACAACATGGTGCGCATCGATGTTCGTAACGATCCGGAAGAAGAGAAGATGTACACCGAAGATGATTTCATCGGCGGCTAGATAACTAGCCAAAGATTGCTGTGGACGCGTAGGGGCGATGCCATGCATCGCCCGGTTTTGGCATACCAACAGAAAACGGCTCGTCAAATCCAACGAGCCGTTTTCGATATATTTCACGTGGTCCCGCTACCGCAATTAGATTTCCTTATCCTTAACCGGAGTCGGAGGCCATTTCCCGTTGGTTTCCGCATTCAGTAAATTGCTGAGCATGCTGCGATAGCGCTGCTGTTCTGGCATCAGTTCGTTCTTGACCAGGTCTCGGTGTTCGCCGTGCATCTTTACCAAGCGCCATTCGTAGTCGCTGGAGTGCGCATCTTCTTCTTGCTCGAGTGCAGCAACAGTAGCGTCGTCGCCAAAAGCCGTTGCACCACCCGAAAGCACTTTCGCCCAACTGCCCCAGATACCAGAATCAGATTCCGGTGTGCCACCATATTGTTCGATAGCATCCCTGAGTTTGTTCACTCTCAATTCGTGAGAAGCAAGGCAATCACTCAATACACTGGCGATTTCCTTGCTTTCAACCTTCGGCAATGCCTGATGGTAGGTTTCGACGGCGGATAACTCGCCTTTCAACAGGGCATTTAAGTCTTCTACAGCTTCTGAATTCATACCTTACTCCCTTTCTCCTAATAAAGGAGAGAGCTTGCGCCCTCTCCAAGCTTTTCCTAGCTGGCCAATTTATCTTTCGCTTTCGCAGACGCTTCTCGAATGTCTTCGAAGGCTTGTTGCAAATCGGCAAACGACTTTTCAAAACCACTCTTCAATTCAGCCAAAGCTTCCGGTGCGCTTGTCTTAAGCTCTTCGAAGCGCTTCATCGCTGCTTGACGCTTTTCATTAAGCTCGTCGAGTTTGCACTTTGCGTCTTCCTTCATTTCTGCGGATTTTGCTGCAAATTCGTCAATTTTTGCGCCCAATTTGGAAAGCTTCTCTTCCATCGTGCAACTTGAACTTTCACAAGCTAGTTCATTTTTTTCGTCTTTCATTTCTTCGTTAGCCATACTCTCATCTCCCTAGAATCATTGCTCCGGCGCAGATTCGCCCCATAAGCCTGAAAGTTGGACGATTTCGACTGACTAGAGTTCCATTGCTTTCCTTGTAAAGTTCATAATCGACGGAAACGTCCATCCTTTCAGCCTTATGAAATCTAATCGAAGGCTGCTGGGAACCTAATTCGGCGAAGACGGTCATTCCATCAGCACCGGAGATAAAGGAAGTGTTATGTACTACAAGGTATTCTTATCAATAGTAACGGCAGCTCTCTTGAGCGCCCCGGCTCAGCAGGCTTTTGCGCAATCGCCGGTCACCTCACCGCCTACCGTGGGAGCCTCAGCTGACGCTGCGGCTGATGCATCTAAGGAAGCTCATGCTGCAAAGGCAGAAGCGGCTGCTTCCAAAGAAGAAGCGAAGGCATCGAAACAAGAGGCGAAACAAGCAAAAGTTGAAGCTAAGCAAGCGAAACAAGCAGCCAAAACAGCCGCAAAAAATTCAAAGAAAAACGGCGGCGTAAGTCAAACTGAACAAGAGCGATTAGACACTGCCACCATTAATGCGTCGAATCAAATTAATGGGCAGCACATCGATCCGAAAGTGATGAAAAAGCAAAAGAAAGGAATGGGTTGGCAAGCTCTTAATCCGTTTGCTTGGCTTTTGAAACCCGTCACCGACACGCAAAAGACCGTGATTGAATTGCAAAAACAAATCGTGCGACTGGAAGCACCTATTGCAAACTTGCAAAAACCAATGGTTGGTTTGCGTTCGGATATGCAACAAGTAGATTCCACCATGGGCGAAGTCAACGACAAGATGACCACCATGCACGGCGATATTACTAATATCAACACCGGTATGAACTCTGTCGACCGACGTATTGCGCACATGGAACGGCAATTGGGTCAGATGTATGAACCTATCGTCGAACTGAAAAATCCAGTAATCGCGTTGAGAGATCCTGTTAAGGGCGTTGGCGATCAGTTAACGACACTAAAAAGCGACTTGAAAGAGCTGAAGCAAGTCGTCAGCTTTACGACAACTGCAATTCTCGCAGCCGTTCTGATCGTTGGTGTCTTAATTGTAATCGGTACACCTATTGCCGCTATCTTCGTATGGCGCCACCGCCGGTGGATCATGCAGAAGATTGGACGTGAAGACGTCTCCGGTAAAGCTGAACCGACTTCGGAAACAGCTGAGGACGAAGCAAAGGCAGGTGCGAAAAACGACGAAAACAATTCGCGGCGGGCGGCCTAACTGGGTACAATGTACGTACGCCACCCAAACGTGTGAGTTTGAAACAGTGTTCTAGCGAAAGCAGGACACTGTTTTCGCATTTCTATTCGCGCGAAATTCTGAACAATCGCGCGACTTCAGGCATGTCTTCTATTGTTGCTTGAACGAGTCTTGGCGGCATCCTTCAAAGGCGATATATACGTTAGACCACCTGGCTTCGCACCTAGTTTACAGGATCAATGCCGGGCGAGAGACACTTTCAAGCCATACGCCATTGCGGCGTTCAGCCGATTTGTTCACAAATGTACATTAAGTTAACTCTGGGTCTGGTTGCTAGACGACGTGACAAATGACGAGTCCAAATCCATAATATTCGTTGATTTCCGTGGCGTCCTTGTGAACACAAACTGGTAGCTGCCTCTCAAGGCGCAAATCCATCGTTTGTCAGAAATATTGATCCGAGTAGGGAGTTAGATTATGGCTAAGGCAGTCAAACCGAGCAGCAAAAAGACTGCTGCAGCGAAGGCAAGAACTAAAGCCACCAAGAGTGCGAAACCAGCGGCGAAGGCGTCCTCAAAGGTGAAAGTAAAAGCGCCTGCAAAGTCTGCGAAGGTTACAGCTTCCAAAGCTGGTGTGAAAAAAACTGGCGCGAAAGCATCGGCAACGAAGGTGTCAAAGTCAAAAGCACCGACCAAAATAGCTTCCACAAAAAAAACAGTAGCGAAAGCATCTTCTACAAAGAAACAGGCAACCAAAACAACCACGGCTAAGAAACCACCAGCGAAAGCAGCGGCTCCGAAGAAGGCTGCAACATCAGCAACGAAGAAGCCCGTGGCCAAAGCCTCACCAACGAAGAAGTCTGCAACAAAAACACCTGCGGCAAAGAAGCCTGCAGCAAAAGTTCCAGCCGCAAAAAAAACGGCTACGAAGGCACCCACACCCAAGACAACGAAAGCGAAGGCACCGACTGTGAAAACAACATCATCAAAAAATCCAGCACCCAAAACCCCAGCAGCAAAAGCGACTAAAGCACCGGCAGCAAAAACTGCAACAGCAGAAAAGCCGACTCCGATTGTAGAAAAAACCGAAGCAATCAAGGCTCCAGAAAAAACAGAGAAGAAAGTTGCTCAAGCGCCACAAGTCCAGCTCGAGCAAATTGCTCAACGCGCATACGAGCTGTTTGAAAAGCGTGGCTACATTCACGGCTTCGATCGCGAAGATTGGCTCGAAGCAGAAAGACAACTGAAGATTGAAAGCTTGAACTAAACGCTTCGCACGCCCAACGCGCGACAGACGAATAGATCTTGAGAGGTTTCCGGTTCTTGAACTGGGAACCTCTCAACTTTGCAGCTCATTTTGCGGCAATCTCTACCTTCAGTCCATCTATCCACGTTTTGTGTTCATCCGTGTAATACAGATATGAGCGGCTTGCAGGTCCAGTGTATTTGCCGGGAACGGCAGCAACTACACTGATAGGAACCACCACCTTCTCACGTCTGTCTAGCCCCCGCCAATAAAGAACAACTTCGCGCCCACGCACCTCATATGCATCTATTTTGCGAGCTTTGACAAGCTCTTTCAATTGAGTGTGGCGTGGCTCTAGTCCTCCGGGCAAACCAATAATGGCGACCGGATTAGGCACTATGCTATCGTCTTTATTGATGACGGTCGCCAAAACTTCAGCTGAAGCTCCTTCCGTCAACTGATGCTGCGACATGCTAACGTCGAGATCGAGTTTGCAAGAGTTACTGCTTTCTGGCGTCAAACGATTGTAGTTAGCCGCCACCGCATACGGCATCGCGGAGCCACCTTCCATCCGGAGCTCAATTTCATGCGGCCCGGGTGAAAGTTGCTTGGAGAGATCAGGCAACTTGATTGACTCCTTAGCTTTTTCGTCAAAGGCAACATCACCGATCGGCTTTCCGTCAGCAAAGACATGCACCGTCCCTGGTGCCTTCGGATGCGCATGCTTCCTGTCGTAAGCGAGTATTGCTCTAAGCGACAATACGGTTGACTGTGTGGAGCCATAGCGACCGGACTTGCACGATTCAGCGAGAAATCTCATAGCCTTCTCAACGTTCGGAGCAAACTCATCATTTCTCAACCACGCCAGAGTTGACAGCGCAGTCCCTTCCAATTCGAGAGCTTCTCCAGAACTACCGACCACTGAGTTCTTCACCTTATCAACGCTTCCATTCGTCCGTTGAAGTACCGCCAAGCGTTTTGAGAGTGTCTTGGAAAATTGTTTGTCTCCAGCCAGATCAAACGCATTCGCGGCCAGCGCAAGAACATAACTGTCCTGACTCGCATCCGCCACCACTTTTAGAGAGGACAGTTCCGACTTAAGATTGGATGCTGGTTCGCCAGTCTCCAGCAAAGACCAAACGATATAAGCGTTAGAGCAGTCTTTGTCTGCGGTCCAAGTGTGGACACTGCGAGCCTTACGACTAAATCCACCATTGCCGTCCTTTTGCTTCATGAGCCAGGCGCGAGTGGTTGTGAACATGACTTCGTCAATAGATCCAACTTTTCTCATATCGGCAAAATGCATTAAACCGTATGCAGTTAACGGCTCGTGACCGGGGTTTTGTCCAAACCACTCATAGCCACGGTCTTGGCACCAGTAGGAAACAAGGCGCTTATAGCCGGCTTCCAGTTTTTCACGCGATGTAGCAACCAGTTTTTGATCCACATCCGAATGAGTTTTGAAATATTGCTGAGCCATGGTTAGTGGATAGCTTGTCGAGGACGTTTGTTCAAAGCATCCATACGGGTCTTGGATCAAACGCTCAAGAGCACTCGTCAAGTTTGCCAATGGTGTCGGGTAAATTTCAGCCTTCGAATTCAGACTAGCAGGGACAATGCTATCTTCGATGTTAACCGTCATTCTCACCGATTTGCCTGGTTCGAGAATGCCGGCAAAAGCCTTTTCCACAGGAAAACCTGCTGGACGGACCTCGATTTCTCTTTCCACTAGATCAACATTATTGCCGGCCTTTGCTTCGATCTTCAAATGCGACGTTTTGTCCGCTTGACCAACCTGAATCGGTTGCAGAACTCTTGCACGCTCTCCGCTGCTCAGCTGTTGAGGCAGCTTGATTGGAGTTAACAACTTGAAGGCCTCGGGCAAATCAATTTTTAGACCCACAGCCGTAAGGACACTATTGGTGCCATTGACGAAGCTGAGCGGCAGCATGATTTGATCTCCTGCAGTCACTTCAAGGGGAATTTTGGCCTCAGCATAGAAAGGACGCAAGGATTTGATTTCGATCTTCTTCGCACCAATCGAGCCGGAATCAGAGACAGCATCCGCCGCAACCTCGAATGAACTAATGCTGTCGCTCAAATCAAAATTTACTGTTGCCTCTCCAGTTCGAGGATCGGTCTTTGTGCCAGGAGACCAGAAGAGAGTTTCACTAAAGTCATTGCGATCAGAATTGCCTCTGTCAGCGCGCGCCTTGTGGGCAAAAATACGCACCGCGAACATCCTGTTATTTGTATCGTGGCTGCGAGGATTAGTGTAATAAGAATACTTGTCTACGCTGCTCAACTGGGCCAGTGTGCCGCTATCTCCATCAGCAATCGGAGCACCTTCAGGCAATGTCGGGCTGGTTTTCTGACGGCGAGCAGCGCGTCCCGTCGTATAATGACGCTCATCAATTACGGTCGGTTCGACCTGAAACATATTGACGTCTCTAGGACCTTCGACGCGACCGAGCTCTTCAGGGAGTCGATTATTCTGAAAGTCGTGGGGCGCAAAGCGAAAGCGCGCACCAGGCGCAGAATTTGCCTCGGATTTACGCTTGAGGACAGATGCTACCCCAGCTCCGGCACCGATTGCTGTACCGGACCAAGCGCCTCTGCCGGTTGCGCGTCCAGAGATTGCTCCCACAGCAGTTCCAAGCGGCGCTCCAGCTGCTGCCCCGATCGTAACACCGATCATTGCACCACTACGCCGATGCAGTGTAGGAGTGACAACTTGATTTCTCGACTCGGAGAATGCCAACACACGTTTCGCCTTGTCTCCATACTGCTTTAAGAACTCTTCGCTACTGAGATACGCGAAGCGCCTCCACCCCTGAGTTCCTAGCAATAGATCCGTTGCCAGTGCAGACTTCGGATTGACCGGGTTCATATAGAACTGCGCATCTGCCAAATCTTTAACTTCAGGCTCGAGAAAAACCATTACCGGCAGTCGCGGAGGTTGATCACGTTTCTCTAGCATTTGCAAAACACTGTCATCTGTGACAGTCAGACCTACGATAGCCGAAACCGGCTTGCCAGAGTCATCTGTAGTTCTTACTGTAATCTGCGCATTCTCGCCCGGCGCATAAGTACTCTTGCTGGATCGCAAGGAGATATTCAGAGTCTTTGTCGGTTCGCGAAAGATCAATCTTTCCGCCAGTGGTTTGTCAAACTCATCCCATACAGTAACTGTCAAAACGCCATCAGCATCTTGTGGAAGCTGAAATTCAACCGGTACCAAGCCAGCAGGCTGACCTTTCGCGCTGGTGGTAACGATTCGAGAAGAAAGTTCTCTCTCTTGCTTTGCCACTGTAATCCGGCACGTGGATGTCGCTCCAACCTTAAGACGGAGCAACTGTCCTCGTTTTACGACATCGGATTCTGAGCGAATTACAGCTCCTGTTGATTTCACTTTTGGCAAGGGATAAAGCTGTTTTATTCCTGATGGCTTCAACACCTGTAGGAAATACCGCTTGTTTGCTTTAGGTGTAAATTCAAAACGCCCCCTTCCTTCGTGCTCTGTTCTAAATAGCGTCAGAACATTTTTAGAGACGCGCAGAGCTGGAGCCGCTGCCCTTTTCCGTGCGTTCATGAGCGAATGAGGTTTAACACTGACGCTTGACTTATGCCCAACCGTGCTCTCCTCAATAACGTGCGCTTGAAGATCCGCCGGTTTTCCGTTGGGAAGAAACGCTTGAACATAAACGCGATTATTGAATCCTGCGATCAGTTCACCGCCTTCAGGAAATATCTGCAGATCAACACTCTGCAGCAGGATCGGAATGGTTTTTGAGGCAGTCTCGACTACACCGTCATCTTCAATGACAAGCGAAAGGGTGCCATCGCCTCGCGCAATCTTATTCGGTAAGTTGAAAGAAACTCGACAAAACCCACTTGAATCCAGCTTGGCGACTCCGGCCTCTACTGGAATACCGTCAACCAGTGGTTTGACTGACACTTTAGCTCCTGCAGGAACACCGCCTTCCGCCCTCTTCGAATACAAAGAAGCAGTTACGGTATCACCCGGTCCATAACCATCGCGCGCGAATATGATTTGTGTTTTCAGTCTGGGGGCTCGGTAAGAGCGAATGTCAATTTTTCGCTCTGCCGGAGCATGCCCCGAGCCCGGGTACGTCACAACAATTGTGTACTCACCGCCAGCCTGATCTCTGGCGACGTTCCAGCCGTAGGACCAAACACTGTCCTGGATGTTGACCGATCCAGATGTGATTGATTGACCCCGCGGCCCCAATACTTGAAGGTTTGCATATCCGCCATATCCGTTTTTGGGTTGATGGCTCGCGGAATCAAGCAATACACCGCGAATAAGGACTCGTTCACCGCTTTGATAAATGGGCTTATCGGTGCTCAAATAAGTAAGAAATCTCTTTGAGCCGCCCAGTGTTTGGGTACTTGCTCTTTTCCAGAACTCAGAGGTGGGAATGCTTCCCGTCATAGCTTGCGAGCTCGCCACGGTCAAAGAAACCAGGGTCAACCCGATTGCAACGCCGACATCAGTTCGCGACCGAGGATGCTTGCGTCCGCGGAACAGCCATTTATCGAAAACTTTAGAGCGCATGATTTTTCCCCAGCATGGTGTGAGTAGGACTCAACATTAAGCGGCGAGAGCAATGCGCCGCATGGTGAAAGGTTTACCATAATTGGCGCAGATTGCCCCTTCTCCGGGGGTGAAACTTATTTCCAGCAATATCGGGAACAACTGACAAGCGCCCAATGCCTGAACGAACAGGCAGTTGATAACACCCCTCAGAATTAGGACTGGAAAGAAATGGAGCGAGTACTGCTGCTGCCTGTAGCGCTTGAACTGAAACACCTCTAGGTTTAAACTGTCTGCGGCTGAAAGGCCAAGGTGTTCTGTAGACACTCTCGACAGGCGGAGCGTGCATGTCAAAGTTTTTGGTTTTGTGGAGTCTTGACACAAGCAAGCTTGGCACTGATGCAGTTAAATCTGTACTTTCCATGCCGAAGTATGCGGACAATCTGAAAAAGTCAGGCAAGCTGGAAAAACGATATCACCTGGTTGGGCAGCATGGTGGCGCGTGGATTTATGATGTCGACACAAATGAAGAACTTGACCGCTTGCTGGCTCAAGCGCCGATTTACAACTTTGCGAACTTCACCCTATACCCGTTAGCGGAAATGCCCGAAGCAGGCACTGCGGAATCAGACTCCTGAAGCATGAGTACATTGAGTAGGTGTAAAAACAATCCTGCGGTTAGCAGATTCGCGGCAACTGCTCTCCTGAAAGTTTGTCGACGATTCTGCGCCCGCCGACTCTTGAACGCATAACAACTCGCTCCGGATGTTCTGCAACAACCCGACCAATCGTTTTTGCATTTTGTCCATGAGGAGAATTTCTCAAAATCTCTAACGCAATTGCCTCATCAACCGCTTTGACAATCGCAACAAGACGACCTTCACATGCGACATACAAGGGATCAAGTCCCAGGATTTCGCACGCAGCACGGACTTGGTCTACGACACCAATCTGCAGTTCCTCAATCTCGATGCCAACTTGAGATGCTTGTGCTATTTCATTCAAAACACCGGCCAATCCGCCGCGAGTAACGTCACGCAACACATGCAGAGAAACGCCAATCTCAGCCAACCTATCTACCATAATATTCAATGGCGCACTATCGCTCTCTATGGTGTTCTCCAAGTCCAAACCTGCACGTGCAGCCATAATCGCCATGCCATGCCGGCCAATGTCACCTGAACAAATGACCACGTCGCCCTCTTCTGCAGAGGAAACAGATGGCACAAATTGTCTCTCAATGATGCCGATTCCACTGGTGGTAATGAAGAGTTCATCGGCACAACCCTTGTTCACAACCTTCGTATCTGCTGTCACCAATTGGATACCGCTCTCAACACAAGCATCTCTCATCGAATTAACTACCGTTTCCAATCTAGCCCGACACAATCCTTCCTCCATGATGAACGCGGCGGAGAGATAGAGGGGCTTGGCGCCGCGCATGCAGAGATCATTGACTGTTCCATGCACCGAAAGAGAGCCGATGTCTCCACCGGGAAAAATAATCGGACTCACCACATAAGAATCGGTGGTGAATGCAAGCCTATCTGCCGTTAGTGGAACAACTGATGCGTCTTCCTTTTCAGCCAGAATTTTGTTGGATAGCGCCGGAAGAAAGGCTTGCTCTATCAACTGTTCCGTCATCCTTCCACCGCTTCCGTGACCGAGCTTGATGTAGCCTGTGTCTGCAGTTGGCGCTGGACACGCGATGTTGAAGCTTTTATTCTGGGAATTCACAGCCTTTTCCTCACCTAAAGTTCTAGACAACCAGATCCAATCGCCCATATCGAAAGTACGCAGCACAAGTTCCCTCCGATGACACCATTGTCGCGCCAAGGGGTTGCTCGGGAGTACATTGCTTTCCAAACGCAGGACAATCTTTGGGCTTCTTTATGCCCTTAAGTATGTCGCCGCTTATGCAGACACCGGATTCACAGACCGAATCAGAATCAGTATCGAAGACAATCTCTGCATCGTAATTTGCGTAGTCGATCTTGAGCTTGTAACCGCTTTTCGGAATCAATCCAAGCCCGCGCCACTCTTGGTCGCAAACATCAAAAACCTCATCGAGTATTGCTTGCGCTTCTTTGTTTCCATCGCGTGTAACGGCTCGCGAATACTGGTTCTCGACGCGCGATTCACCGGCTTCTAGTTGCCTAACAACCTTCAAGATTCCCTCTAAGATATCGATTGGCTCGAAGCCGGTTACAACTATTGGTATTTTGTATTTCTGGCAGAGTTCATCGTACTGAGTCCACCCCATAACAGAGCAAACATGACCAGGACCGAGAAAGCCTTGCACAAGAGTTTCGGGAAACTCCATCAATCCGCTAATAACTGGCGGTACAGTGACATGAGAGCAAAGAAGAAAGAAATTGTCCAACTTCATCTTCTTCGCCTGTTTGACAGCCATTGCATTTGCGGGTGCTGTCGTTTCAAAACCGATTGCGAGAAAGACTACGCGCTTGCCTCTGTTCTCCCGGGCAATTTTCAAACAGTCCAGAGGTGAATAAACAATTCGAACATCACCGCCTGCAGCTTTTACATCGAACAAGTCACCTTTGCTTCCAGGTACACGCAGCATGTCCCCATAAGAGCAAAAAATCACATCACGAAGAGAAGCAATTTGAATTGCTTTGTCAATCAATTCCAAACCGGTTACGCAAACAGGGCAACCAGGACCATGCAAAAGCTCAATTTCATTTGGCAATAGATCGGGCAATCCGTACTGCATAATCGTGTGAGTCTGACCGCCGCAAACCTCCATAATCCGCCAAGGTTGCGTGGTTGCCTTCCTAATTTGGTCAGCCAGCAGCAATGCCTGTTTTTCATCTCTAAATTCATCAACGAAACGCATGTAAATCAAGCCCCCATGTCGCCGTCGGATGAGACTGCAAGTTCCGCCTGAACATCTTGCGCCCCGATTGCAGCAAGTGTCCGGAATGCTTCTTTCTCGTCAATCACGCTCAATGCGAATCCGACATGAACAAGAACATAGTCACCAACTTTGGCTTCCGGCGTGTACTCTAAACATGCTGAACGTTTGATACCGCCAAAGTTGACCTTCGACATTCTTATTCCGTCAGATTCAAATATTGTTTCAACAACCCCAGGTATCGCAAGACACATCTTTGTCATTCCTCAGACACAGTTCGGATTCATTTCGTTCAGCTTGGACAAACCTACGATTGCCTGACCAAAGGACAGGCCACCATCGTTGCAAGGCAAATGCGAAGGAAGAAAAACAGCGAAATCCGCTCGCATCAGTGCCGATTTTAGGGACTCGGAAAGCAACCGATTTTGAAAGACGCCGCCGGATAGACAAACCGTTGCAACGCCGGTCTGATTGCTCAGTTCGGACAGAACCTCAACAACAACTCGCACAATCGTCTCATGGAAGGCACGAGCAGCACATTCCGCAGACATGCCTCGGCGCAAGGCACTCTGCATAGAAACTAGAATGGGAGTGGTTTTCACAACGTGCGGATTTCCTTTTTGCAACTCGAAATCAAATGCCTGGATCTTCGGGCAAACACACTGCCTGGCTAGTGCCTCAAACTGCATGGCGGCTTGCCCTTCATAGCTCACATTTAGACCTGGCGATATAAGCGCGGCAGCGGCATCGAACAACCTTCCGCAGCTAGAGGTGAGAGGAGTATTTAGATTTCGCTCCAACTGAGAAAGAACGGTGGCAACTTCAATTTGTCCATGAAGTGCGCGCAGTGTTTCCATGAATTCAGCGAAACCTGCGGCGGCACCTTTGGTAAAGCCGAGCGCCATGCGCCAAGGGTACTTTACTGCTGCCTCCCCACCGGGCATAGGAACATTTTCAAAATGTGCCAAGCGTTGAAACTTATCGTACTCCGCAAGCAGAAACTCGCCGCCCCATAAATTGCCGTCACTACCCAAGCCGAGTCCATCGAAAACCACGGCTAGTGCGCGCTTAAGTCGGTACTCAGCCATCACACTTACGGCATGCGCATGGTGGTGCTGAACACCAATCAACGGCAAGTTCCGACTCTTCGCAAGTTTTTCAGCCAAAATACTCGTTTGATAATTGGGATGGAGATCATGGGCGATTGCCTGAGGTTGAATATCAAAGAGATGCTCATATAGCTGCAGAGTGCGCTCGTAATTATTCAGTCGCTCAAGAGTGTCGATATCTCCCAGATGCTGGCTCATCCTGGCATAAGTATCCTTTGCAAGACAGAAAGTGTTCTTTAAATGAGCACCGACTGCAAGAATCGAGTGCGTAGATTCAAATGGCAAATCAAGCTGTGCTGGCGCAAATCCTCTGGCCCTGCGCAAAACAGCGCCGGTGCCTGCAACAACTCGCTGAATTGAATCATCGTATCCAGAGTGAATTTCCCTATCGTGAAATAATACGCCGCAATTCGTAAATTCGCGCAAAGCATCATTGTCACAAGTGACAATCGGCACGCCGCGCTCATTCGCGCTCGTTGCAACAAGGGGAAAATCGCAGAGACGAAGTAACAAATGATGCAGCGGGGTGTACGGAAGCATCGCACCAATCTCATCAAGTCCCGGCGCTACAAATGGATCGATATCGATAGAAGGGGGCACATCATCTCTACGTCGCAACAACACAATCGGGCGCTGCGAACTTTCCAAAATGGTTCTCTCGTCCTCGCTTAGGCAACAATGACGCTCCACCACCGCCACACTGGCAAACATTACAGCGAGTGGTCTTGCTTCGCGGGACTTCAATAAACGAATCTTCTCAACTACTTCTGCCTTTCTTGCGTCACCCATCAAGTGGTAACCGCCCAATCCTTTGATAGCAATTACTTGTCCATGCAAGAGCGCATCTCTTGCCGCCGCAAGAGCCTCACGGCCTTGCAGAAGAGTCGCCGTGCAGCCGGCTGCTGTGGCAGGCTTATCTTCAATTGCGACAGCTGGACGATAAATAAGCTTCGGGCCGCAGCTCGAACATCCAATTGGCTGAGCGTGGAATCTTCTATTTGCAGGATCGTTGTATTCAGCCTCGCACTCATTACACATTTGAAAACTTTTCATTGTGGTCGACGCACGATCATAAGGAAGACTCTCAATAATCGTGAAGCGAGGTCCGCAATTGATGCAGTTTATAAATGGATACTGATAGCGCCGATCTATGGGAGAGAATAGTTCGTTCAAACAGTCGGAGCAAGTCGCAACATCAAATGCAACATGCCTTTCTGCAAGCCGATCGCTCAGACTAGCTGCAATCGCGAACTCAGTAAAGTTGCCAGTCGACTCACAGGCTTGTGTTTCCACCTTTGAGATGCAGGCCAAAGAAGGTGCTTGCTCAGGCAATTCTCTAAGGAAGACATCAATGACAGCCGCCGGCCCCTCGACTTCAATTTCAACGATACCTGCATTGTTCCTCACAAAACCACGCAACTGGAGCTTCTTCGCCAAATTGTAGACATACGGTCGAAAGCCTATTCCTTGAACAAGCCCGTAGACGAAAACCTTCATTCTTGACGCGGTCGTCTGCATGCACCTATCCATTGGCAGCCGCTGTTTTCCTTGTAAAACGGACGCTATTTTCCCATATCGTTCTTAAGAATGATCGCCTTTCAGTAGGATCTCTAGCGACGCCTGGTGCAGAATGCTCCAAGCGGACGATATAGGCGCAATGGCTGGCAGAAGAGAATTGGGGCATCGAAGAACACGCATGAAGCGATGCGTTATGACTATTTTGAGGTAAGATGCAATGAAACCACTCACTCCCTGGTTTAGAAAACAAACCCCGGCTGTTCGAAGAGAGCCGGAATATCCTCTCTATTCTTTGCAAAGAGAGATGAACAGCCTGTTCCAAGATTTCTTCAAAAACTTTGAATTGGGTTCGTTCAACTATGATGAAGACGCGTTTGGAGATTTCTCTCCGCGCGTCGACATGAACGAAACGGAGAAGGAGTTTAGAGTTACAGCCGAGCTTCCAGGCATGGAAGAAAAGGATGTACAAATCAAATTGGCGGGCGATGTACTGACCATCTCCGGAGAGAAACACAATGAAAAGGTGGAAGATGTAAAAGGTCATTATCGAATGGAGCGTGTTTACGGCTCATTCAGTAGATCCCTCTTGCTCCCGACCGAAGTTGAACTGGAAAAGAGCACAGCCACTTTCAAAAACGGCGTTTTGACAGTCGTGCTGCCCAAGACACCGGACACGGAAAAGAAGACAAAGTCTATTCCAATTAAGGCGTGCTAGAGAAAAATCGCAGAGCAATCCAATCCCTCAAACGATGGATTGCTCTGCATTACCAGGAATCATCTGCAAGAACGATGCAGGAAAGAGCATATAGCGGGAAACTTAGTGTATTGCGTTTATCAGTGAAGTGCTGGGGAGAAGAAAAATGAAGGTGTTGATAGCGATTGAGGAATCCGAATGCTCCAAACTTGCTCTTGAATCGGTTCTCGAGCGCCACTGGCCTGAAGACTCTCAATTTCGAGTAATCAATGTCTTTGAGCCATTCCCCATATATGGCGCCGAGATTTATTCACCACGAGCAGCAGACTCTATTGTAGAAGCAGAAAGAGAATTGCTTCAGTCAAAAAAGAAAATCGTCAAAGACGACATTGAGCTGCTCAGAAAGACTTTCGCACCGGGTTCTGTCAGTGGCGATGTACTGACAGGAGATGTCCGCAACTGCATTCTCGAGGAAGCTAAGGAGTGGGGAGCGGATCTCATTGTGCTCGGCTCCCATGGCAGAAAAGGTTTTTCCAAACTGTTTCTCGGCAGCGTCGCAGAAGGTGTTGCAGGTCACGCTGACTGCTCCGTAGAAATCGTAAAACACAAGAAAACGCACTAGGTATTTGTTGCGTTCAACACAGTCTGGAGGACAAGAGAATGAAAGTCATTGTTGCTATAGATGACTCCCCTTACAGCAAAAAAGTACTGGAGACTATTGCTGAGCGCAAATGGCCTGCCGACACAGCATTCAAAATAATGTCTGTTGTTGAACCTATCAGGTGGAGTGAAATAGATAACGAAAATTGGGGTGAACTGGAGAAAACGGCTTTCGAGCGACGAGAGAAGCATGCAAGCAAAATCTGCGCCGAAGGCAAAGAGCTAATCGAGCGAAAGCATCCTAATTGCGTAATTCATGTCGATGTTAGAAAGGGAAATCCACGTGACAAGATTATCGAAGCTGCAGTTGAGTGGATGGCCGACAAGATATTGATTGGCGCGCACGGACACGATCTTTGCGATCGTTTTGTTTGGGGCGGTGTTTCGAAAGCGGTAGCCGTAAAGGCGCCTTGTTCGGTCGAAATTGTACGTCCTAAAGCGAAACATCCCACTACATGCGAAACGAAGGGAAAGGACAAGGCTAAAGCCATAGCTCCTTAGCTAAACACGCCTTGAGCACAATCAACAAAAGAACAGGAAGCAATTGAATTGCTTCCTGTTTGTGATTCTGCAAAGAACTATAGATCACTAGCTCCAGATCTCAGGATCTTCCTGGAACATCCAGGTAAAAGCACCGAAACCGAGGCAAATAGAGCCTTGTACACATGCGATTAAAAACAACAGGGTGCCCGCGAGATCTACGCCGAACGAACTCGAGGCGAGGCGCACAGAAATAACCAAGAGCACCAAACCAAGAAACATCAAAGCAAGATAGATGTCTTTCTTAATTTCAACGTATCTCATCGCTCACCTTCCTGCCAATGGCATAACCAGAGCATTGGAAGCCTAACATCGACAAGATACTATTAGTATCGTTCATAAGAATGAGGGGCTGGTTTCATTAAAATCAAGTCTTCAAGAATCATTCTTGAGAAGCATGCCATAACCGTGAAGAAATCGCAGAATTGTGAATGTAGAAGATTTCTCGGATGTGAAACTTGGATATGTACGCCCCCAAACTAGCCGATACAATGCGCTGCCCACACTCCGCCATTCCTGAGCCTACCGGCCTGTGCATCGTCACGGTAGGCAACTCCTTACGGGGAGATGACGGGATCGCTGTAGCGCTTTGCGACAACCTTCCGGAAAGGGTGCTAAATGGAGCATGTCGTTTTGACCTCGGAACCTACACAAATCGCCTGGGAGAATGTCTGCACGGACACAAGGCAGCGATTATCATAGACTCAACTTGCGATGGATTGTCTCCCGGTTCGGTGACAATTATCGACTTAAACGCCATGCTGGACGGACAAAGCACGAATATCAGGTCGACTCACGGATTTTCTGTAATCGACGAGCTAAAAATAGTGAGAGAAACGGACCGCTTGCCAAATCGCTTGATTTTCTTCGGCGTGGAAATAGGAGAAGTCAACTGGAAGGAAGAAATTAGCCCGGCCCTAAATAAGAAACTTCCACAGCTAGTATCTAATCTTTCATTCCTTGTCGAGAGAATCTTAGAGGCGCTACGCAAAAATGCATGAGTCGGCAATAGCCAAATCCATTCTTGAAATCGTCAGCCAGAGGCTACATTCTATCGGAGCGCCAGCAACAGCTCACAATGTCAGTGTTGTATTTGGCGAATTCCGAAATGCTGAACCGGAATCTGTTGAATTCGCGTTTGACAATATGAAGGCATTTTATCCAGGAGCAGCAAATTGCCAACTCGTGATAAATACGATTTCGGCCATGGCACAATGCAAAAGGGCCCAGCACAAATACCATCCGGAGGCTTCCAATGCATATCGCTGCCCAACCTGTGACAGTGGTATTGGCAATCTCCTGCAAGGTGAAGAATTGGATGTAGTCAATGTTGTGGTCGAACTAGACCAGACTGAATAGGAGAATACTAATGCACGAATCGGCCGACGAACACACGATGGAACGCATTCTCAACAAGAATGACGAGTTGGCAGAGCACAATCGTGATCACTTCAGAGAGGCTATGACTTGCACCGTCAATCTGATGAGTGCACCCGGTGCGGGCAAAACCAGCCTGCTAGAGGCAACTTTTCGCATGGCTGGAAGAAAATTCTCCTCTACTGTTATAGAGGGCGATATGGTTGGCGAGCTCGATGCCGATCGCATTAGGAAGACAGGGGTTTCAGTACATCAGATTTCGACAGGTCGCAGTTGCCATCTCGATGCGAATATGGTGGCACGTTTATTGCATTCGGAAAAAATGGAAAAAACTGATGTGCTCTTCATTGAAAATGTCGGAAATCTGGTTTGCCCGGCAGAATTCAACCTAGGCGAATTTAAGCGTGTAGTGCTGCTTTCTGTCACAGAAGGGGACGACAAACCAATAAAATATCCGGTCATCTTTAGAAACTGCGATCTTGTCGTTTTTACAAAGTGCGATTTGCTTGAATATGTTGAATTCAATTTAGGTGAGGCAGAGAAGAATATTCAAGCAATCAATCCAGATGTTGTGACCATGCAGGTTTCATCAAAAACCGGTTATGGAATGGATAAATGGACCTCATGGATACAGTCGCAGATAGAAGCATACAGGCAAGAGCAAAAGCAGACGAAACATGTGCATCAGCATTCCCACTAAAGTAATTCAAGTCATAGGAAAAAAAGCCGTCGTAGAGAGTTTAGGATTTCGCAAAGAGGTATTTATTCCATTCGAAAACATTCTTGAAGGCGACTGGGTTCTAGTTTACGCGGGCGCAGTCATAAGCCAAATAAGTGCGGAACAAGCAATGGAAACCCTAGAACTTCTGGGAATACCACAGAGAGATAATGAGCATGAAAGTTCTAATAGCAATCGATGATTCACCGTATTCAAAACATATTGTAGATGCCGTAATGAAACAGCACTGGCAGCCTGGAACTTGTTTCAAACTGCTGACAGTCCTGGAAATGCTTTGCGCTTCTCCGGAAGAAATTGAAGAATTTGATGCGGATAAAGCACTTGCCAAAATTTACGAGCGCCGCTGGAATCATGCGCAAAGTCTGTGCGAAAGGGAAGTTCAAAAACTGCAAGAGTCTTTTCCTGAGGCAAACGTAGAATACGAGATTAAAGAGGGCTCGGCGCGCAAGGAGATCATCAATATTGCCGTACAGTGGAATGCAGAAAAGATCTATGTCGGCGCGCATGGAATGGACGTATGCCCCAGAAATCTTTTGGGCAGTGTATCTACCTATGTAGCGGCGCATGCCCCGTGTTCGGTAGAAATCATCAGACCATTGGTCCGCGCTAAAGAAGTAAAAGAGCCAGTAAGCTCAGCGCACAAGAAGCACTGACTTTGAAGTTCAAAGAAAAGGCCCGGCTATCCGTCCCAAGTATTAGTACGGTAATACTTTCTGATGATGTGATTTAGAGACACTGGGCGTAGACTCGAGGTACAAGAGAAACCCGAGGAGGAGGATACCAAAGCTCCCCAAGGGCAGCGGGCACCTGAGTCAACTCTGAGCCCGAAGACGCCAGTTAGACCTGGCGTCTTTTTTTGTCAGCCGTAACAGCTAAACCTTCAATAGTTCTCGCCCCGTCCCGTAAGCGTTATGTGCCTCATTGAGCTTAATCCCGCAGAACGATATGCCGGACAAGCAATTCGGCTGTAATAGATGAGTAATCTAGGAGAGCTTCCACGTGTCGCAAAGCCTGCTTCTAAAGAAAACCGATTTCTCAATCTTCTTTCAAACGTTAAAGTCCCTCGGTAAATTTTTCGCACCAGTGCGAGTTTCCGAACAGTCATTCTCTTTCAAAGAGATTGAGACCGAAGCGCAGATAGCCTGGGAAGCACTGCGAACAATTTTGCCACCAAAGAAATTTTTCTATCCACCTAGTGAAACTCTTGTTGAATACAGTGGCAATGAAATCAGAGAAGTAAAACCAGAAATGAACTTTCAAGTGCTCTTTGGAGTTCATCCTTGCGACTTGGCCGGACTTGGCATTATGGACACAATATTCGAAGCCGGCCCCGCCGATACTCATTATCTTCAGCGCCGGAAAGAGAGCTTGATAATTGGATTGTCCTGCATGCCGGACAAATATTGCTTTTGCAAATCTATGGGGACATCTTGCGCAACCAAAGGATACGACATCTTTCTTACAGATCTTGGCGATGCTTTTTTTGTGCAAGTAGAAACACCACGAGGGATTGAATCCCTGGAAAATTGCAGGCAGATATTCACATCCGTCAGCGAGACGGACAAAGACAATTACAAAGACTATTGGGAGCGGCGAGATAAGGCTTTTACCAATGGGTTTGAGCCGGACAATTTGCGTGCCACCATGGACATGGAATGGAACAACGAGATCTGGGATGAGCTGGGCAAACGTTGCTTGAGCTGCGGAAATTGCACCCCGGTGTGTCCGACTTGCTATTGCTTCGACTTGGTGGATATCGCTAGCCTCAACGGAGACTCCGGTTCACGTGTAAGAGAATGGGATAGTTGCCAGTTTGTTGGATTTGCTCAGGTTGCAGGAGACTACAATTTCCGACCGACTCCGGTTGATCGGCTGAAATTCTGGTATCGGCACAAATTGCACGGATTTGACGATCCCTATGGTTTCAAAACTTGCGTAGGTTGCGGCAGGTGCACAGTATCGTGCCCGGCCGGCATCGATGATCTCGTCGACGTAGTTAAAAAGTTGCAAGGACAAAGAGAGAGCAGAAACGACTCCAGCGAGGCAGGTGGTGAGAATGAATCACAAATTAAATGAACAGACTACGCCATTCATGCCTACGCGCGGTGTCATTCGGTCCATTATCCCCATGGCCGCAGACAATATGCTATTTCAGATTACGGTAAACGGAAGTGGATTGCCCAACTGCCTGCCCGGACAATTTGTTCAGCTCTGGGTTCCGGGAGTAGGAGAAAGTCCAATCTCGGTATGTTCAGGGCATGTTGGTTCGACGCTGGAATTGATGGTTCGAAAAGTGGGCCGGGTGACAAGTGCACTTTTTCAAATGCAAGAAGGAGACTGGGTAGGATTGCGAGGACCATACGGACACGGTTTTCCTATGAACAGTCTTGAAGGCAAAGACATTTGCTTGATCGCCGGCGGACTTGGCGTTGCCCCAATCCGCTCAGTCTGGCAGTATATTCTCGACCATAGAGAAAAGTATGGACGGGTCGTGCTCATTTATGGAATGAGACATTCCGTTGATCTTCTATTCAGACAAGAATTTGCATTATTGCATCGCCGCCGCGACATGGATGTTTTCATTGCCGCCGAAGAACTACTCGGGCCGGCTTTGCCACCTGTTTCGGTACAGCTCGGTAGAGTAACAGACATGATCAATCTTGCTGACCTTGAAGGCAATTTTGAAGTAGCGGTCTGTGGTCCTCCCGTTATGTACAAGTATGTAGTCGCAGAGCTCAAGAAAAAGAACATCCCAGAGTCGAAGATCTGGCTGTCGCTCGAACGGCACATGAAGTGTGGCATCGGAAAATGTGGCCATTGCTTCATTGGCGGCGCCCTCACCTGCCAGGCCGGCCCCGTCTTTAATTTGACAGATCTGCGCCTCCTGCCTGAAGTAATCGAGTGTGCCTGAGGAACCTATGCGCAAAGACGCTACACCACTGCCCTGCATCGCAGTCGAAAGTCTGACCGGCTGTGCCGGCGAATTGTTGGTAATTCTGGAGAATCTGGACAAGCTTCTTCCATTTGTGCGAGTTTCGAGCTTTCCTTTTGCTCAGAGCAAGAATGACGATGGTCCTGTCGATATCGCCTTCGTGGAAGGGAGTGTCAGCCAACCGCACGATTTGGAAAAGCTGCGAAACATTCGTGCCAAAAGTCGATGGCTTGTGGCAGTCGGAAACTGCGCAGTCTGGGGGTGCGTACAAGGCGGCGCCTGTGCGAAGTGCAAAGTAACCGACATGCTCGAAGCCGTCTATGGAAAGAGTTCCGAAATTCAAGTCTTGGAAGCAAAACCGCTGGACGCTTATGTACCGGTCGACGTCAAGCTTTCGGGCTGCCCTATCAATACAACTCAATTCCTTTCTGTCACAGCGAGCATACTGAAAGACCATCTTCCTTACATCACCCACAAACCGGTCTGCTTGGAATGCAAATTACGGGAAAATGCTTGTATCCTAATTGAGAAAAATTTGCCCTGCCTCGGTCCGGTTACAGCCGCCGGCTGTGGAGCACTTTGCCCGAGCATGGGAGCTGCCTGCTACGGCTGCTGGGGACCCTGTCAATCACCGCAAATGGACGCAATGGCAACCATACTGACAGAGAAGGGCTATGACGCGATGGAAGTGATCAACAGACTGAAGACATTTGGGGCTCCGGACCACTTGTTCGAGCGCATGTCGTCAGAAACTGGCAGAGAGGCGTGAAAAGTGAGCGAGAGCGAAAGAAGAATCATCGAGATACCTGAAATAAGCCGCGTTGAAGGACATTCAGCTGTCACTATCGACATTGAAGATGGCGTCGTCACCAACGTGAAACTCGACGTTTTTGAAGGCACACGTTTTTTTGAACAGATTGTTGTCGGTCATAAATATGACGAATTGCCTCACATAACATCACGAGTATGCGCAATCTGCTCGACAGGACACGTTCTAGCAGCCATTTTTGCAGTGGAACGGTTATTCGGTTTTGAACCAGACCGAAAAGAGATGATGCTCCGTGAGTTAATGCACTTAGGAATGATCATCGAGTCACACGCGACACATGTCTGTGCATTAGCCCTTCCGGACTTTCTTAAGACTCCTGATCTCATGGACTTTGCATCAGAGCATAAAACCGAGTTTCTCATCTGGACAAACTTGAGGAATCTCGGAGCGAAGGTGCAAACACTTTTAGGCGGCCGTCCATTTCACCCGGTAAACTTGCATGTGGGAGGGGTTTCCAAAATACCTGCTGCCGATGACTTGCAGACACTGAAGCAAGATTTGCTTTCCTCAAAACAACAATCACTGGATCTTGCCGAGAAGGTGCTTTCTTTCGAGCCCCCGGTAAAGCGGCTCACTGTACCGACATTCCTCTGCCTCACCCCGAGCAATGACGAATACGGTTATTTCGGCAATACCATCAAGTCGAGTGAAGGTTGGGAAAAATCAATCGAAGAGTACAAGGAATATTTGCAAGAAGAAGTGGTGTCGTACAGCCACGCCAAGCGTTCTACGCTTAATGGAAAGCCACTGATGGTCGGCTCCATGGCAAGACTCTCACTCTTTGGAAGTCGTTTGAAAGGAGAGGCTAAAAACATTTACGACGGCTCCCCGCTTGCCAGAGGGGATAGCAACACAATCTGGAATAACGCGGCGCAAGCAATCGAAATAGTACAGGCTATTGAACGAGCAATAAGACTTATTGACGAAATAGTGTCACATGGCGAAGAAAAGAAAAGTCCGGTTAAAGTTGCAAGCGGAAAAGCCACTGGTGCAGTGGAGTGCCCACGGGGCACTCTTTACCACCACTATGAATTAGACGATAGAGGCAAAATTCTGAGAGCAGACATGATCACGCCGTCCGCTCAAAACACGGCACGAATTGAGTTGGACATCAAAGAAGTAGTGTCACAATCGAAAAGCTTCGATGAACAAATGACGGCACATTTAGAAACTTTGGTTCGTGCATACGATCCTTGCAATACTTGTGCAACACACATGGTCAGCGTCAAGAACAAATCTAGAAATGGGGGATAAGATATTGTTGTCTGAAACAAAAACGCGCGGTTCTTGGCTGGAAGATTATCAAAAGAAGCTAACCACTCTTGAAAGTGCAGTTAGTCACATAAAGTCGCGTGACAGCATCTATGTTCACTCCAATGCTGCCGCTCCGCAGCTACTGCTTGATGCGCTCGTGAAAAGAGCTCCCGAGCTGAATGGGGTCAAAATCTATCAGCTAATGACCCTGGGCAAGGCTGACTACGCACTCAAAGAACATGCAGAATCGTTTCAAGTCAATTCGTTCTTTATTGGCTCGAACGTAAGAGAGGCGGTCAATGCTGGAAGAGCCAACTATATTCCGGTTTTTCTAAGCGAGATTCCCGGACTTTTCTTATCAGGGGAAATTCCTATCGATGTATGCCTACTACAAGTATCGCCTCCTGATGCCCATGGATTTTGCAGTTATGGAGTATCTGTAGACTGCACGATTGCTGCGCGAAAAAAAGCTCGTTTGGTCATAGCGGAAGTAAACAAGCAAATGCCCCGAACTTTGGGCAGAGCCTTTGTCCACGTTTCACGTCTTGATCATGTCGTCGAAACCGACCATCCCGTGCCAGAGCTGGTGCCGGCACAGCCTTCCGAGATTGAAAAAGCAATCGGTTCAAATGTAGCTTCTCTTGTCGAAGACGGTGCAACATTGCAATTAGGCATTGGAGCAATTCCGAATGCCGTGCTTCAAAATCTAATGGACAAACGAAACCTTGGCGTTCACAGCGAAATGCTCTCTGATGGAATTGTCGATTTGATCGAAGCCGGCGTAATCACAAATGATGCAAAGACAGTATTGCCCGGCAAGGTCGCCGTCACTTTCGTGATGGGAACAAAGCGACTTTATGATTTTGTGGATAACAACCCACTAGTTGAATTCCAGACCAGCGATTACATCAACGATCCATTCGTAATTTCGCAAAATTACAAAATGACGGCAATCAACTCCGCGCTGCAAGTAGACGTCACAGGACAAGTAGCGGCGGATACAATCGGAAATCTTTTGTACAGTGGCTTTGGTGGACAGGTTGATTTTGTTCGCGGAGCTGCCCATGCCAAGCAAGGGAAAGCAATAATTGCGCTTCCTTCTACAGCCAAAGGCGGCAAGATTTCGCGAATCAGCGCAATGTTGAATACCGGCTCCGGAGTTGTCACATCACGTGCAGATGTTCACTATGTGGTCACTGAGTATGGCGTGGCCCAATTGTATGGAAAGACTCTGAAAGAGAGAGCAAGAGCGCTAACAGCCATTGCTCACCCGGATTTCAAGGCAGAAATTGAGAAACAATGCTCCAGTTATTCCTGGTACTAATCAGAGCATTTATATTTCCAGAGTATCGCCAATAGAAGGAATCTCAGGAGAGACTCCAAACTCATCCTGGAGCTTGTACTTCAACTCATTAAGTTGATGCGGCTCTCCATGCGTGAGAATCAGACGTGCTCGTTTCAATCTCGCTACAGGTTCTATCCAACGAAGTAAATCGCTCTGTCCTGCATGTGCGCTGAAACCTTCCACAGACACTATCTTTGCTCTGACAAAAACGGTTTGCCCCATTATCTTTACTGGGTTTACACCGTCTAAGAGCTGCCTTCCGAAAGACTCCCTGGCTTGATAGCCGACAATGAGTACCAGCGTATTGGGAAAACTCAGATTGTGTCGTAGGTGATGCAAAATGCGACCAGCATCACACATACCTGCGCCGGCCATAATTAAGCAAGGACCTTCAACATCATTGAGAGCTTGCGATTCCAGAGCGGTTGTGCAAATCTTCAAGCTCGGCAAAGAGGCATATATATTATTTCCAACAAAGAAATCACGAACGTCAGGATCAAGAAGTTCCGTGTGCCTTGAATAGATCTCTGTTGCCGCAGTGGCCATCGGACTATCCAAATAGATAGGAAAAGGCTTGATCTCACCGAGTCTAAACATCTCGTGCAAGTGATATAGCAGTTGTTGCGTTCTTCCTACCGCGAAGGTCGGAATCAAAATCTTTCCTCTTTTACCCACAGCTTCTTTGATCAAGTCGGTCAGTTCTTTGACCGTATCGCAGTAAGTTGGATGATTTCGCCCTCCGTAAGTCGATTCCATAAACACGGCATCAGCTGTATCCAACAATGCCGGATCCCTGTTTATTGGAATATTCCATTGCCCCAGATCGCCAGAAAAAACCAATCTCCGTTTTCCACCATTGTGATCGCCGACAAGGATAACGCTTGAAGAGCCAAGAATATGCCCAGCCTCAATCAAGTCAATTTTCAAATGTTCCGCAATCGAAATCCACTTGTTGTACGGCAAGGGATGAAACAACTTGAAGACTCGCTCTGAATCCGCCGCAGTAAAGAGAGGTTTTACCGGCTTCTGACCAGCCTTGACTCGCTTTCGATTCTCTCTATCAGTATCATCCGCTTGAACTTTGGCTGCATCCATCAGAATCAAACGGGCGATGTCTAAAGTGCCGTCCGTGCCATAAATTCTTCCTTTGAACCCGGCTTTCACTAGTAATGGCAACCGACCGCAATGATCCAGGTGCCCATGAGTAAGAACTACAGCATCAATCTTCTTGGCATTAATCGAGGCGGGTATAAAATTCAGCCTCTCGAGATGCTTTGATCCCTGAAATAATCCGCAGTCAATCAAGACCCGGCAGTTGCCCGTCTCGACGAGGTAGCATGAGCCCGTAACTTCATTAGCCGCACCATGCAATGTTACAAGCATGCCACCTACTTGAGACTAGAAAGATAGGAGGCAATACTTTCGATCTCTTCTTCACTAAAACTTGACGGCGGCATAACCAGGCCCCTGGCACCGTACTCGCGCCCAGAATTGCCTTGAAACAGCTCGGCACTAGAAATACTTTCGGCTATGAATTCTTTCGAATGCCGCGCTCCAATACCGTCGAAAGCAGGCGCGAACTGTCCACCCATACCACCGAATGAATGGCACATCAGACATCCACGTTCATAGACAAGTCTCTTGCCATTAGCGATTGATTGAGCGCTCGCCCCGTTATTGAGCTGTGCTCTCTTTTTTTGCGGTTCGTGTGACTTAACATCAAAGCCCGACTCAACAGCAGCCAATGAGGCGACATACGAGGCAAGCTTCTTAGCAGCTATCGAATCGACACGCATATGTGGCATTAACTCTGCGTGACCATATGCACGCAGAAATTCCTGGACCATTTTGGGATCATTGCTTATTCTAGATTCGATAAAAAATTTGCTTCGACGCGAACCTTCGCCTGCGAGCACTGGACCCAGGCAACCACCGGATTCTCCAGTACTGTGACAATTTTGGCAATTCGCTTTGAACAATTTCGCCCCTTCGTTACGAGACGAATCGACTGCTTTTGTCCTGTTTGACTTTTGCGCAGGAGAGTTCTTTGCCGAAACAGAAGTGCACACTAGACCCAGAACTATTGCCAGGGGCAAAATTGTCCTGAAACTTATCAAACCATTCATTTCTTGCCATCCCCAAAACCCACTAAAACGATAGCAGATTGGTTTCTAGATGAGGCTGCAATATAGCGGATAGGAGGCAGAACATGGCTGATCGCAAATCTCACTTTCACGGGGGCCAAACTCAAAAGTGTCCTGACCGATCCATGTGGATTTCCAGCAGAGATCTTTATTTTGATGTACATCGCTGATCATCTGCCACATTGCTTGGAATCGTCTCTCTTCAACGATTTGGCCGACCCACGTTGTCATGCAACCATGCTTGGAGAAGTCCACACAAAATGAGAATACATCCCCACGAGCAAATCCTGTTAATGGATAACTTTCCGAACGTCCGCCAGGGCTATTGATGCCGTTGAGGAAATATCCTGCGATCTTGCCTGACTCATCGATTTCCAGATGGATCTGTGAATTATGTTGATTATGCCAAACACCAGCAAGTGTCTCTTTTATGGTTGCATTCATTGTCATTATTCGATCTCCACAAGCATTTGCTCATCAATCATCGCTAAATCTCAAAGCTTGAATATGATCTCTCAGAACGATTTTTCGCCGACTAAAGGATGAGCGTCAAGAAATCTCACCTCGAGATTCCGCGGCAATCTTTTTAATCTGTCGTAAATTCAACTTCCCGTTCGGCATTACGGGAAGTTCTCCAATTTTTACGAAATCGCAGGCATTTGGAATCCAGAGATGTGGTAATTCTCCTTTCCTCAGTTCGTCGACAACTTGCTGTGGAGTTTTGCCCATTTTCGAGTAGACAACCACTAGTCTCTCGCCGCGACGCGAATCCGGTACGCAAGTAACCGAAATTTCCCCGGCGCCTGCTCCGGATACCCTATACAGCTCTTCCTCGACGACCATGTGAGAAACCATTTCACCGGCGATCTTGGAAAACTGGCTTAGCCGACCGGTCACGGTGAGAAATCCATCTTCATCAAGAAAACCGATGTCTCCGGTATTGAACCAACCGTCCTTTATGGATTGGCTTGTAAGCTCGGGCTGCCCCAAATAGCCCAGCATGATTTGCGGGCCTTTAACGTTTATTATTCCGGACTGACCTGGTGGAAGTGACTTTCCTGTGTCAGCATCCACAATTTTAATTAGCGTGCCTGGGATCGGTAGTCCCACAGTCCCCAACTTGTTGCCTTCTATCACTCGTCCATTTTGTAACGTGACATGGTTAGGAACATTGCATGAAACAACCGGTGCAGTTTCCGCCAAACCATATCCCTGGAGCGGTGCTATTCCGAGCCGTTCTTTAATGTCTGAGCTCTGCTGCTTTTTCAGCTTTTCTCCACCAAGCACACAAGTTCTAATAGACGCGAGTTGCTCGGGTCGGCAGCGGCGAAGAAGCAATCCCATCATAGTAGGAGTGCAAACAATACATGTAGCCTTAAAAGCTTCGCAAAGCTCACCAATTCTTTTGGCATCAAAAGGATCATAGTGATAGACCACTGTTTCTCCCAGACACAAAGGGGCCCATAGGGTCATGGTCAGCCCGAAAGAATGAAAAAATGGTATCACTCCTAATACCACCTCTCCTCGACGGATTTGCCCTTGCTCCTTGATGGCATTGATATTGGAAAGGATGTTCTCATGCGAAAGAACAACACCTTTGGGATCGCTCGTAGAACCTGCAGTAAAGATTATGCTTGCAGGACTATTCAGACTTTTCTTCCTTCCACTGGCACCCTGCCTGGCAGTTAGTCCTAGTTTGCTAATGTCAATTTGGTGCTGTTCAGAGAGTCCTGACAGAAGCCCGCCCAGAAATATCTCAGGACACAGATCCGACTCGGTCCAAGTTTTCAATTTAGTGAGCAGAGTTACGTCTTGTTGAACAGACTCAATGAAAATATATTCTGCCTGGCACTCAAGCTGCAATCGCTTCACCACTGGTTTGGCAGTAATAATATGGTTTAGGTTGCACCGTTGGGCGTACAGGTCGAAAGACTTTTGCCCGGCTGTATAATTTAGGTTTACCGCAACTTTTCCCAGGAGTGCGACAGCAAGATTCGCTACAACCGCACCTACTGATGGTGGCAGCATAATTCCAATACATATAGACGAATTCAACGTCTTGCTAAGCAAATTTGCCAGAGCAATCGATTTCAAAAGTAGTTGATGATAAGTGAGCTTCGTTCCCAACGAGTCGCAAACAGCCAGCGCATGGGGTTGCTTCCTTGCCTGATGGAGAAAAGCTTGAGGCAAAGAAGACCAGTGCGCCGGCAGGGGCTGCACACTTTGCTCTTGGTAGTATCGAGGCTTAATCTGCATGGAACTACGTTTTTCTCATCCGCACAGGGTGGCACTTTTGCTGAGTAATGGTAAGGATTGACATGAGTCCAAGAATACCGCCAACGAAACCATATTCTGGACGAATCTTCTTCGCCAGTGAGGCTCCCAACGAAAGCGCGACGAGCGAGGGAATATGTGCAATCAAAATCCGCCAGGGGGCCACACGAAATAGGTAAACTCTCTGAAGCTCAGTACAGTCTTCAATGTCACTGGCCAAAATAGCCTTTCTGCCACCGACAGAGCTGACAGGAAGATCAATCGGGTTTGGCATTTGCTTCAACATTCTGTAGATAAGTTGAGTGCAATAAAACGAATTCTTGTTCGCCAGATTGAAGGTCTTGTTAAAAGGTTTGTCAATTTGGTCCCTCAGGTAATGCAATGCGGATTCGCAATCACCAGCCGTTTTAAATTTCGGTCTATATATAGCCACGTCGCTGGCATCGAGAAAGAACTCTAACGGTGCTTCGGCCACGTAGGGCACAGAACCACAGTCTATGACTTTGCCGTCTCCGATAAAAACGGCAGAATGAATCCATCGGCTACCTAAGAGGCGCGCACCAAGCTGTGAAAACGGATAGCCGCAATTGTCCTTGAGCAGTATGTCTCCCGGCTGTAGCAACGTTTCAATTTCGACCTTTTTCCGGCGCGTGAGCCTTGCTCCCAAAATTGGAAATCTGATATTCATCAGGCGTTGCACCCAGATCGACCATAACCTACGAACTCGCCTCTGTGCCCGACGGGAAAAGCGTGGAATTTCGACTTTATGAGATTGCTCGGACAGTGCTTTGCGAATGATGGGTTCGGTCGGTTGTTTCATTTTCGTATCCAAAACTTCCTTCTAAAAAATTATTGTTAGACAATGCAGCCCTCCAGACATCAGCCTTTCTGCTGAATATCAAAGTGCAAAAGGAAACAATTGAAGGGGGAATTTTGATCACTAATACTAAAAGATGATACGACAACCAGCCTGTAAGACTATCAATGTCCAATAGTGTCATCAGTCCAATAAATCTATTTGCATAGCAACTCTTCGGCCGGAGATTTGTCTTTGTTTGTAATGTCGCGAAGGTCTGATGTTTCTCGATAGCCTTTTGGAATTAATCGTTTGCTTACGTCCAAGTCTATTCTTCTCACATCTAACAAATCCAGATTTGTCTTCGTCTTGATTTTCTCCTTCCAGGCTGTTACTTCTTTGAGTGGGACATAACCGAGATCCTTGGTCCCTTGAAGTTGAGAAAGTAATTTAGAAACATCCTTCGAAATTGCAATCTCTTTGCTTACGTAGAAGGAAGTTTCTGTTTCAACCACTCTCTTCTCACCAGACAGGTAGCCACCTTCTTTCGCGCCACGGAAGACATTGCTGTAATCTTCTGAGATAAAACGGATCACTTCAGTATTGCCGATTCGTGTTGAACCCGCTCGTCGCCAGCTGTCTCCAGCCCTTGAATCGCCTGTGAACATGCGAAGCAAATTGACAGACTGGTAATTGAAACCCTTGATTTTCGTCTTATATAGCAGCTTCTCCTTGTCGCTAAAGAAATAGACTCTGCCAGCTCTCTCATCGATAATGATTGAATAGCCGTTAGTTAGCCGATCGAGACGCACGAAGTCCTTTGCTATGTAGGTCACTTCTTTACCGTTGATTTCGTGAAACTGGGTTATCATCCAGGTTTTCATTTCTCTGGAGGATGCACTTAAGCAACAACAAGCAAACGCAAGTACGCTCAGTGCGCCCGCCGTTGTCCTCCCTGCAATCGTTCTCATATAGATTATTGCCTCAAACCGATCAATGAAGTTCGCTTGCGCCACGGCAAGTGATTCTTCGCAAAACTGACCGGTGTGATTTCTTCAACCAAGTCCGGTTCAGGCGAAACAGGATCTAGGATGTCCGGATCTGATTTCGAACCGTCTGTGAATACCTAACCCAGCTAGCATTTCAAGCTTTTTACTCGAGAAAAGTAGTCTGTCGTTCATACTCACTTTATGCCCCATATACCAAGCCAACCTTGAATCTGGAGACCACGGGGTCGGTCAAATAGGGCTTCGGAATGATGTCGCTCCAGGCTACAGCTAAATATTGCTCTAAAAACCAATTCAAATAGTCCTTTAAAACGATGGACCAGCATGCAGCCGGTGCAAAAATCAAAGGTATGAACAGGGTCTTCCGCAGAATTCTAAAAATGAAAGTCTTTTGCTAAAGCACTCCCTTCTGCGTTCCATTCTGACACTAGCCGGAGAAAGTTATGAAAGTTCTGGTTGCTATCGATGAAGATGAATTTGTGATGCCAATTGTCGATGCTGTCGCACGTTTATTTGGCGGACCCGGAAAGACTGTCAAACTCTTAAATGTGATAGACACATCCACATTTCTGAACGACCTACATGATCAATCAGGGCCCGGCAAGACTAGAAAGTTGCTGGAAACGCAATTGAAAAAGGCAGCTTTCATGCTAAAACAAACGCGCATTAATCTACTTTGCGAGGATGATTCGTTTGAAGTTGAAGAATCAGTACTTGTGGGTACGCCCCATCGCGTAATTCTGGATTGTGCCGAAGAGTGGAATGCTGATGTAATCGTAATAGGTGCGCATTCACACGGGGACAATACGCGCTTGAGAGTAAGTAGTGTTTCGACGGCGGTTTTGAAACTAGCTGATCGCCCTGTTACAGTCGTCAGCTTACCTAAGTCTGCGGAAAGCAAAGGAAGTACTCTCGTGCAGCAACAGACATCTCTTCCGTCGTTTGCCACATGATGCAGATTTTGCCTGCCCTACACTTCTATGGTCGAGATTGAACAATGAAAGTAGTTTCACAGGAATACTCGCCAACTTGATTCAGCAGAGAACACGAATATGGTCACCAATGTCTTGATACCAATTGAAGATCTCTTGTTCGAGGACGAAATCAAAGAATTTCTTGTTCAACTCAATACGCTTTTGTTTAGGCTGAAGATACTGCACGTGCTCGACAAAAATGAGGCAGTAATGTCCTGGTCGAGTTCGGAATATATAACGGAAGGTGAGGCCCTGGTTCGCACCTTCGGTGAGCATTTGAAGGACTATTTCCCAGGAATTCAAGTCGAAACTGCGGTGCGTGATGGTGTTGTAAAAGAAGTGATTGCAAACGAAGCGGGTGCTTTCTCAGCTGATTTGATATTGATGGGTACGCACGGAAGAAAAGGAATCGGTAATTTTCTTCTAGGCAGCACGGCCAAAGAAGTAATTACACTGGCGCCATGCTCCGTAGTCATTCTAAGATCGAAGAAATCGCATTCTTTTGACAAAACCCAAAAGGTAGCCGGAGCCAACCAATCGACCGGTAACTAAGCTTCCAGATCAGCCGACCTGTAAACCGGCGCAGTATTGAAAATGGGCAAAAACAACTCCGCTATCCTGCAGAAGAAATAATGAAGGTCTAACAACTACTTCAAGCTGTACAGATACTCAACAAGACTATCGATCTCCCAAGATTCAAGATCTTGTGGCGGCATCAAGTTTAAATCAGTTCCAAATGCATCCGGGTGCTTATCGAAATGCTTATCTGGATCAACCAGATGCTCCTTTATAAACGCCTTCGTTCTCTTAGAACCTTCATTATCCAAGCGAAATCCATTTTCGCATCCTTTTCCACCAATGCTATGGCAATCGTAGCACTGGTACTGCTTATACAGATCCTTACCCAAGCTTGCCGATATAGACCGGGCTTTGCGATTGCTCCGACTTTTTTTCTTCGACTGCGCAACCTTTCCAGGTTCATTGCCGGCACGTTGCTTTTTGTCGTCCGCCTGTCCAGCTAACGTGCTCAATGTCAGCACGCAAACGAAAAACAGAGTAATTGGCAAAATTCGCTTAAACAATGATATGAACCTTCTTTGATAGTGTTTTTACACGGGTCATTTCCACCGAGCATTGAGCATGAACAGCAATTGCTTCTGACACGCTGCCAAGAACAGCTTTATCAATTCCACGTCGACCGTGAGAACCAACCAATATTAGATCAGCCGGCCAGTTTTTTGCTAAATCCAGAATAGCCTTTCTTGGTTCTCCTCTCAAAATCTCCGCTGTGGCAGCACGTCTTCCCAATTTATCGTTCAGCTTAGCTGCCGCGGCTTCAAGCCAGCCTAATCGCCCAGCAACAAGATTGTCGTAGTGAGACTTCATCGAATGGGTATATCCGCCTTCGGGTTCAGAAAGAATACTTTCCGGCGTATCACGCACTACATGGACACATCTGAAATTTGTCTTCTGCGACCATGGAGTACTCAGCACATGATCAAGTACCTGTCCGCTTGAGTCTGTGTGTTCGAGCGCAACAATTACATTATATGTTCCCGCTTCAGAATGCTCTTCTGACTTACGGCGCACAATTCTCACTGCACACGGGGCCTCGAGAAAAACGGTGCGCGATACGCTGCCAAAGAAAAGGTAGTCCAGTCCACTTCTTCCATGAGAACCAACCATTACCAGATCTGGAGCCCACTCCTTACAAGTATCTAGAATCTCTTCGCACGCATATCCATCTGCGACAGCACCAGATACGATGGCATCGGGATGAGCAGAGCGCAACTGTTCAACGTAGCTATGAACCAATTTTTCGGTAGCGAGCAACTCCTTTCGCTTGATTCCTTCCAATGAAGGCAATGGCTCCAAGAAATCCACAGCAGAAAGAACCATAAGTTCCGTACCGGCTGAGCAGGTCATTTCTGATACTAACTTTGCGACTTCCGTGGAGCAGTCGGAACCGTCGATCGCCAACAAAATCTTCATTACTATTCCTCTTATCTAGGGGACCAGCCTTTCTCTTTAACGCCGAGGCTTTCTTCCATACCAGTAAAGACGAACTGCGCCGATGCGGCAACATACCACAGGCCTAGGATTACGACGGTCCGGGTTTAAGCAATCATACTCAGGGATGATTGCCTAACGCCAGCATCGCGGCATGGTGCTATCGAGACAGTAAGGAGCAGCACCAAAGCACTGTATCAATAGTCTTTGAGGTCGATGCAATCATCACGGCAACGAGCGGAAAATAGTCCGCAGAAGTCAAATTTCTGAAGCATTACCGGATGGGAGAAAGGAAATGTCAGAACATTCAATACTTGTTGCAATTAGCGGCTCTGAACAGTCACGCAATGCAGCCGAAATGGCCTGGAAGCTGGGCGCCAAAATTAAAGCCAAGGTAACAGCTGAGCACATCGTCGATTCAAGAACGGTCTGGGAATTGCTGCGAAATGACAAACCAGGCTTTGTCGGCAGTGGTCCCTACATTGCAGCGTACGAAGCAGTCATATCTCAACTAAATTCTCTGGCAAATAAACTCTCATTAGAATACGAGGCACTGGCATCCGGACAAGGCATTCAAGGTGAGTGCCTGATTAAAGAAGGCAATCCTGTAGCAATTCTGTGTAAAGATGCCAGAGACTTTGATCTACTTGTAATCGGGCATCAACCAACAGGAGTGAGGTTGATCGATCAGGAGCACAGCCATTACATTCGGTATTCTGTGGCTGAGGGCGTATCGCATCATTCCACGGTGCCTGTCTTGATCGTTCAATCAAAACCGATTGCGTGGGAAACAATGGCAATTGTTTCGGAGATCGATCACATCAATTACATGTATCTCAAATCATGCCTGAAGCTAGCTAAACTGCTAGGGCTAAAACCGACTCTTGAGTTCTGGGGAACCGGCACACGCGAGGAAAAACCTGAGCATCTGAAAAAGAATTTGCTGCAGATGCTGCCCGAAGCGAAAGACATAAATTTCGAGTTCGAATATTACGGCGGTCGTGCTGCCACTGAAAGGAAAGACCTTTTTCAAGGAAGTGAATCCTCGCAAGCTGTTGAGATTAGACAGGACGCCCTTTTTGTCCTGCCGACACGTGGGTTGGCGCAAGACCGCATCACAGTTTTTGGCATGCAGCCGGAGTCGTTTATCCGGTCGCTTGTTTTGCCGTGCCTATTGCTCTGGCCTGAGGACAACAAAGCCTTCGATTTGACAAGCGACGTTGAGCAGAAGCGCTTGAGCACTAGCAACACATAATCAACACGGAGAGTAGAAAGGTGAGCATCGATAGTGTGAATAAAACGTCAAGTAAACGCTATACAGTAATTGTTGCAGTAGATGAGAGTGAAGCCATTGCACCAATAGTCGACTTCGTAATCAATCACAAATGGCAGGAAAACACTCATATTAGAATTCTTCATGCCGTGCAGCCGATCACAATGGATCATCCAATGGCTACTTATCCTCAATTCATGGAATCGCTAGAGCAGGATGCTAGAAGTTATGCAGAAAAGCTGGTTGCAAAAGTCAAGTCCGACATTCAAACAGTCATTCCGGAATACAAAATTACGACCGAGGTAGTCGCCGGGCAACCAGCTGAAGTCATTCTTGATATGGCTAAAATGCTTGAGGCGGAACTAATTGTGATTGGCTCGCATGGCAGAAGCGGCATGACTCGATTCATGCTTGGAAGCGTCTCAGGAGTAGTTGCTTCACATGCTCCCTGCAATGTGATGATTGTAAAAATGAGAAAGCACGCAAAAGAGAAGAAACCGGAAACACGGATTCCTGCCACTACTGCTCAAAACACCTAGCAATCAACCAGCCAAAGGAACAAAAGTGCGCCGACTATTCGGCGCACTTTTCAAATGTACTCTCTTGCTCGCAAACCTAAAGTCGCTCGCAATGACGATCAGCAGTCTTGCGATTCAACAAGTTCCTGACTTCAGCGCATCTATTATTGAGGTCAATTACAACCGGATCGTTGGCTGGTAGCTTCTTGCTCAGTACGGACAAGGCCTCTTTGTAGGCTTTGAGAGAATTTGCATGTTCGCCCTTCTGCAACAAAAGAACACCCAGATTCTCCGAAACCAGACCATAGAGCAAATGCTTACGCCCGATAGTTTTGCGCAAGATTGAGAGAGCTGCTGAAATGTGAGACTCGGCAGCACTATAGTTCTTGTGCTTCATTTCGATCCAACCGAGATTGTTGTATGCCAGAGCCAGGTTGATTGAATCCATGCCACAGCTTTTGCCAAAGATGTCGACGGCAGTTTTGCCCGCCAGTTCAGCTCTTATATAGTCTTCCATCGCAAAGTAGATTGCAGAGAGTCTCATATATGACGCGCCTAAAGAAACAGAGGAAGAACCTTCTAAAGCATGCACGATGCCAATCGCCTTTAGAAGGCAAGACTCTTCTTCTTTCAATCGATTCTGAGAACGGTACACTTCCGCAAGCGTCCGTAGAATTGGCAGCTGCTTTTTGAGATCACCTCGAGCAGCCAGAAGAGCAGCCTGCAAGATAAATTCCTCGTCCTGCGCATCAATTGCATTCGGTTCAACCGATCTTTGTGGCTCATGTGCATCTGTCATGCTATGAACACCAGCATAAGCAAAAGCCCCAACAGTACTAATGGTCACAAAGACAATGATTAATAACGCTAATTTCGAACTCATTTTGTGCTCAACTCCCAACTGTATTCTCAACTTACAGTCAGCGGAATGCCACAGCCTCGTTCAACAGAATGATCGGTTCTTGGGTCAACTCAGCCTAGGGGTAGAGGTAGAATGCCGGACAAGCAGCTACTCTGATATGTAAAGGCTGTCCTGTGGAGGTGCTTTATGTTGTTTAGAGATAGAGAGGATGCCGGAAAAAAGCTGGCGCTAAAAGTAGAGCAGTATTTGAAAGGCCTTTCGCAGGAAGAACGACAAAAGGAAATGGTTGTGGTCGGTCTACCGCGAGGAGGAGTTCCTGTAGCGCTGGAAGTTGCGCGCAAACTGTGCTGCCCTTTGGAAATAATCGTGGCAAAGAAACTGCCGTTTCCAAATCAGCCTGAATATGCAATCGGTGCCGTATCTTCTGGTGGAATTATAGTTCTCAGTCCCGACATTCCGCAGACGCGCAGCTGGCGCGACTATATCGAACAGCAAAAGCGGGAGCTTCTAGTCACGACGCAACGCCGAGAAGACGAATACTATGTCCTTGCCCGTCGATATAGATCGACTTTAGAAGAAAAAGTAGTGATTCTTGTAGATGACGGAATAGCGACCGGAATGACGGCCCTTGCGGCTCTGGAAGCTGTCAAACAGAGGGGGGCATGCAAAGTCGTTTTGGCTGCGCCGGTAATGAGCAAAGAGAGCTACAAAGAATTACGCCCACATTGTGATGGAATCATTGCCGGCTATGTTCCAGAAGTTTTCAACGCTGTGGGACAACACTACATGGAGTTCTATCCTACATCGAATGAAGAAGTGGTAAAAGCGCTCGCCGAATCCAACAATTTCCACAACTCTCCACTTGCTCACGAAGAAGAGACGAGAAAAACAGGGTCGTAAGCTTGATTCGATATCAATAAACAAAAGCCTGCTCAACACAGGCTTTTTGTTTGCTCAATGAGACGTCTAGTTTTCAGGCAGCGGCAGTTCGTCTTCCGGTCTGCAAGCTACATTGTGACAATCACGATGCTCGCAGGTACATACTTCAGTTCCGTCGCAGGCAGAACTACAGTCTTCACTGCAAAATGCAGTTGCCACTACCTTGCAATGACAATGCTTATTCTCACATTTTCGCTTCTTTCGCTTAGAAGAACTTTTGTCACGCAGCATTTACGGTCCTCTTCAGATATGTCGCAAACCATCCACAGGCCAAGTCGCAAACGCTTTCAAGCGTACCAGGCTCTTCAAATAGGTGAGTTGCACGCGGCACAATCGCCATCGATTTGGGAGTCGATTCAGGCAAATAAATAAAGGCTTGTTTGTTCAACTCGATTACTTCATGGTCGTTCTGACCAACGATAAATAACGTGGGAGACTCAGTCCTTTGCAGAAAGTAACCAGCTAGATCTGGTCGACCACCTCTAGACACAATCGCATGTATCTCCGAAGGATTCTGTGCAGCGCTGACTATAGCAGCGGCCGCCCCGGTACTAGCGCCAAAATAGCCGATGGGCAAGTGTTTAGTCAGTTCGTTTCGCTTCAACCATTTGAATACATCGCTGACGCGCTTGGCCAAAAAATCAATATCAAAACGCAATTGCGCAGTACAAATATCGACGCGTTCTTCTTGCGTCGTCAGTAAGTCGAAAAGAAGTGTTGCCAATCCGGCTCTGTTCAATGCCTCAGCTACAAAGCGATTTCTCGGACTGAGCCGGCTGCTTCCTGAGCCATGCACAAAAACAACCAGTCCTTGCGCCTCGTTAGGAATAGTCAAAATTCCCGCGAGCTTTTTGTTTTCCACGGGTATCACCACTTCCCGGGTCACAACCAGGTGTTCTTTAGATTTCCTTTCCATTGCTGTTTCTCGCATGTAGCCTTACAAATACAATTCTGACTTATGACAAAAGCTCGCAAAGCGTTGAGCAAGGATTTGGATTAAAACCTTGCCGCTCCGCCATAAGAGTTCTTTGGCCTCAATCACTTTCTAGAATGAGCGGGAGTTCGTCCTAGCCTATGCTTCTTTACGAGCGGTCCCAGAGAGTTCCAAATCATTGAATACAAATAGCCGAGGACAAATCCGCCCACTGTCGACAAAGCGATCAATGAAAGTGCGAATTCCAGGCGAAATGGGTGTACGAGATAAACCGGTTCGATAGAATGCAAGCGAAGTGCTGCATCCGTAACCATTTGTGCAGTATTTGTCGCTACTAAAACCAACCAGGCAACGTGCCAGAGGGCGGACAGAATACCAACTGTTAGACCTACTCTAAGACCGTCCATAAGGAAATAGCGCTTAGACACCCGATGATGCGCCTTGACGTTTGTCTTTGATACTTCTTGAACAGATTTCATAACGTAACTCCTTGTTTTTCAACTTCTTTCTGGCCATTCTTCATCTGAGACAGAGGCTTCATCAACACAACATTACAAGGCGCGTCCGGTATAACAGATGCGGCCACGCTACCAAGAATCAGCTTGCCCAAACCTCTAACTCCATGCGGACCAAGCAAAATCAAATCTGCATCCCAAGCCCTCGCTTCATCTATGATTGCCTCTTTCGGTGTGCCGTCCACGACTACTGTCTCTATATTTTGATAGGGAAATTTCCCTTTAAGCCGCGTACGCACCGCATCAACGAGTTTGCTCGAATCTGTATCCGGATCGCCTTTCTTTAAAGCCGTAAGTGACGCCGGCGGAATCTCTGCATGCATTATTCGAAGTCGCAAATCATCAGACGCAGCTTGCAAATCTGAAATGAAATCGGAGATCTCATCTACGAATAGCTCGTCTTCAACCGGTATCAAAATCTTCTTTATCACCTGTTTTACCCCAACAAGCGGTAACCATGTGTCTATTTTGTGACGCAGAAGGTCTGCTTACATGGTCTACAAGGATGATCCATACTAATACCTGCGAATGAAGTATATTCGCCTATCAGAGCGCGTGTGCTTGACGGCTCGACTTATGTTTTCGCAGAACGAATTTTCTTATCTCATCAAAAAATATCATCAACGGAGCCCAACTAAAGGCAAAGCAAAGCTCAAGCAGTCCTAAAGGTGCAGTGTTAAACATGTCATTGAAGAACGGACAGAAGAGAAGCAATAGAAGCAGAATTACCTCAAAGAAGACACCGGCTAGAATGAGGCGATTCTCAAATACGTTGCCGGAAAAAATGGATGTTTCCTTCGTCCGGCAGCAGAAAACCGCACCTACCTGACTGAAGACAATACAAGACAATGTCATAGATGTTGCGATTCGCCACGTAGGTGAGTAGAGAGCTGCCAGCGGCACTTCCGGCCAGCCGTGCAACCAATTGAGGAAAAAATATCCGGACATTCCTGCTGCGGCCTCTATAAGCCCATACCAGAGCAAGGCCTTCGACAAGAGTGCCGCAGACAAAAGAGGTTGCTTTGGTGAGCGAGGAGGACGTTCCATAATGCCCTTCTCCGCAGGATCAGTTCCTAGTCCTAATGCAGGAACCATATCAGTACCTAAGTCTATTGAAAGCACTTGCATAATTGTCAGAGGCATTGGGACAAGCCCCGCAGAAAGCAGCATGACTACGAAAGGAACCGCTTCTGCCATATTGCTGTTAAAAACATATACGGCGAATTTTTTTATATTGTCGTAGACAGCTCGACCTTCCTCAATCGCGTTGACAATCGAAGCAAAGTTGTCATCCAGCAAAATCATGTCTGCAGACTCTTTTGCGACGTCTGCCCCATTCTCACCCATCGCCACACCAATATCGGCTTGCTTCAACGCCGGCGCGTCATTTACTCCGTCGCCTGTAACGGCGACAATATTGCCTCTTCGTTGAAAGGCTTTGACGATTCGTAGTTTGTGCTCGGGATTTACACGGGCGAAAATCACATTACTCGAAATGGACTCCACAAATTCTTGCTTGGTCATTTTTTCAATTTGAGGTCCGGTGATCACCCTTGCCGTACCCGCTTCAATGATTCCCACCTTTCGGGCGATCGCTTCGGCCGTTACTTCGTAATCGCCAGTGATCATCACAACTTGTATTCCGGCTTCTTTGCACTTCTTCACGGCTTCGACAACACCGCTTCTCGGTGGATCGTACATGGCAAAAAGTCCGAGAAAACACAGGTCGCTTTCTACGACTTCCGAGGAAAAATCATTCTCGTTGGCCGCAAGTACTTTTCTTGCAGCGGCGATGACTCGCAAACCTTCACGTGCGTAGCTGTTGACCTGTGCGACAAGCTCTGCTTTACGCGTTGCATCGATGCAAGTTTCCTTTGCTGACAAAAACTCCCGAGTGCAACGCTCAATTATTTGGGAAGGAGATCCCTTAACATAAACAACTTTAGTGTCACCCTGCGCATGTATTGTGCTCATGCGTTTGCGATGAGAGTCAAATACATTTTCGGCCAGTCTATGCGCGCTACTTTTGACAGGTTGTCCTGACTTTGCAGCAGCCACGATTAATGCGACTTCTGTCGGATCTCCTGTAGGTGTGTGCGAACTGCAATCATCAAAGCGAGTGTTATTACAGTACGCCCCAGCTTTAAGCAGTTCGAACAATTCGACATCGACGGAAGGAGCCGGATGCGGCTTGAGCGCCCCCTCAAACGAATAGCCGACACCAGATACTTCATACTGCCTGCCTCCTACAAAGATATCGGTAACGGTCATCTCGTTTTCAGTCAGGGTCCCTGTCTTATCAGTGCAAATTACATTGCAGCAACCGAGAGCTTCTACTGAAGAGAGTCTTTTGACTAATGCTTGTCTTTTGACCATCCTTTGAACAGCAAGCGCAAGAGACAGCGTTACTGTGGGAACCATTCCTTCAGGAACAAATGCAACAATCATTCCAAGACCAAACACGAAAGCCTCTACGGTAGTTCCGTGAGCAAGCAACTTTGCCGCAAAAAACATGACAATGCCGATAGTGATAGAAAACACGGATACAATTTTCGTAACCCGCTTCATTTCCACCTGCAGTGGACTTGGCTGATCGACAATAGTCTGAGTAAGGTGTGCGATTCTTCCAAACTCAGTGGCGGTAGCAGTCGCGAATACAACGGCCGTCCCATGACCCGCTGCAACAGTAGTTCCGGCAAAAACCAAGTTGGCGAAGTCTGAGCGGCTCAGTCCATCGCCTCTAGTGCTTACCGGGTGCCAATCCTTCTTTAGCGGTCTGGATTCCCCTGTCAAAATTGACTGATCAACTTCCAAGCCCTGGCACGCAATAAGTCGCATATCAGCAGAAATCAGGTCGCCTTCTTCTAGAGCGACTATGTCTCCAGGAACAAGCTCCGATGCAGGGACACGGGATTCCTTGCCGCAGCGAATGACTTTTACATGAGGTGGAAGTAGTTTGTTTAACGCTTCAAGCGCTTTGTGCGCGCGAAACTCTTGCCAGAAGCTGAAACTACCGTTTACTAGATTGACCAGCCAGATTGCAACAGCTAGTTGTGGCAAACTCGCAGCCAGGGCAACAAAACCAGTCACCCACAAAAGAAGCGCCATCGAATGGAAATAATTGCTGGCTACCTCTTTCCAAACGGAAGAAGGAACACTTACTTCAATGCTATTGCGACCATGGCGAACGAGCCTGTCAAGCACCTCCTGCTCAGGCAATCCGGCTTGAGAGGTTCCCAGCCGTTGCATCACTTCATCCGCCGTCATGGAGTGGACCTCCGACGGCGCAGATTGACTCGGTGAATCTAAAAGTGACTTTTCCATCAAACCAGTTTTGTGGCAGGGAACTGACAAGTTCCATTTTCCGCTTAATCTAGATGGCGTCATCTGGCTAATGAATGATTCTCAGACCGAAAAATACTTGGTCGAAGAGTCACATGACGCCAAAATCACTTTTCGGCATTCTGTTGCTCATACTTGAGAACGATACGGACGTCATTTAGAAAGCTTATCCTCGTTCCATGTCGTTCCAATTTCGAGAATGTGAATATGCTGGAAGGCTACTTGATCGTCAATTTCGAACCGGCGTACATTGGTTTTTCCGCGGTAAAAAACGAGGGATACGACTCATCCTTGATGAGAAGATATTGCAATGTAGAAGAGATCCGAACTCTTCTTATTGAACTGGACGTTATTTCCCCCAACCAGAACTGGCCACCGAGGGAATTAATCTTCCGCTTACCGGTCAGAATTCCTGTCAGTTTGCTAGAAAAAATGCAACTTTTGCCTTCAAGCTCTTTAGATTTGGCTAGTTAGACCAGCAAAATTCGGAAAGAGGAGATCAGAAGCTCCTTGGGCGTGGCTTCTGATCTCTAACGGCATAACCCTTTTAGTCAGCTAGGAAATTGCCGCTCCGCCTATTGTAAACAACTCACCACGATTTGGCCCATAGGCTATGATGACTTTGCTCATAGCCTATAGGCCACCAAGGCTTTTGACGATACGCATTACCTATGGCACAGCCATTCTCAATGAATTTTCCTGGTCGACATTGAAAACTGTCGTGCAGCCTCAATAGCATCTGGATCATTTGCACCTCTGACCAATGAAAGCACTTTGGCAGCTTTCTGGTACCAGAAAGCTGCCTCCTTTCTGTTTTCCAACCTTCTGCAAACGAATGCCAAATTCAACGCTGTCATTCCGTACAGCTCACTCTTTTGTCCTTCATTTTTCCTAACTATCTCGAGGGCTCGTCGAAAATGAGCCTGTGCTTCCGACAATTTGTCCTGGCTGCATTCGGCTGCAGCCAAATTGTTCAACGCGACAGCCACCTGAGGCGATTCAGCTCCATAACAAAAGACCAATATAGGAATGGCTTGCAGTGCTTCACCGGCCGCAGCATCAAAATCATTCAAACGATAATTCAGTTCACCGACCTTTAGGTAGGCCGCAGCAAGAATATTCGGCGGGAAAGTGACACGCCCAATGTGTGAAACCATGACGCGCAAAACAATTTCTGCCTCAAAAAGCTTTCCTTGCTTCTCATATAACTCCGCCAGCAATTCAAGAACTAGAATTTTTCGAAATTCACTTCCAGCTGTAGCAGTCATTCCCCTACGAATGAGCACTTCTGCCAATGCAAAGTCAGCACGGTCCAAGGCGTCACCTGCAGCTTCATAAACTCTGGCCCAGTCATTATCCTTTGCGCCAGTGAAGGCAAAACAAGGAATGCCATACGCAGATGACATTTGCAAAACGAAGAAGAGAGCAATAAAAAGGCGCTTCATGGTTCACTCCTTCAAGCAATTAAATTAGCAGGTAGCGTGTATCTTCTTTCGATGAGTCTTCTGACCGCGGCTCTGCTTTCACCAACAGATATGTTGCCCATCTTTTCTATTTTCGCGGTCTCCTGAGCCAAGAGTTCGTCTCCGATTACCCTTCTGAACCAGGCAGAATAATCACCGCGTCTCAAATGGTAGAGCCATGTTTCATCATCAACTCCTTCTCCCACCTGCATGAAGAAGAAAAGATTCTGGCAGCGAATATTCAGATGACCGAAAGGACCTGTGAAATAAAAACTCCTTTGGTTGCCTAAATTCCCATCGGCATACTTTCGCAAATGCCGCTGCTGCTCGAGAGGAGACGAAACGATGTTTACCTTTACAGGAGAACCAAATTCGTGCCTAAACCATGCCATAGCCTCGCCCCATCCCAGCGAGCCGGCGACAACTTCAGGCACGGGTTGTGCCACTTTGGAGCCAAAGCTTTCGAGAGTTCGCCTAGTGTCTGGTCCAATCGCCAGCACAAGATCCATGCTTTCTAAGATTTTGGTTGCAATTTCATTGGGATCTACCGTGATAGTTATTACCGCTCCAGGCTCTTGCCAGATGGGCTCAAAAGTAGCATCCCAATACGGATGCAGCATATGATGAGCTTCGTCGATAACTATCCAGTGAGGACGTCCTGTTAGACGTCGCAGATTTTGCACGGCAGCAAATATGCGCGCCAAAAAACCTGCACGCTCGCTTAGAGAAACTCCAAGCAAATTTACTACGGCGTTGTGGTCGGGATTGCTCAATATACGAACAACATCATCGACCTCAGGTACGTAATGCTCATTGCCAATGGTTACAGCTTTTGGTGCGCGGTCGTACTCACCCTCCGGATCGATTACGCAATACTGATATCCAGCAGAAGCAAGCTGTTTCAATAAATGCATAGACATTGTCGATTTACCGCTTTGCGACGGTCCGGCAATTAGAATTCGAAAATCATGGGACGGTATCGTTACGCTGTCACCTTTAGGATTATTGCCCAAGCCCAGAGTTCGACGCTTCAGTTGCGTTCCAAAGTCCTCCAGATCATCACTGAGCAATCGATCAATGAGCTCAATGACCCCTCTGCCATGATCCTGTTTCACAATGATATCGGCGTATTCTTTTACTGACGCCAATGCATTGCCGACCGCAACGGAACATTCGCTGACGGACAAAAAAGAAAGGTCATTCTCCGCGTCACCCACACCCACAATGTTATGTGGCGAAAGTTGCATTTCTGATAGTGCCTCCTTCAGACCAGTGCCCTTATTGACACCGGGGGGCAAAATCATCACTGCTCCCTTATTGAAAGAGATGTGCAAATCCAAACCAAGCTTTTCAATCGTTTCCAGAACTTTGGTTTCGGCAGGATGCCAGGTCGAAATAATGACTTTTCCTATCTCAGGCGTGATGCCCTGAGCCACCAGCTCCTCTGTAAAGCGCTTGGGTGGTGGAGTTGCGAGCATTTTAGTAACCTTCGTAGAAGGTTTATAAAGAACAGCTCCATTTTCGCAAACTATGTAGTCGAACAAATTCACATGCGTAAAAACACGGAATAAGTCATCAAGCCGACGTCCCGTGACCAATATCAAAGAGCGACCTGAAGCAGTAACACGCGTTAATGCTGCAATTACCTCGTCCGGAACATAGCCATCGGACGCTAGGGTCCCATCAAAATCACATGCCAGGCTGGCGTATCGCATGACCAAATTCTCCGCCTGATGCCATTAGCTTTTGGACATAGTGCTCGTGCCTTGGCCCAAAGCCAGCGAGCTATCCTTTTTGACTTCAGCACGCAGAAGAACGACAGAGCAAGGTGCAAGCGGGATGACGTCCTTGGCCACGCTTCCTAAAATAAATTTGCCAATCCCTCTTTTATTATGCGGTCCCATAAGTAGAAGATCTGCCGAGAATAACTTCGCTTCTTCAACGATTTGTTCTTTTGCCGTACCCTCTCGGAGCTGCCCTTCTACTTTGTATTGAGGAAATTTCTTAGAGAGCATACTGCAAACAGTGCTCAGCAGAGATTCCGCTTCTGTGCGATATTCGGAACTAGGCCAAGAATAAACAGCAGTTTCCGGTTCGATTACATTCAGTATTTTGATATGTAATTCACCCGATTTTGCCTTGAGCTCGGAAATAAACGATTCGATAGCTGGCAAATAATGCGTATCTTCAATGGCTACCAAAATTCTAGAAATCATAATTGTGAGTCCTATTATCTTGAAAATGAAAGCTTCTAATGGAGTCCGCACCGCGAACTTTACTATTGTGTCTGCAAAAGCCTAGTCGGATATGGTCTATCTGGATGATGTTCGTTCATCCGATGGAACTAGCTCAATGATAGCTTTGCCCCTGTTTTGCCTGCATTTTCCCCTTTAGAGGATTCAGCAACCGCCTTCGGTAGGCGAACTATGGTTACGGCGCAGTCGGCATGAGATACGACCGACAAGGAAACACTTCCCATAATGAAGCGCGACAAACCTTTGCGACCATGAGAGCCAAGAACTATAGTATCGGCTTTCCATTCGGATGCAGTTTCAAGAATTACATGATGCGGGGTGCCTATTATTACGCTTACCTCAATGGGACTAGCCGTACCCACCTTGGTGTGAAGCTTATCGCGCATCAAGTTAATCAGGGTCGAACCGTTTTTGACTTGCTCCTCTAAGATCTCCCTGCTGATTCCATTGCCATAAATGGCCAGAACATTATCACCAACAATGGTAGGCTCCACCACATGAATCAGCCGAAACATCGTCCCGGGATTTGAAAAATGTTCCGCCAAGAAATCAACTATGGCATTCCCAAACATCTCGTCTTCGATAGCGGCCAGAATTCGCATTTCCTTTCTCCCTTTTGAGCGATTCAGACATAGAAAAGTTGCAACTCAGTTGCGCTTTAGACAATATTTTTCCAATAACGAGACATCCATTCATCATGTGAAGGGATGAATAGTTGCAAAATGTTCGAATACTCTTTGCCGTGACCTCAATAGTCCTCTGGTATGAAGCCTGATCATTCCGAAAGCCCATGCCTCATTTCTCCGCGCAGTGCATGATTGACATTAATTGAGGTATCGGTCTTGGCTTTGGAGAAGAACAGTATGACCACTGAAGTTGATAGGGCACCGGATTTAGGCTTTCAAGCCAGAGCAGATAGATTGGACAAGCTTTTTGAAGATGTTGCTATGTCACTGACCAATCTGATCATCGACTACCACAGCGTGCTAAGAAAAGAAACGAAAAAATGTGAGTTGTCGGCCGCGACAATGGACGAACTAATGCATGCCTGGCTCTCAGAAATTACTTTTCTATTTATCTATAAGAAATTTGTGGGTGCTGAATTCATTGTCGAAATATCAAACGGAGAAGATGGAGAATATCATCTCAATGCCACCATTTCTGGTGACACGCTGAATGAAAAACGTTACGTCGTCAATAATCACATTAAGTCAGTATTGGTAAAAGAACACAAACTGATTCAGGAAGAAAACGGCGACTGGACAGCAAACATTTACGTCTATCTCTAAACGCAGTTTCCAATGCCAAAAGAGAAGCGGTTTATAACCGCTTCTCTTCTTTTTGAGCAAGAACTCTTCTCATTGCGCTGACATCACAGCATCCATTTCATTCTTTCGCAAAAGTGATGGCAAGGTTTCTTCGGCCTTTGCGATTATTGGAATGGTTTTCAGTACGACATCCGGGTTCAGGGAAATACTGTCTATTCCTCTTTCTACAAGGAACTGAGCAAATTCAGGATAGTCGCTCGGAGCTTGACCGCAGATACCAATTTTCCTGCCGGCCCTTTTTACCTCCTTAATCGCCATTTCAATCATGCGCTTTACCGCCAAATTTCGTTCGTCGAACACCTGAGCAACGAGTTCAGAATCTCTGTCTGTGCCCAGCACAAGCTGCGTCAAATCGTTCGAGCCAATGGAAAAGCCATCAAATAACTCCGCAAACGCGTCAGCCAAAATCACATTGGATGGAATTTCACACATAACATAGACTTCCAAGCCGTTCTCGCCTCGGTTCAATCCATTTGCGGACATCTCAGACAAAACCGATTTTCCTTCTTCTATAGTCCGGCAAAAAGGAATCATGATTTTGAGGTTTGTCAGACCCATGTCATCACGTACGATTTTCAGAGCACGACACTCCAGTGCAAAACCGTCCCTGTAGCTTTCGCTGTAATAGCGACTGGCGCCTCGAAATCCGATCATCGGATTATCTTCTTTAGGCTCAAATTGCTGTCCACCGATAAGGCTGGCATACTCATTGGTTTTGAAATCAGAAAGGCGAACGATTACTGGTCTCGGATAAAATGCCGCAGCAATTGTGCTCACTCCTTCAGTAAGCTTATTGACGAAATACTGACATTTATCCGGATAATGCTTTGTCATTTGAGCGATCTGCTGTTTGGCAACTTTGTCTGTCAGAGAATCAAAGCGAGTCAAGGCCAGCGGGTGAATCTTCAACTCATTGGCAATAATGAATTCCTCTCGTGCCAAACCTACGCCATCGACAGGCAGTTGAGCTAGCGAGAATGCCTGATCTGGCTCGCCTAGATTTATCATCACTTTAGTGATGGTCTTAGGAATGTCTTCAACCGAAACATCCTTCCGATCAAAGGGCAACAGACCACTGTAAACCTTGCCTTGCGCACCTTCCGAGCAGCACACGGTAACCTCGCTGTGAGGCTGTAGAACTTCGGTTGCAGTGTGGGTTCCAACTACACAAGGAACACCCAACTCTCTACTTACAATTGCGGCATGGCAGGTTCTTCCACCTCTGTTCGTAATGATGGCGGCTGCGCGCTTCATGACCGGTTCCCAGTCGGGGTCTGTCATATCAGCAACTAGAACTTCCCCGGACTGAAATTCAGACAGTTCGTTTTTACTGCGAATCAACCGTACTGGTCCGGCACCTATTTTCTCGCCTATGGCTCGGCCTTCCAGCAGCAACTCACCTTTTTCTTTTAGTGAATAGGTGCATAATGTGTTCGAAAAATGTGACGAAAATACTGTTTCGGGTCTCGCTTGGACTATATATAGTTGTCCGTCGCGTCCATCCTTTGCCCACTCAATATCCATAGCGACTTTCTTGCCGTGAAGCTTACTGTAATGGTCCTCGATAGACAAAGCCCACTTCGATAAAACAATCACTTCATCATCGCTCAGACTCAACTTCGACTTTTCTTCGTCGGGAACATTGATATTGCTCGTAGTTCTGCTGCCGTGGGTTGAATACACCAGCCGCTGCTGTTTAGCACCGACCTTTCTTCGAAGAATTGGTTTGTGACCCGAGCGCAGCGTTGGTTTGAAAACCAAGAATTCATCCGGATCCACACGCCCACAGACGACGTTTTCACCTAACCCATATGACGACGTTATCAAAATACTGTCGCGAAAACCGCTTTCGGTATCAAGGGTGAAAATTACGCCGGAACTGGCAGAGTCTGAGCGCACCATTTTTTGCACGGCAACAGAGAGTTTCACACTCATCTGCTCAAAACCTTTATCGCGCCTGTAGCTGATAGCCCTTTCAGTGAATAGCGAGGCGAAGCAGTTCAGGCAAGCTTCCAAAACAGCAGACTCGCCTTGAATATTTAGGAATGATTCTTGTTGACCGGCAAACGACGCGTCCGGCAAGTCCTCTGCGGTAGCACTTGACCTTATGGCGACGTCAGTGGCTGCATCGCCATAGAGAGAAGACAGCTGCCTGTATGCAGAACAAATTTGCTCTCTCAGAAATTGCGGTAGTCCAGCATCCTTAATGATTGCGCGCGCAGCTTGGGCAAGCTGCGTCAAATTGCCTGAATCAGCACGGTCAGTCCCATCAAAAAGGTCTTCAAGGCTTTCTCTCACTGCCCCCGTGTCAAGAATCGCATCATAAGCGTCAACCGTTATTGCAAATCCATTTGGTACTCGAACACCGCAAGCTGTGAGTTCTCGAGTCAGTTCGCCTAGTGATGCACTTTTCCCTCCGACCAAAGATAGATCGGCAAGTGATATTTCTTCGAACCATTTGATGCAACTCTTCATGCCATTACTCCTGAGCCCTCACTTCCGTCAGTTTGAATAACGCCAAGCAGAGCGACATCGTTCTTTGGGGTGTGTTGCCATCGAACATTCACCATACTAAAGGTCGATGAAGAAGCAGCAGTGCACGTTCTAAAGTTTGAATACGGCGGCTTGTCCGGGAAAAACGGAAAAATAGAATTTCCTTCAACTAAAACGAAAAGGGGTGTACGAGAATGGCTGAATCAAAGAAGAGCGAAACTCTAAGTCAAAAACAAGCGAATCACGGCAAGAAAGATACGGCGCATTTGATTGTTCATGCAACACCTGTTCGTTTGGAACTAGTCTCGCAGCGGGCTTATCAGATTTTTGAGGAGCGCGGTTGCGTACACGGCTTTGACGTGGAAGATTGGCTTGAAGCCGAAAAACAGCTTATTGCAGAGTCACTGAACTAGGTCAATCATCAGCCCTGTAGTCATTCTTGTGCAGACTTTAAAGAGGTGGTTTACATGAAGGCTTTAATTGCTGTCGACAGCTCAGATATGGCAGAAAAGATACTTGTTCAAGTCTGCGAAGCAAAATGGTGTTCTGACGTAGAGTTTCGAATAGTTTCCATCGTGGATTCAGCTGCCAGCACTGAAACATCTGAACAACTGGTGCATCAAGCGCAGCTTATCCTGGACGATCGAATAACGCGGTTCAAAAGCAAGCTTTTCAACCACAAGGTAGATGGAGCAATTATCGAAGGTGTTCTGCCTGACGCAATCATAGAAGAAGCGAAAGACCAAAAGGCAGATTTATTGATTATTGGCTCGCATGGCGAAACAGGATGCCGTCGCCCGGAACTAGGCAGCGTCGCGTCAGACGTCGTAAAGAGAGCCCCTTGTACAGTGCAGGTGATAAAAGTCTGCAAAGAAGCCGAAACTTTGAACGCTAGTGCAGTCGCACGCTAAACAAGTGAAATTGCCTGGAACCTAAACTATTCCCCGGCGCATTGCATGGACGGCCGCTTGAGTCCGATCATCAACTGCAAGCTTGTTGAGAATATTGCGAACATGAGTCTTCGTAGTCGGCAACGAAATTATCAATCGGTCAGAAATTTGTTGATTGGATAAACCTTCAACAATCAAACCGAGAACTTCGAGTTCACGAGGCGATAATGGCTCAGCATAGGGACGATCTGGCTCGTAAGCCTTTTGAGGCGCAACCGGTGCCGGTTCTGCAGCAGACTTTTCCTGTGGTTGAGTGGCACTTGGCTGTTCGGCGACAGGAGAACTTTGCTTTGAATACAACTTGAGTACTTTGCCTGCAATTGAGGCATCAAGCCAGGCATCACCTGCGTTAACCGTGCGTATGGCCATGTACAGTCGACCAGACTCAACATCTTTCAAGCAATACCCAGAAGCACCTGCAGCCAGCGAAGCCAAAATGTCCTGGTCGTTGTCATGCTGAGTGAGCATAATGATCTTGGCCGGATTGCCAGATTCCACAATCTTCCTGGAGGCTTGAATACCATCCATAACTGGCATTCCAACGTCCATTAAGATAATATCCGGCTTCAATGCTTCCGCTTGTGCGACTGCTTCTTCTCCGTTTGATGCTTCTCCAACGACAGTCAGGTCGGTTTCACGTTTCAGAACAGTTTTTATGCCAACCCGGGTCAATGCATGGTCTTCGACGAGCAAAATGCGAATTGGTGTTTTTGTCGCTTGACTTTCTTCATTCATGGCTTCGGTTCCAAATGTCGTTTTAATTATATATACTCCGAAAGGCAATAATACTCTTCTTGACGTCACCGTTTGACTACGATTGAGATTGCGCCATAAAGCTGAAACCAGGCAGAATTCTGAAACCTAGACACAGGTATCCAAAAAAGTGAAAGGCTCCTCACAATTTTTCGAAATTAGCCCACTCGAAATTGAGCTGCGTAAAAAGTGGCTGGAATTCGAATCTATCAAGGACTCAGACCTGCAAGAGATCAATCGAATTCTTGAAAGCCATGTCGACGAATTAATGGACGACATGTATCGGCACTTTCTACACTTTAGCGAAACTCAAGCCTTTTTTCCAAATCAACAGATTTTGGAAAGAGCAAAAGAGGCGCAAAAACAGTATTTCTTGAGGCTAGCCCGCGGTGTTTATGACAATGAATATGTCAACAATAGGTTACTGGTCGGGCACACTCATCATCGAATAGAACTCGATCCCAAATGGTACTTTGGCGCTTATAGCCGAGCCATTGCTTGGCTTATGCCACGACTACTGTCTGACAGCAATCCATCGAGGGAGTCGCAATCGAGTATCGCCATTACCCTAATGAAGTTGATTTTCTTCGACATGGGTTTGGCCATCGAAAGTTACATTGGCTCCAAAGAATTGGCGTTGTTGCAACATCGTGATGCGATTCGAGAATTGGAGACCGAAAAGCGCGTTACGAAAAGCATTCTGGAGAGTGCACCAATCGGCATCGTTAGTATGGACGACAACTTTGTTTGTTTGGAATGCAATGAGGAGTTCGCGCAACTCATTTCCGGTGCAGAAACCAAAGACGTGATAGGCAAACCCCTATTCGAACTGGCCCCGCACCTGTCTATGGATCCATTCAAAACTGTATTGCAAACCGGCAACCCAATTCAGATTTCAGCCCAACCACTGAATTTCTCGAAAACAAAAACGCAGGAAGTTTCTTACTGGGATTGGGCAGTCTGGCCGATGAAAGTAGGCGATGGAAGTGGAAACGCTGTCGTTGCAATGTATTCGAACGCGACAGACCGCGTCCAGCTGCAACAACAAAGAGAAGATTTTGTAGCAACGCTTACGCATGATCTAAAGACTCCAGTCTCAGCAACTATTCGCGCAGTAAAGCTTATGCTTGAAGGCGACTTCGGCGAATTGAATACCGAGCAAAAAGAGATTCTCGATACTATTTTGCAAAGCAATTCGACACTTTATGGACTGGTGCAGACGCTTTTGGATGTTTACCGCTTCGACAGTGGCGTCAAAGAAATGGCCATCAAGGAATGTAATCTCGCCGCGGTGATTACACAGCTCGTCACAGAAATCATGCCTCTTGCTCAGGAAAGACGAGTACAGCTACTAGCAAAGCTCCCTGTCGAAACACACGACATCCAATGCGACCAAGAAGAGATTCGCCGGGTTGTTCAAAATCTGATAGACAATTCGCTGAAATTCACTCCGGCGGGCGGTTCCGTCACGGTGCTGATGTCTCAAGACAACTCATCAACTACGGTGACTGTTAAGGATACTGGCAAGGGCATTCCGCCAGAAAACATGTCAAAACTCTTTCAGCGTTTTTGGCAAGCTGGCTCGAGTGGTCGCTATTATGCCAGTACCGGGCTGGGATTATACTTATCCAGAAAAATTGTGGAAGGGCATGGGGGGCGCATTTGGTGCGAGAGTAAGGTAGGAGAAGGCAGTAGTTTTGCCTTCGTCTTGCCAGAATACGGTCAAAAGCTATCCAAAGAAATACCGTAATTCAAATTCTTGCCGCCAGCTGCGCGACAGTTTCACTATGAGGCAACTTCGCTTTCAGACTTAGCAGTTTCTACAACTCGAACAACCATAACATTGCATGGGGCGTGCGCAATCACCGCGGAAGAGACGCTACCCAACAGGAATCGCTTCAACCCAGACCGTCCATGAGAACCGACAATAATCAGCTCCGCTCCACTTCGTTCGGCTTCTGCCACTATTACTTCTGCGGGCGAACCAGCAATAACTTCCGTCTGTACAAGAAGGTCAGAAAACTTAGCTTGAATCTCCGCCCTTGTCCGTTTTAGAAGTGATTCGGCGTCGTCCCGAACGTCCCGTTCAACACTTTCTAAGAACAATGGATAGCTCGCCATGGGGTGATCCAGCATGGTTGGTGCGATCACATTCACGATTTTGAAAATCGTCCGATTGTCCCACTTATGCTGTGCAACGAACTTAATGATGAAAGGCACTGCGACGCTTTCATCTACGGCAATTAAGACCACCGAGCCAGCTGATTTTTCCGGCAAAGAACTCACGTTTCTTTTTTCCTTTGCTTAGCTGTGTTTGACGGTGGCAGGTTCTGCAATGTCATCAAACTGCAAGCTGTCATTATCTTCTGGCCACAGAAGCAAGCAAGGCAAAGCCATTGAACTGACAAACTCCTCTGGCGCAATCCCGAATGTGGTTATTCTTTCTCTTCCGATTCCGCGAGTCGGTAGGACGTAAAGAGTCTGCGATTGCAGTTGGGCAGCTTGATCCATCGAGCGACCACAAAACAAGCCTTGTCTCTGGCTAGCGGCAGGCCCTGCAAAATACTCAATATCGATAACGCATTCCTGCAGTTCTGGCATTTCATCCAATAGATTCTTCAGAAGGGACTCTGGCGTTTCCTCTCTGAGACCGGTTCCCCAAAATTCGATTACGGTTCTCAAGCCAAGGCACTCAGCCAAAGCCAAACATGAACGTATGTACTTCATATTGAGATGATCGATTTCAGAAACAATGGTCATTGAATCCCAGAGAACCGGCTTCGACTGCACAACCAGTACAGGAACTCTTGATTCGTGAGCCACACCTTCGGCTATCGAATGCCTCATGTACTCACGCATATCACGGTTGTAACTACGATTCTTTTCCTCGACGTGACCTAGGACAATCATGTCGTAATCGTCAGAATCCTCACAAAGAACGCGAATAGGGTTGCCTTCTTTAGTTAGACACCGAGCGCGAATACCACGAGCCGCTGCCATAACTTCGTACTTGCATGCCAGTTGATCGGCCAGCGCTTTGAGAGAATCGATAATTGAGTCAAAGATCTCAATGTACTCCTTTCCGCCGACAAAGCCCGGAGTGTCGCTTCTGAGCAACTCCCAGATAGTGGTCTTGTCGATTACATGTTCTGCAGTAACACTGGCGTTTAGCTTCTTAGCCAAATACCAGGCAACTTCAGCAGCATAAGAAGACTGTTCTGAACCACTAAGACCCAAGAGAATGGAATGACTACGCATATAACTTTCCTGTTTGAATTGGATTCATCGGTGCTAACGATAAACAAGGACGCTGGTCTTGGTTGAACGAACGACCTGAGTAGTCGTACTGCCCATGACGTTTTCCTCTGGATCCCGGAAGCCGTAAGCGCCCAGAATCAACAGTGCGTTCCTCTTATGGGCCTCATTCAAAATTGTTTTCCCCGTCGCTCCAACTTGTATGGCGAAGACAGAATCCATCAATGTCTGTGACTTTTCCTTGACGGCAACCGAAGAAGCTCCAGTATTCTTCTGTTCTGGCGGAACATAGTTTCTAAGAAGGGAGGCTCCTAGTTCAATGGTGCTCGATGCTTCTTTGACGTGCTCCGCTTCTCTAACAACATGAAGTGCATTGAGCGGCAAACCTGTAGCAATCGCTAGTTGCTCACCTAATAGAAGTGCCCCTTTGGAGGCTTCGCTGCCGTCATAAGCAACGAGAACAGACTTCAGTTGTTTCGGCTGATCAACAGTGATCAGAACGGATTTCTTGGCACCGACTGCAACACGTTCGGCGACCGATCCGATTCTAAAGTGAGTTGCAGACGGCTGATGAGATCTGTAACCGGCACCTCTGTGTCCCACTACAGTTAAATCGCAGTCTTTGCCGTGACTCAGAATTTCTTCGGTTGTGTCACCTAAGACAAGCCATGCCTTTCCTTCAACTTCGAGATGTTCCACACAGTCCTTTTTCCATAATTCCAGTACTGCATTTGCGATTCTCTTTAAGGACTTAATGATCTTTGCAGATGCATCTAAAGATGGCTTAAGACCCAGGTCTTCGGCAAACTCGGGTGAAAGAAACAAATCGACGATTCTTGGATCGACTACTGACACGGCTTCAAGACGCGCATCGGTTGCTTTAGCCATCCAGAATGCAGTCAGTGAAGCATTCTGACTGTATTCAGACCCATCAATTGCAACTAATATTTTCGTTGATTTCATTGCTCATTCCTTCTAAGCCGCGTTTCTCGAAGCACCGATACACTTTTGCTATGATGCAGTTTTGAAAGAAGAACAGTATCGACCGTCGAGACGATTGCCGAATCCTCATCAGAAAGGATGATTGAGCAAGAGACTTTCAGGAATATCGATGTACTTCCTGAAGCATAAAGTCAAAAATCACTGGCGCCAGTTTTGCGCAAACGTTTTCGCAACCGATTTCGCCCTCAACAGGTTGACCGTGCGCACTTCGATATTGTTTTAACCTGTTCACCAAAGACCTCCACGCCGCCTCCACAGTTTCACCGTCCAGGTTGGTTTTAGTCTCAAAGTGTTTGCGCAGAATACAATGTGCGACTTCACAGCAGTCGCACCTGGAAATAGCTTCAAGCGCTTCTCGATCGGTTGCGCCGTCATCATCAGGATTGATAACACCATATTCAATGGCACCACGTGCAAGGGCCTGCGCGCCGGACAAATTCTCACACGCCTGCAAGTTATAAATCATAAGACGCGCATTAGGATAACGCAGACTCATGTTTCAAAACCAACCCTCGTATCGGAGACAAGATCGATAGCGTTCTGTTGACCCAATTCCGTGCCGGTGTCAATGCCATCATTAATGGTGATCAGATGCTTGCCGCCACGGCAAAAGAAATGATGGATGAGCGGTCTGAGTTCACGAATACGATCCCCACTCACACTGACAAACTGATTCAGGTCAACTGTGATTAGTCCGTCGGCGTTTTCCATTGCATCCAAGGCAGCCTTGAATCCAAAGGAAGGGTGATCCGCAACGTCAGTGAATATGTCTGCTATTTGATAGCCAAATTCTTTGCAATAATCTTTTATCAAAGTAACCTTTTCGTCAATCATGTTTTCGTCCGAAACACGAACGTAAACTACAAGATTTTCTTTCCTGCTTCTGTTCAAATAATAAGAAGCGATCGAGTTTTTCCTTTCAGTGCACATGCAACGATCGAGCACATCACCATGGCGTTCAATGCGCGGCGAATGCACGTGTTTATCATGGAAGAAATGCTCCATCAAGCTGTGATGTTCGCCGTTTTCATGAGTGTTCATTATAGCCTCCCCCCTCTCGTTTCTCTGTTCCCATGCTAACCGCGTTAGAGAAAGAACATCAGATCCTTGCGTATGATTTCAAAACAGTCAAAATTGAATCAGAACCTTACGCGCGCGGATAGTTCTAGATCACGCAGCTTGCTTCTTCTCTCCGCCTGCTCTCTTTGGCTTGATCACAATCACCGAGCATGGTGCATGAGACACGAGAAAGAGTGAAACGCTACCGAGAATGATTCGATCAAGACCATGTCGTCCATGACTGCCGATAAGGAGCATGTCGGGTTTGGATATCGTTATCTCCTTCATTATTTCTTCTGTAGGAGAGCCTTCGATAATTTGCTTGCGAATCTTATCTCTTGACACAATTTTGCTTATGCAGCGCACCGTATCTTCAACTACTTGCTGAGCATTCTCTTGTCTCTTCTCCATCATTTCATCCAGGATAGGTCCTGGCAGAACTGCCATCACGTTGCCGACCTTTAACGGCTCGACAACACTCATGACTGTAAACTCCGTATCTTTATCCCACTGATGATCTACGACAAACTGTGCAATTGCTGCGGCATACTCCGACTCATCAATTGAGATCAAAACTTTCATTGAAATCACCTCTTAAACTTCTGGAGGGGCGTTATTGCTGCCCCTCAACCATCCCATTTCAACAGCTCGAGGAAATCGGCGCATCATACCCGCGGACTATACCTGCGGAAACTCACAAAACAGCTAATAGTCCTGCATCAAAGATGTCAGGAGAAACGAGAATAGCGCAAACAAAATTGTTGCCGACCAGGCCTGAGCAGTAAGATTGACTGTTTCCAAAATAGCTTGCATGGGTGGAAATAACGTTGCCACAAGGAGCAAGCCAATTCCCATAACCGTATTGAGATACATAGCCCCGCTACTCAAATACGACCAATCGTCAGCTGGGCGTCTGGCGGCCAGCCAAGACCAGGACTGCAATAAGAGTGCTACAGAAATTGTCGCTAAAACCACACTTCTTACATACTCCAGGGACTGACCACGCACTGATTCGGCCGCAAGAATGGTTACAAGAGAAACAACCGCCCCCCTCATAAAAATCTGTATGTATTCCTTTCTGCCAAGTAAGGATTGCTTTCTGCCCCGTGGAGCCTCGCGCATAATCCCGGGCCGTGCCTTTTGCAAAACAAGACCCAAGCCTGGAAATATGTGCATTATCAAGTTCAACCACAAAAGTTGAAGAGGAGAAAGCGGGAGACCCGTGTCAAACACGACAGCAGCAGCAACTGTCAATACAGAGGCTAGGCTCGCGGTAAGCAAATAGGCAACCGCACACGATATATTCGAGTAAATGACACGCCCCTGCTCGACCGCATGCACGATCGTAGGGAAATTGTCATCGGTGATTACCATGTCCGAAGCCTCGCGAGCTAGAGAAGTTCCGGATCTGCCCATTGCCACGCCGATGTCCGATTGTTGAAGCGCAGGAGCATCGTTGATACCGTCACCAGTCATAGCAACTACTTTGCCAGCCGATTGCAACGCCTGCACAATTGATAGCTTCGCTTCGGGCTGAACTCTTGCCAATACAGAGCAATGAGATAGACGTTCTTTCACTTGCTCGGCATCCATCTTCTCCAAGTCTCTGCCGATGACGACATCGTTATTGCTTGTAAAACTCAGAGGAAGAGCATCAGCATCACGTGGGGCCGAAGGCAATATATTCAGATCCGAGGCGATCGAAACAGCTGTCGCCGGCTGGTCTCCCGTAAGCATTATCACTTTGATTCCAGCTCGCTTGCATTCCTCAATGGCCTCTAAGACACCTTCTTTTGGACGATCAGACATTCCGATTAATCCAAGAAAAGTCATATCCGATTCGGCATCGGCGTGTGCTGCAACTTTACGCGTGCCGAGATCTCGAGCAGCCAGCCCTAGCACTCGTAGACCTTTGCTCGCGAGCTCAATATTCTTGGAAAGGAACCATTCACGACGAGGCTGATCGAGCTCGCTTACGCCATTAGAGGAGAGGTAATTCATGCATAGAGCCAAAACTGTTTCGGGAGCGCCTTTTGTGTAAGCAAGAAAGTCTCCGCCTTGAGACTGATGTATGGTCGTCATTCGTTTTCGGCTAAGTTCAAAAGGAAACTCTTTCTGCCTCGGCAGCTCTTCTCTGCTGCTTTTCTGTTCGATGCCGGCTTTCAGACCGACCGTCAAAAGTGCTCCCTCTGTGGGATCTCCGTGTATATGCCACTGCGCATCTTCATGCATTTCCAGCTTCGCATCATTACAAAGAACAGCAGCAGTCAGCAAAGGTTTCAAAAATGAGCGTTCTTCCTTAAGCACAACGCAATTGTTCTCAGAGAACTCGCCTTCAGGTGTGTATCCAAGGCCAGATACGTTCAAGTGTCGCCCGTCAAGCACGATATCAGTTACTGTCATTTGATTTTGCGTCAGAGTACCGGTCTTGTCGGTGCAAATGACCTCGGTGCATCCCAAAGTTTCAACAGCACTAAGCTTTCTAATCAAGGCGCCCAGCTTTACCATCCGGTTCGTTCCTGTAGCCAGCGCCAATGTGGCGACTACGGGCAATCCCTCAGGAATCGCGGCAACTGCCAATGCGATGGAAACTTGAACCATTTCCCACGGTTTCTCGCCGTGCAAAAGACCCAAGCCAAAGAGAGCGGCACATACAACCACAGTAAATAGACTAAGTTGCTTACCGAGTTTCTCCAGGTCGTCTTGCAATGGTGTTGCTTTGGCGCGAATTTCAGTCAGTGAATGTCCTAGCTGCCCCAGTTTAGTGTTACTTCCAGTTGCAACAACGAGCGCCTTAGCCCTGCCCTTGAGAATCAAGGTTCCTTGATATGCAACTGTGACTTGTTCGGTTTCGTCACCAAGCTCACTCGATTTATATACTGGAATACTCTCACCGGAAAGCATTGACTCATCAAGGCTGAGCGATGCCGCGCTCAAAAGTCTCACATCGGCAGGAACCCGGGCCCCTTCCTCCAGGATGAGGACATCGCCTGGAACTATCTCGCTGGCAGGAACTTCGAAGTCCTGCCCGCCCCTGCGTACTCGAGAAACAGGACCGGAGAGCTTTTCCAACGCGGCAAGTGATACCTGGGCCTTGTATTCGGTAATGAAACCGACGATGCCATTTATCAAAACGGCGATAGCAATGCCTGCAGCTTGCAAGTGTTCGCCCGCGCACTCAGACACGATAGCCGCGACTATTAGCAGACCTACTACGGTTGAAATAAATTGATTGATAAAAAGACGAACGGGATTGACTTGCGCCTTCTTGCCCAGCTCGTTAGGACCAAAACGAGCCAATCGGGAAGCGACTTCCTCGGCTGTTAATCCACGGCTGGCATCCGATTCTAAACGTTCAACTACTTCCTTGGCAGGCAGCAGCGAAGCGCGATCGATGGAAAGGAAAAACGGTTTGTCAGGCAAAACTGGAACACTTGTCTCGTTCATGCTCGCGCCTTTCTCTGCAACTCCGTTGGGCATGGTTGACCTCGCAGGCAATACCCAACCAGTATGGGTTCCGGCTGGCTTTCAGGTATCGTCCGCAGGGCTGCCAGACCGGAGAAGCCAGTAAAACCAGCAATCATACCTAAGGACTATTAGCAGACAGTAAAAGTCTCGCAACGCCCAGCAGTCGGCTTTCTACATGAAGCAGCGGCGGCAGGCTAGCAGTTCAACCTTGAGAACGATGGGCCGCTCAGCACGCAGTGGGACGATAGGGACGTCGAGCCCAAACCGTCGAGCGAAGTGACAGACGCAAGTGCGGCTCAAGGAAATCGAGGAGTAACAACTATGTTTGCCCAACTAGGTATGAATGGAAAACTCACAGAAATCAAACCCGATTTTGTGCTTTCGACAGAAAAGCCGATATTCAAGGGTTTCATCTTCTCGGTAATCGCTGGCACTTTGATTGGTGGCTACCTTACTGCCGTATGGTTGATGCATTTGATTTCCCCGGCTAGTTTAGTCGGCGCTGTCACTGCTGGTGCAGCAGTCGGTGCTAATGCCGGTTTGCTTTTCTTTGGACTAGTCGACGTTGTCTTCAACGGACGTTTGGAAGAAAACGCAGAACTGATCGAAAACGCCGAAGGCGAAGACTTTAACGAAGACGAAGAGAAGCCGGAAGAAGCAGGACAAGAGGAATATGCTTTCACTCTCCCGAAAGCCTCTTGATGGTTCGCAGAAGACACAACAATTGCTAAGGCAAGTGTTGGATAGTCACGAATCAACCGCCCAAAGCGGTCTTTCTGAGGAGCAAGCCCGGCAACGTTTTCAAACGTTCGGCGAGAATGTGCCGGAAAAGTCGCGCAAAACGCACTGGTCAACCGACCTGTTATCGCGATTCAAAAATCCACTGGTTCTCATCCTTCTGAGCGCCGGGCTTGTCTCCGCCTTCACCGGCGAAATGGCAGGATCAATTATTATCTTTGCCATAATTACTATCAGCATTACGCTGGATTTTCTTCAACAATATCGCGCGGACCAGGCAGTTGAAAAGCTGTCTGCGAGTGTTTCCGTAACGAACACTGTTGTGCGTGACGGAAAGAAGCAAGCTATTCCAAGCAAAGAAATCGTGCCGGGTGATCTCGTCCTGCTTTCGGCAGGAGATCTGATCCCGGCCGACGGGCTACTTCTTGACACAAAGGACTTCTTCGTCAATCAGTCGATGCTTACCGGTGAATCTTATCCGGTAGAGAAAACAGCAGCAAAAGATGCGGCTGAATTTCTTGAAAAAATCGCAGGAAACCGTCTGGAAGAAAGCGATTTGAATGCAGCGAACTTTGTCTTTGCGGGCAGTTCGGTAGTCAGTGGCATAGCTAAACTTCGCATTGTGCATACCGGGAAGTTCACCGTCCTCGGTGGCATTTCCGGCAACCTGGCAAAACGCCGTCCGGAAACATCTTTCGAGATAGGTATTCGCAAGTTCGGCATGCTGATTATGCGCTTTACGCTTGTTCTTGTTGTATTCGCCTTCGCAGTCAATGTTGCATTCCACCGACCATTATTGCAATCGCTTCTTTTCGGAGTGGCACTGGCAGTGGGACTGACTCCGGAACTTTTGCCGATGGTAATCACTGTCACTTTGACAGGCGGGGCACTAAAAATGTCCAAGGCGCAGGTCATTGTAAAAAGACTCTCGGCTGTTCAAGACCTGGGTTCTATGGAAATCCTGTGCACAGATAAAACAGGTACTTTGACCGAAGGCAAAATCGTTCTGGAGAAGCATGTTGATTCACAAGGCAATGACAGCCAAAGAGTTTTGGAATTAGCATATGTCAACAGTTTTTTTGAAACAGGCGTCAGAAGCCCTCTGGACGACGCAATTCTGGCGCATGAAGAGATGGATATCTCCGACTGGCAAAAACTAGATGAAGTCCCTTTCGATTTTGAACGAAGAAGAGTTTCTGTTCTCGCCCAGCACAAGAATAAGCGAATTCTGGCGGTGAAAGGTGCTCCGGACAGTATTCTCAATCTTTGTACAGAATTCGAGTGGTCGAATGGACTGCCAGCCGCCCTCACGGCGGAGTGCAAAAGACAAATAGACTGTTTGTTCGAAAAACTTGCGAGTGAGGGTTTTCACATACTCGCAATTGCCTACAGAATCGTAGATGAAAAACATGACCATGCCAGGCTTGACGATGAGACCGAGCTGGTTTTTGCAGGATTTGCGGCCTTCTTAGACCCACCGAAACAATCAGCGGCCGCGGCAATCAAAGAGCTTCAAGCGGACAATGTTGAAGTAAAAGTCTTAAGCGGCGATCACGAACTCGTGGCCAAGCACGTTTGCGAAAAACTCGGATTTGAAGTGAAGGGTGTACTAACAGGAAATGAGTTAAACGAACTGGATGATCGCGGACTGCAAGCTCGAGCACTATCAACAAACTTATTCTGTCGGGTTAACCCCGCACAAAAGACGAGAATAATTAGAGCCCTGAAAGAGCGAGGAAACATCGTCGGCTTTTTGGGAGATGGGATTAATGATGCTCCATCACTACACTGCTCTGATGTCGGCATTTCGGTTGATACGGCCGTAGACGTCGCAAAGCAGGCAGCGGACATGGTACTTCTAAAGCAGGATCTTGAGGTGCTCCACGCCGGCATTAGAGAAGGAAGAAAAGCCTTCGGCAATGTCCAGAAGTACATCTTGATGGCAACAAGTTCCAATTTTGGCAACATGTTTAGCATGGCATTGGCAACGATATTTTTGCCATTTCTACCTATGTTGCCAGTGCAAATCCTTCTCAACAACCTTCTCTATGACCTCTCAGAATTAGCACTACCAACAGACAATGTAGATGAGGAGACGCTTTCCAAGCCAACTCACGGAGATATTTCCTTCATTCGCCATTTCATGCTCACGATCGGACCGATTAGCTCAGTCTTCGACTTCATCACCTTTTACCTTCTCATCGCAGTTCTTAAAGCAAATGAAGCTCTCTTTCACACAGGCTGGTTCGTAGAGTCTCTAGCCACACAAATCCTCGTTATTTTTGTAATCCGAACAAAGCGTTCTTGCTTTGCCAGCCACCCTGGAAAATTTTTGACAGTATTGAGTCTGGCTGTAGTGGCAAGTGCTTGCTTGCTGACCTTGCAACCCTGGGGGGAAAGTCTCGGATTCAAGCCGCTGCCTTTGGTGTTCTACGCAATATTGGCGGGTATTGCTATTACCTATCTTGTCGTGGTCGAGATTGCCAAACAGCTCTTTTATAGGACTGTTGATGCTCAGCCCCATTCCAAAGAAGGATACGCTGAACTCCACAAGGCAATACAGTGGCAGAAGTGATGCAATCAAAATGCTTTTGGAGTATTCAAAGTGAAAGTTCTTCTACCAATTTCAGACGAATTGTTTGGCGAGGCCTTAAGCCGCTTCACCCAAAAGCATAACTGGCCGGAAGGCACTGAGATCAAATTGATCAACGTGATCGCACCGTTAGAACGGCAACCAGGCCGTACAAAAGAAGAGAAAGAGAAAGTATTTCAAAATGAGAGAATTCACTTCGGCAGGGTACTTTCTCGCATTCAAACTCGTATGCAAAGAAAACGCCCCGACCTAATCGTGTCATACGATATTCTTGTGGGAACACCGACAGCCGAAATACTCTCACTTGCTGAAAACTGGCAGCCTTCAATGATCGTAATGGGCTCTCATGGAAGGACCGGACTGGAGAGAATGATTCTCGGGAGTGTCTCATTTTATATCGCTTCACACGCGCCTTGCTCCTTTACCATTGTCAAAATTCCAGACAGTGAGATTCTCGATATAGAACTTGACGAAAGCGATCTTCCCAACGAGATGAAGACTTACGTGTGATGCAAACTAAGGGCTAAAGAGGAAATGACTACAAGCAAAGACAAGTCAGAGGAAAAAGCAGGAAGGGTCGAAATTTTTGCTTGGTTGTTCATTGCCGCATTCTGGCTTGCACTTCTTTTTCTTCCGCTAATCAATGCCACGCGAATTGAAGTTGTTCCATACAGCACATTCCTGCGTTACGCCGCCGACGGGCGATTCGATGAGGTAACGGTCTACGATACTTATCTCGATGCAAGAAATCAAAAAGACAAGTTCAAGATCTTTAAAGCATATCGTATTGAAGATCCTGACTTGGTAATGCGTTTATCTCGTGCCAACATAAAGTTCTCAGGCGCCAAAAGAGAAGGCTTTGGAGACCTCCCTTCGCTCTTGCTTCCAGCAATTATCTTCTTCGTGCTTTGGATGATGCTCGTGAATAGGGCAGCCGGTCAAGGAGGCATGCAGCCTGGCCTAATGTCTATAGAAAAGAGCAAAGCAAAAGTCTACATGGAAGACAAAGTGAAAGTCACATTCCAGGACGTTGCTGGTGTAGATGAGGCGAAGGAAGAGCTAAAAGAAGTAGTGGGTTTCTTGAAGAAACCGGAAAGCTTCACGCGATTAGGAGGACACTTACCAAAAGGTATTCTACTGGTAGGTCCACCAGGCACAGGAAAAACACTGTTAGCCAGGGCGGTAGCTGGTGAAGCATGTGTACCATTTTTTTCAATAAGCGGTTCGGAATTCGTAGAAATGTTTGTCGGCGTAGGTGCTGCAAGAGTTCGCGACTTATTTGCAGAAGCGCAAAGAAATGCGCCATGCATCGTTTTTATAGACGAGCTCGATGCATTAGGACGAGCACGCGGCTTAAACCCAATGATGGGCGGTCACGACGAAAAGGAGCAGACGCTCAATCAATTACTGGTTGAAATGGACGGGTTTGATCCTCGCCAGGGAGTTGTGCTTCTGGCTGCAACAAACCGCCCAGAGATTCTGGATCAAGCACTTTTGCGGGCTGGTCGTTTCGATCGCCATGTGTTAGTCGACCGGCCGGACAAAATAGGTCGCATTCAAATTTTAACCGTTCACTTCAAGGGTAAGAAAATAGACCCTTCCGTAAACCCGGAACACATTGCGTCAATGACGCCTGGCTTTACCGGAGCCGATCTGGCAAATCTAGTCAACGAGGCAGTGATACTAGCAACTCGACGCTCAGCAGAAGCGGTCAACGAAGAAGACTTCATTCAAGCGGTTGAAAGAATAGTAGCGGGCTTAGAGAAAAAAAGTAGAATTCTTAGCGTCAAAGAAAGAAACATCGTTGCACATCACGAGATGGGACACGCGTTGGTTGCGATGGCACTTCCGGGTACAGATCCGGTGCAAAAGATCTCGATCATTCCCAGAGGCATTGGCGCACTCGGCTACACAATGCAGAGGCCGACAGAAGACAGATACTTGGTTTCGAAAGAAGATCTAGAAAATAAACTGGCGGTTCTGCTTGGTGGAAGAGCTGCTGAGATGTTGATGTTTCACGAATTATCCACTGGGGCGGCGGACGACCTGAGCAAAGCAACAGACATCGCACGCAGCATGGTTACAAGATATGGAATGATTCAGTCACTGGGGCCTGTTCTCTACGAGGCGGATGCCCCAACTTTTCTCGACGCGTCGCAACAGTTTCGCAGTCGTCCGAACCTGAGCGAAGAAACGCTCAAAGAGATTGATCACGCGATAAAAGAATTGATTGAGACAGCAGAGAAAAAAGCATCTGCGATTCTCGAGAGATACAAGACAAACCTGGTCACTGGCGCAGAGTTGCTTCTCATTGCAGAAACCCTGACTCGCGAAGATTTGGACGAAATCTTTCCGAAGGTCAAGGAATCTCCGCTAAAACTGATTAGCTAGAGAACCAACTTCAGAATATGTCCAAAGGCGTAGCCTGGATGGGTGATAAACTCCATCCTCGTCATCTTTTGAGTGATAGGCATCTGAAAGGCTGAGCTGGAAAGTGTTTCCAGCCATACCTCAATTCCCCCACCAGAATGATACGGCGATTGGCAGAAGCAGCGATAGTGAAGAAGGGGTTAGCTTTGAGAGGGATGAACAATGTTGGGTTTTTTATTCGCAAGTCAGGAAACCGAAGGAAACCTTGAAGTTGTAACCGAAGCGGGGAAACGAATGCTGGATGGCAGTCAGTTGCCGAGATTAGTTAATCTAAGAGCAGCCAACGCAAAAGAATGCGAATGTGAACGATGCGGCGATCTTTTAGACAATCTGAAGAAACGTACTAGCATGATCGAACATAGTCACCAGGCAGAACTCCCGGCATTGACGTTCTGGAAAAGTGTTCATAAGGATGGCGAGCCTGCCCATTTTGAATCGCAGCTGGAGAAGAAAATGAAGTTGAGCCCGCAAGAACTCCTTCATCACGATCAATTCATCGATTCACTAGTAGAAGTCGAACATCAGTGGCAGCGGGCCCAGCGCAGTGCTTGCGTCAATGAGGATAATGATGACTTTTGGTTGAAGCATTATCTGGAATTGAAGAGAATTATCAAACATCAGCGAGAGTTAGATGAAGATTCGCTAGATGATTATCGAAATGCCTCTCTTGAAGAGGACGACTGAGAAAAAGCCGGCGGTCGCAGACTGCTATCTACTTACTTCGCCCAGGGAGAGATTTCTCGCATCGAATGGTACATAGATTGAGGAATATCTCCTGTGTAAGGCCAGTCTCAGGTAAATTATGAAATCAACTCTTAACTCAACAAGCGAATCTGCAACTGCCGCCATATTTTTAAGCGCAGTCCTGTTCTGTTTCGCACCTGTTTGTTCCGGTGAAGAAAGTTCAAACAAGAGAACAGGTGAAGACATATATAAACAATTTTGTTCCAGCTGCCACGTCGCCGGTGGCAATACAGCAAAACCTAGTAAGCCTATTGCCGGTTCTAAAGTTCTCAAAAGCATCGCGACATTTCAAGAGTACTTGGAAAATCCGCCGGGACACATGCCTTACTACAAGACCGTAGTGAATGATAAGAGTATGGTCAGAAAGCTATACGAGTACTGCAAGAAATTGAAACAGACGCAAGGGGCATAGCGAGGTCATCCAAATCATCCCAAAAGATGATGGATAAACGAGCAACAAGCAATAAACTAACAGTCAAAAGAGCGTTAACCCCTCTAGACAAAAGAAACGTACCGCAAAACGGCAGCGCCAAGAAGAGCTCTCTAAGAGTTATTTATATGGACGCTGCCGTTTTTGTGACACCAAATCAAGTGGCGTATATCAATGGCGAAAAAGACGGCTTTAGCAGCTCGTATACTGGAGTACTTATTATGAAAACCTATGATCAAAATGATGCACTTCCAAGTGAGTATAGAAGTGCACTTATCGATCTGCTCTCATTCCAAGCCGATTCAGAATTTGCAGGCGGACAACGTGTTTCCGAAAACATGCGCTTTGCCACCCGCCCAGAAGAAGCTTACAGGCTGGCAAAAAAGGTTATGGAAGAGATGGGACATGGCTGGTATTGCTGGCAGATCTTGGAACCCCTGGGCATCGACGTTAACGCCAGAGTTCAGCACCTTGTAACACATGCAGACAATCCGGATCCAAAAGTTGTAAGAGTAATCAACGGATTTCGGAAAGAAAATTGGTCGACATTCTTCAGTGATTGGACCGATGTTGCAATGTTTTCAACTGTAGTAACGCCTGCAGCAGTTGCCTTTCTTGGTCAGTACAAAGATTCGAGCTATCTACCGTGGCGAAAGGTCAGTGAGCGAATCTGGCAAGAAGAGAAAGGACACCTGGCCTTTGGTGTCTGGGCGTCAAAACGTGTCATTGAATTTGAAGGAGAGGCAGGTCGCGAAAAACTGCAAGCGGCATTGCCTAAATTCATGGCAATGGGCTTGGGCTTTTCTGGCAGACCATCCGACGACAGCAAGCACTTTGCACGTTATTTCGAGTTCGGCTTAAAACTGAAAACATCGCAACAATTACAAGAAGAATACATGGAGATTGTCTCGAGCCGTTTGAAAGAACTCGGACTAGAGATTCCGGACAACGTTGTCCCAAATTACGACATGCAATTCGGGTACTCCGAAAAGAAAGAAACCGACTTGCAAACAGCGACAGCCAGGTAAATACTCCAGATGCTGCAACACGTTACTGATCCTGAAACTTGTATAAGCTGCTCGGCATGCGAGATGGCCTGTCCACTATCGGCAATAATTTCGATTGGTGGAAGGTTTTGCATTGACGCAGAAAAGTGCAATGACTGCGGCAGATGTGTCGACGAGTGCCCAACAGGAGCAGCTGACTGCTATGTGCGAGCTGATAAACCTTACACTCAAGAAGCTCAAGCGAGTTGGCAACGAGTGCCGAGCGAAAGTTGTTGTCGCAATGAAGCGAGGAAAGCCTGTTAGGCAAGCGCCGGCTCTTTCGAGACAACTGTGTAACCAGCCTTTTTCCAAGCTGAAAATCCGCCAATTACATTGACTACTTTCGAGAAATTGCCACGCAACAGAAGACTCACACCAATCGACGATCTGTAACCGCCAGCGCAAATCACAGCCACCTCTTTGTCTTGAGGAATTTCGCTCAACCGGGTTGAGAGCTCTGCCAGAGGTATGTTCACGGCTCCTGAAATATGTTCGGCGGAGAACTCTCCTTCTCTTCGAACATCGATAACCAGTAGTTGCTCGCTTTTACTCATCCTTTCGTTGAGCGAATTCACCGAAATCAGCTGACTGCGCTCAATGTCAAATGGCTGCGTGCACCACTCATTCTCAGTTTTGCACTGAAATCCGATAACGCTTTCAATTCCAATCCTTGCCAGCCTCATTACCGCTTCTTCTACCTGCGCGAAATCATCGGCAGTAAGAATAACCGGCGTGCCGACTTCGATAATAGTTCCGGCCCATGAAGCAAATTGTCCGGACAGACTTATGTTGTAGGAACCTCTAATATGTCCTTCAGCAAATTTCGAAGCATCTCGCACGTCAAGCACCACCGCCCCTCTCTGCAATTCTTTGATCACTTCGGCGGCCTGCATCAGTTGAGGCTTAGGTAAAGCAGAAAGTGGAGATGCTCCAGTTTGGTTCATTTCCACATCCTTCGGGAAATACGCCGGTACTTCTGGTTGGTCGGCTATCAACATCGCTATGAAAGCTTCCTTGGACATAGGTTGAAGCGCATAGTTGAATTTCTTCTCCCGACCAATTGTCGAAGACTTCTCCGCAGACAAACTTTTTCCGCACAGAGAGCCCGCACCGTGCGCTGGATAAACTTCTACCTGATCATCCAATTTAAGCAAAATTTGATTCAGACTTTCATACATACTTGCGGCCATCTCTTCTGCCGAATGCCCTTTCACCGCTACCAGATCAGGGCGTCCAATGTCTCCAATGAAGAGTGTGTCACCGGAAAAGAGTTTCGCCGGTGCATCAGGATTACTAGTATCAGTGACAAGAACGCAGATACTCTCTGGTGTGTGCCCGGGTGTCTCTAAGACTTTCATTTCCAAGGAGCCTGCTTTGAGAAGGTCGCCATGCTTGGTGGCAACATGTGGAAACTTAGCATTGGCTTTGGCGCCAAAAACGATCTCTGCACCGGTTCTCTCTGCCAACTCGCGGTGACCACTAACAAAATCAGCGTGCAGATGTGTTTCGATCACATACTTGATTTGAAGCTCCTGCTTCCTCGCCTCTTCAATGTATTGATCCACATCACGCTGCGGATCAATTACAACACCCACGCCTTGTGACCCGATCAAATATGAGGCATGCGCCAGGCAACCAAGATAAAACTGCTTAAAATACATATCTGACCTCCACCATTAACTAATCTAGTACTGCTTTACGAACATGAAAATTGATACACATATCAATGAGAATGCAAACGCCCCTCTCAAGCGTTCCTGCGGTATCACACGAGCAAGACGAGCGCCCAAGACGGCAAAAACCAGTGTTGCCACAGCGAACACAGCAATTGAAAAATCAAGCTGGAGGTAAGGAAGGTAAGAAATCGAGCCAGCAATACTGTTGAGTCCAATAATCAGTAGTGACGTGCCAACGGCCTTCAAAAGCGGCAATCGCAGAGACAAGACCAGCACAGGTACGATTATGAAACCGCCCCCAACACCAAGGATTCCAGTAAGAATTCCTGCAGCTACGCCGATGGCTAGTACCGGCCAATTTGCAGATTCTCTACCGTCAGAAACTTCTTCTTGCGCATGCTGAGGCTTCATCAGCAAAAGGGCAACGATAGCCATTGTTGCTGCGAACATATACAACTGAATTGAATCTGGAATAAACTGAGCAATCTTGCTGCCGACCAAACTACCTGCCACACCAGCAAAACCAAAAGAAATGGCAAGCGGAACGACAACACTACGATTCAAATAGTAATTCCAGGCAGCTAGAAGACTGGCAGCGCCAACAACCACAAGGCTTGTGCCTATCGCGGCTTTTGCACTCAGTCCGAGAATGTAGACAAGAGCCGGCACCGCAACAATGCTGCCTCCTCCGCCAAGAAGGCCAAGAAAGGCTCCAGTAATTCCGCCGGCAATGAGACCGGACAACATTTCCAGACCTCCAAATTCACTTACAGCAGTTTGTCGGTTTGCCTTCGCCAGGATGCTCGAGCCTGTTCCAAGGCGCTTTCCCTAAAAGAATCCCGAGGGCGCACGTCCCACTTAGACCGGCAAAGGTCAAGCCCGCTCCAAAAAATCCAGGTATGAATAGAAACCAAGGACTTACGAGAGTGCCAAGCAAAAGGCCAGAAAGAACGCCGATGCCGACGACCAATTGAATTTGCCGCTCTATTGAGATCATCTTTCTACCTTCTTCAACAGGCAGTCCGGCCTTCTTCCAGGCGTCCAAACCTCCTGAGAGAACTTTCGGATGCAGTCCTCGGCTCATAAGCGCGTAAGCGGCTCTCTCCGCACGCTTTCCGCTGCGGCACACAACCAAAAGCTCCTCGTCCCTCGGCAATTCATCAACCTTGTTTTCCAGGTCAGCTAAAGGCAAGCATTTGGAACCTTCTATGTGCTCTGACTCAAATTCAATTGGGCTTCGAACATCGAGCAGAAAGAACGCCTTCTGTTTTTTTGCGACCTCTAGCGGATGTATAAATTGGCACAATGCACCTGGGGTGGCTGCCGACATAAAAGTACTCCTCACAAAACTGAATTCAGTATATCGCTATTTGGTTATATAACGAATCAACCATAAGAATGATTGAAGAATCAGCCAGGCGGATGTAGACTAAAAAATGCAGACAAGGAGCTCCGCAATGAAAAGCAAAAAGGTCATGCTGACCAGGACAGCATTAGAAATCGTGGCTGCACGTTTCAGAGCCCTTTCAGATGCTTCCCGATTGCAGATTCTGCAATATCTTTTTAACGGCGAGCGCTCAGTTCAAGAACTGTGCGAGCTAACGGAACTCAGTCAAGCAAACGTTAGTAAACACTTGTCATTACTTGCCGATCAAGGAATCGTTCAACGAAGGAGACAAGGTCTTTTTGTCTACTACAGCATCAGTGACAATACAGTCTATGATCTATGCGACTTGGTATGTAATTCGGTAGGTAAGCGCTACGGACAAGTCATGAAAGAATTCTCCGCGCGTTGAAGGAGTGGTTGTGAACATCCTCTTGGCCGCATCTGACAAATTGTTTGGTGATGCCCTCGTACGCTTTTGCGCAAAGCATATCTGGGAATCTTCACCGCAGTTCAAATTGATCAACATCGTTGCTCCGTTGCAGCAACACTACGGTTCTTCTGATGCGGAAAAGAAAGCTTACTTCGACAAAGAGATGCAGCTTGCTGACAAAATGCTTTCGCAACTGAAAACCGCGCTGCTCAAATCATTGCCGGAAGCGTACATAACATATGATGTATTGGTCGGAAGTCCGGCTCACGAAATTCTTGAGTACGCCAAAAGCTGGCCTGCAGACCTCATAGTAATGGGTTCAAGCAGTAAGAACGGTTTGGAGCGATTGTTGCTAGGAAGCGTATCGCATTATGTTGCGAGTCATGCACAGTGCTCATTTTGTATCATCCGTATTGAGAAGAAAGACATCCTAGTGTTCGAATCCAGCCAAGAAGAACTCCTCTGACTTACGGATCTCAAGTTGATGCCAGTTATCGTCCGGGAGGATGGGTATTAACTCGTCCGCAAAAACGATGGAAGTCGGGGAAAAACGCCGTAAAGTGTTGTATATGACGCAGGTTCTCCAGAGAGAGAAATTAGGGATAGTTTCTACCGAGGGCAGCACCGGTCCTGCGACCAATTCAAGAAACTAAGAAAAGTAAGAGAAAGCAGTCACAGTGCATTCTCAATCGTCTTTGTTTTACGTAAATTTCGAAGCAGGCAGACTCTGTAATTAACAACGCCATCAGTCGATGGTATCAAGTCAGGACTGTCCGCGGGGATGATATCTTGCCTCGCGAACTTCGATATTGTTCAAACAAGGTCACTAAAAGAGGACTGGAAATGTCGAAAGTTGAAAATAAACCACACGCTTGCGCCGAAGAATTGCTTGCCAATCTCGGAGCGAAAATCGATGTTCTCATCGAAGCTGCCGTAAGGGCAAAGGCAGCGTTGACCAAAAGCGAAGAGATGGCAGCAATACACAGTCAATTTGCCTTAAAAGAGTTGCATGAAGGTCTTGAGAATGCCTGGTCAGAGCTATCTCAAGCATGGAAAGATCATGATGGCTCAAAGCAAGTTCAAACCAAGTCACAGACAGATTGGTCTGAGATAGACCAGGACGATTTTCCAAGCACCTGCTAGGAAAAGCACTTCTGTCCCACGGCTGCATCTACGATGGTCTCAGTGATCATCAATACATAACTCGCTGTGATCACATTCTTTATGGAAAAATAGCCATGACGATCCCGACTCAAGTAATTTTCAGAAACATGAAGCACTCAAAAAGTATTGAGGAGCTGGCAAATCAACACTGTCAAAAACTTACAATCTATTTCGAAAAAATTGTCCACTGCAAGGTCATAATCGAAATACCTCATAAACATCAACAAAAAGGAAATGTCTATCAAGTTCGTATTGATATGGCTGTTCCAGGAGCTGAGCTGGTTGTGGAAACAAAGTCGGTAAACGGCTCGGAATACGAAGACTTGAAGGTTGCGCTCAAAGATGCCTTCGACATGGCCAGGCGAAGGCTAGAAGACTATGCTCGCAAACGGAGAGGAAACACTAAGAGCAGAACTGTAAAGCCGGATCTGCAAGAAGAAGCAGAATTACGCGAAATTGAGCGCGAACAAATGGAAGAGTTTTCGCGCCCCGGGGTGTAAGATGGAAGAAGTAGAAAGAAATCCAAACGTGATGCGCAGTCCTTTTCCCAATACAGGAGCCTATTCGGAAAGCCGTCCGACTGACATAAATGAAGCGCTTGCCTTCTGGAAGCGAAAGCTGATTGATAGTTTCAAAAAAATGCCGCGAAGTAGACAGGAACGGCTGATAGAGAAAAATTCTATCGTCATGAGTATTGGTCTCAGCGTCACCCTACTAAATTTGCTTTATCGCTTTCTGCCTCTTCTTTTAAGGGTTTGGGGAACTCCGACTATTGTTCTTGGCTCATATGTGTTCGCAAAGAAATGTCTCACACCGTTTCTCATAAAGGAGTTTGAAGGGCACCTAAACCCAAAAGAGAATAATCGAGACAAAGTAGAGTGAAGGGACGGTTAAAACAAGACAAATGCAACTGATTGGGCTCAAGCTAAAGTATTTCGCCAAAGATCAGCTGCGCGACGGCCGAGTCTTGGACATTCGTTCCATAATTCCAGAAGACAAACCTATTCTTGCAGAGGGTATGCACCATCTAAGTCCAGCATCCCTCTACTACCGCTTTCTCACTCCGAAAAGAGAGCTCACTGACAAGGAATTAGCATATTTCACTGAAGTTGACTTCTTCCATCATGTTGCGCTTCTTGCAAGTATTGAAGAGGATGGAAAGATTCTGCCGGCAGGCGTCGCGCGATATGTTATGCCGAGTACAAACGCAACCGAGGCAGAGATTGCTTTTGCCGTCAATGAAGAGTATCAAGGACTCGGAATTGCCACAGTGCTACTTAGACATTTGAGAAAGATAGCCGTGAAAAATGGATTGAAAACTTTCACGGCTTTGGTTTTACCAGATAACACGAAAATGCTGGATGTCTTCAAACACAGCGATATCCCCATGAAATCGGTGGTCACCACGACTGGAGTAATGAATATCACTCTAGATCTCAGCAACGGTTACTTGCAATCAGATTAATTGCCTGCCTTGAAACCAGCAGTCAAAACAAAACTCTCAAAGTATGTTACAAGCAATTTAAAAGCGCGCCCTGTCAGGGCGCGCTTTTTGTTGATTCTAGATTTAGCTTAGCCAGCTTTTACAGGAATGGTTTTTCCATTTTCGATGGCTTCCTTCGACTTAGGCAACGTTACTTTCAAAACGCCGTCCTTATAGACCGCCTCCACTGCACTCTTTTCAACAGCAGTTGGCAATGGAAGCAAGCGATAAAACGAGCCATAGCTTCTTTCCATTCTGTAATAGTTTTTGTCCTTCTCTTCCTTCTCAGAGCGTTTCTCTCCTTTAATTACAAGAGATCTGTCCTCGACCTTCACTTCAATGTCTTTCATTTCAACGCCTGGCAATTCAGCACTGACGACAATTACTTTGTCATCATCTTTCATATCTACCTTGGCACTGAATTCCGACATTGGTTCAAACCATCTGTTTCTGCCAAAAGGAAGCCCGCCCTTGAACTCCTCAAACAAGTGATTCATCTCTTCCTGCAACGCAAGAAACGGATGCTCCCTGCGAGCAATAGCTGTGGATTCTTTCTTAGTTTCCTTGGCCTTTTCTTCCTTAACAGGCGTCGCTGTAGTCATTTTCCTTTCTCCTTTAATGAGTCTCGCCAATAGTTATCTTTGCTTGCCTTGATAAGCAACCTGGACATATCATCGCCCGGAAGCTCGCTTCGCTACATCTACATTCGGATTGATATGATGCATCAAAAGTATGATTCGCAGAAAAGCACGTCACTCGAAAATTTGCGGACTCTCAGGAAAGAGACACACCAGAAGCACGTCCACATCATCATTCCTGAGAACGAGGCTCACATTAAATACGCAACGTTATCGTTGCAATAGTGATACCCGATCCGGATGCTTTCGATGGCTAAGAATAAAGAACAAAATCAGGCGAACTACAACATGCGAACTCGCATGATTGACGGAAGCTATGGAAGCAAACACTGGGAATACAATCATCATATTGTTCCTCCCATGTCAGCGTCTTGCGCGTATAGACTAGACAACGTCCAAAGGGGAGCTGAAGGTTTTGCTCACTTTGCCAATCCAGAAGACATTGACAGTCTTCCGATCTTTATATACGACCGATTAGATGAACCGGCCCGAGGCATGCTCGAAGAAAAACTTGCATGTGCGGAAGGCGGTGACATTGCAGTCTGTTTTGCCACTGGAATGGCGGCAATCAGCGCTGCCATAGGAGTTACTACAAAACACGGAGACGAAATTGTCGCGCATCACACATTGTACGGCTGCACGTACAGCCTGTTTGCAAACTGGCTCCCAAGACAGGGTATTACTACCTCGTTTGTTGATTTAAAAGATCCCAGTGCATTCTGGTCTTCCATCACTTGCAATACGAGGGTGGTTTATCTGGAAACGCCTGTCAACCCAACATTAGACATACTGGATATTGCCTCCATAAAGAAATCAATTTCCGACGTGAATGCAACCAGACCCAAGGGTCGCGAAATTCTACTGATTGTGGATAACACATTTGCGACACCATTCTGCCAGAGGCCGCTTCAATTCGGAGCAGACATGGTCGTTCAAAGCTTAACCAAAAACATTGGCGGCTTTGGAACAGACATGGGAGGAGCAGTGATAGCCTCTGCCAAGTATCAAAGAGATTTGCTCTTGTATCGAAAAGACTTTGGTGGCGTCCTCTCGCCGAAAGGCGCATGGCCGATTCTTGTTTATGGTCTGCCTACATTAGCGGCTCGAATGGTAAATCAGCAAAAGTCAGCAATGAAAATAGCCCACTTTCTTGAGGGTCATCCCATGATCGAGAAAGTAATATATCCAGGGTTGGAATCCTTTCCTCAAAGAGAACTCGCCCGCAAACAGATGTTTAGCTATGACGGAACATTTGCACCTGGCACAGTCATCTATTTCGTCTTGAAGGGAAATCAAGGCCGTGCGCAGAAGGCTGCAGAAATTTTTATAAATGTCGTGGCTAAGAACTCCAGGTGTATCACGCTTGCAGTGAGCCTCGGACAGATTAGAACATTGATCGAAGCGCCGTACTCGATGACGCATGCGGCGCTGCCTGACGATCTCAAAAATGCCATCGGCATTTCGCCCGGGGGTATTCGCCTTTCGTTGGGTCTTGAAGATTGGCACGACATCATTGCTGATTTATCTAGAGCTCTAGAAGAAACATCTGCAGATCCGTCTAATTATTGCGACGGCGCAGCAACAGCAGGGAGTTGATAAAACTCCAGGCACTCTCGCTCATGCCCGCGCACCACTCTCTTTCCAGCTAATGAACCATATCGAGCAGTGACAACCGTCCACTGCAGATTACCGCCGTCAAGATAAATCACGACCCAGTCTCTCTGTGTCCCAAGCTCATGCGCTCTTGCAGTATTTGAGTACATTGCAGTATAGCGACGATTGTTTCTAACTGTATGTAAAACAGGCAGCCATGCGCTTCTTGTTGGATTGAATCGTTTAGGAGTGATTAAAGGCAGACTATGCTTTTTGACAGCAAGATTGTATTCATTATCAATATTGAGAATCTCAGCCACATTTACTTCAGGGTTATTGCCTGGCGAATGAATGTGACTTTGGACTTTTGGCGACTTCATCACAGGAAATCGATGAAACCTACCAGCTAGGCACTCTCGCACAGCGCGCAGCCGCTTTTCACCCATGCCCGGTACAGCCGCAAGACGACCGTCATTTGCTGCAATTTCTAAGTCGTGGAGATTTTCGATTCCTAATTTGTTGTGGATCTCTGCTGCCAGCTTTTTGCCGACTCCGGGGACAGATGAAAGCGAGACCTCCGGATTTACTTCCTTTAGCAAGCGATCAAGCAGTAAGACATGTCCATCTTCTGCAATTCTTTGAATGACATGCGATAGCGAGATACCAATCCCGTCCAGTTCCATCAATCCTTCAAGACCTTTATCTTCGAGAATTTCGGAAACTTCGCGAGAATTGCGTCCCACCACCGTGGCGGCGTTCCGATATGCTTTTACCCGATAGGGATTGTCTCCACTTTCTTCTAGCAAGTCCCCGATGCTGTTTAATTTTTCGGCGATCTTGCTGTTACTGAGCGGAAGTCTCTCTTTGACGTTCATAAGCTTTACCTGAAAAGGCCTCAGCTTAAAAATGACAATTTATCGCGAAATAGTTATCGTTCCTCAGGACTATTAATTGCTTCATCAGCTAATCTGTTTCGCAAGAAATAGTCGAAATCATTACCGGAGCTTAGTCACGAATGGATGGAAGCGTAACAATGAATGTGGTGCCGCGTCCTATCTCGCTCTCGCACTCAATTGTGCCATTGTGCGCGGCTGCTATTTGATTGCATAAATACAGACCCAGACCAGTTCCGGTATACATCTTCTTGCCACCTTCGGCTTGAAAGAAACGTTGAAACAGCCTGCTTTGCTCGTCCTTCCCAATTCCTCTGCCTGTATCAGAAACTTCTATTTTTATCGAATCCTCATGGCGGCGCACCTTCAGGGTTATAACACCACCATCAGGAGTGAACTTAATTGCGTTATCGATCAAATTCGTTATCAAATGCTGAATGGCATTAGCATCACCTAGCACCATATTTGGTTGCGCAGTTTCTAGCTCTGCCTTGATTGTCATGTCTCTCATTTGCGCAGGTAGTTTGAAATTATTCACAACCGCGGTGGCTGTCTGGCTAACATCCATTTTGAACATATGGAGCACCGGCGTCGACTGCTCATACCGATAAGCGTCCAGCAAATTTCTGACCATTGTAAACATTCGCTGGTTGCTATCCTTCATTGTCGAGAGCACCTCAAGTTGGGTATCAGTAAGGGCGCCAAAATCGCCTTCCAACAATAGAGACAAACAGCGATCAGCTGCGTTGATGGGCGTTTTCAAATCATGCGTAACGACCATCATAAAATCTTCTCTTTGCGTAAGGAGCTCAGATTTCTCTTCCATCAACTTGGTCAACTTCTCGTTCTGGTTGCGCAGTACATTTATGGTTTCACCATATCCACGCTGCGTCATTTCATATGGGCTCAAAGCTTCCTTAAGTAAGCTCGAAGCTCGCTGGACGATAGTCATACTATCTTCGGGTGTCTCAGCCCGACTCAAAACGTCGGAAAGTGCTTGATAATGCGCATCAATGACCTGCAGCACACTTGTGCCTTCGACGACTGCTTGGCGCCCACATTCATAGGCAAGCTCAAGGTCGGGCTCGCCGCCATCAGTAATGTAGTGAAGAAGAATTGTCTGGTACTGCTCTTCCACTTAGCGACAGTCCTCACGTAACTGAGTGCCGTGATACCGTGCGACCAAAACGATAGCGTCATCCGTATGTCTCAGATGATCGCTCATTATCCCGGAGGCGATTTCTTGAGCCGAATTATAGAATTGCAGGTTCTCCACAGCGCGATTGTGCACACCGTCCGAATACATTATGAGGAGATCCCCAGCAGTCAACGGCAAGCTGGTAACCGTAAGCCTGGGCATCCGGCAGCCGACAATGCCGGAGCGCAGTGGCAGCCACTCGCGTTTTTCGGAAGGGCGAAGTAAAACGCCTTCTACATTGCCGACTCCGACCCAAGAGATTTGGCTTTGCAAATGATCGAATAGGACTAAACTGACTACGGCTCCTCGCGTTTGTTTCAGCGCTGTGTTGCAGCTCTCCATAATGAACGCGAGGTCATCATCTGCATGATTGGTTACTGTGTGAAGAGCTCTCTCTGTCGCAGCAAAAGCTTCTTTTCCATGACCCAAGCCGTCGACTACGCAAAACAACACTCCTCTCTGAGTGTTCTGAACAAGGTAGCCATCGCCGCAAACATTCTCGTGCGGATGAGGTTTGCTGGCGGCAAACCATTCTGCAATCTCATGATCTTGAAGAGAGGTCATTTACGATGTTTCCACTTAATCATCTTGATCGTTGTGCCTCGACCCAGTTGAGAATCAATTTCAAACTCATCCATTAGCCGCTTAGCGCCTGGTAAACCAAGCCCCAGGCTCTTGTTGCTTGAATAACCGTCTTGCAGCGCTAGTGAAATGTCAGCGATTCCTGGTCCTTCATCCTCCGCGACTATCTGCACGCCTTGCTTGGGTAATGCTTCGACGATTGAAAATGTGATATGCCCCTGTCTGGCATAGGTGACGATGTTTCTGGCGATTTCGGAAATGGCAGTCGCTATAAGAGTCTGCTCGCTGCTCGAAAATCCAAGTTTCGATCCTAGGGTACGTCCTTGATGACGAGCCGCTACAATATCGACCTCATTGGCAATCGGAATTCTAATTTCGTCCA